>JBDGUA010000013.1:0-35405 GCA_042216345.1 Haloferacaceae archaeon
GTCGCACTCCGAGCGGGTCGGACGAAACGGTCCGCGCGTCGCACTCCGAGCGGGTCGGACGAAACGGTCCGCGCGTCGCACTCCGAGCGGGTCGGACGAAACGGTCCGACCCGCACTTCTCTCGTCACACCTGTGTCTGACACAAGGTTTTGTGTGATGACCCCGTACCCAGCGCCATGACCAGTCTCTCGGAGGCCTATCACGGGGACGCGAGGGGACGACCGGCCCTCCGACGACTCTACGCCGGCGTGGGGCTGTTCGTCGTCGGCGCCCTGCTGTTGCTGGTGGCCATCGTGATCACCACCACCGACGTCTACGTCGGCGGCGGCGTCACGATGACCGACGCCCGCCACGTGGGGGGCGTCCTCGGTGGCCTGGGGCTCCCGGCGGTCTTCCTCGGGGTCTTCGCCGTGCTCCCCTCGGGGCGGGTCACCCGCGCCGCCGCCGTCATCGGTGCCTCGATCGCCATCCTCGGCGTCGGGCTGTTCTGGCACGCCTACCCCTGCGGGTGGGTCGGCTCGAACTGCGGTGCGGGCGTGGCGGACCTCACCCTCCCGACGGTCGGGATCTACTTCGTCGGCGCGATGACGACCTTCTGGTGTCTGTTCGTCGGCGTGGCGAACTTCAAGACCCGGAACGACCCCGGCGGCACCGCCCGCGTCGACGTGACCACCCGCGGCGAGACGAAGGTCGTAGAGGTCGAGCGCAACCGGGGGTTCAGCGGGCTGGGCTTCCTCGGCGCCACGCCCGACGGCGACGTCGAGACCCAGACCGGCCGTCAGTCGACGCCCTCGACGGAGCCGCCGTCTACGACGCAGTCGCCCCCGGCCCGGTCGCGGACGACGGGCGCGACCGCCGACGGCGGCGCCAGCACCCAGGACATCCGCGAGGTCTCCCGGCGCCCCGACGAAGGCGCCGAGGTCGAGACCACCCGCCAGGGCCCGTCCCGCCCGGACGACGCCTACTGCGGGAACTGCCAGCACTTCCAGTACGTCCGGACCGACGACGGCATCCAGCCGCACTGCGGTCTCCACGCGGAACTCATGGACGACATGGACGCCTGCGAGCAGTGGACCGCCAAGCGCTGACCCGGGCTCGCTCCAGCCGACTCACTCGTCGTTGCTCTTCGTCCCGTTGTTCTTCGCGTCGGTACTCTTCGTGTCGCTGCCCTTCGCGTCGCTGCCCTTCGCGTCGCTGCCCTTCGCGTCGGTAGCCACTCGCTCCAGCCGTGCCCGGACGTCGTCCCAGTGGCTCCCCTTCCAGAAGTGCTGCCCGCAGTCCGGGCACCGCCAGACGTCGGTCTCGCCCGGGTCGGGCGCGTAGTCGGGCGTCGGCTCGTCGCGACCGACGGCCTCGAGTTCGGCGTTGCAGGTGCCGCACCGCCGGGGGCGACGGGGCAGCGTGAGCCGGACCCCCGCCGCATGGAGTTCGGCCAGCTGGTCGTCGATCTCGCGGGCGGTCAGCAGGAGCGCCCCGTCGGTGCGGGCCGCCAGTTGCTCGTCGCGGGTCAGCAGCGTCCGGTCCTCCGCGAGCGCCAGGTCGCGCACCAGCGCGTCGTCCTCGACGCCCCGGTCGAGCGCGTAGGCCGCGTCGTGGCCGCACATCCGGAGGTAGGTCGCGAGCTTGCCGAGCATCGTGTCGAGCAGGAAGCGTGTCATGGGTGTCGAAAGCGCGCAACTGCGTCGCCGTGCGATTCCGGGGCGGCGGTGTCGACTCCGGCGGGACAGCGGTGTCGACGTCGGCTGGACAGCGGTGTCGACGCCGGCGATCAGTGCACGAACTCGCGCACGCCGTCGGCGTCGCGGGTGTTGAGCACGTCCCCCGTCCCGGCCCAGCCGCGGCGGGCCGTGTGGACGCCGTAGCGGACGAACTCCAGGGACGAGGGCGCGTGGGCGTCCGTGTCGATGGCCAGCGTCGCGCCGGCGTCGACGGCGACTCTGACGGCCTCGGACCGGAGGTCGAGCCGCACGGGGTTGGCGTTGATCTCCAGGGCCGTGCCGTGGTCGACGGCCGCCTCGACGACCCGCCCGTAGTCCAGGTCGAGCCCGGGGCGCTCGTTCAGTTTCCGGCCCGAGGGGTGGCCGATCACGTCCACCGACGGGTGTTCGATCGCCCGGACGATGCGGTCGGTGGCCGCCTCGCGGTCCTGGTCGAGGTCGCTGTGGGGCGAGGCGACGACGACGTCGAGTTCGTCGAGCACGTCGTCGTCGGTCGTCACCCCGCCGTCGGCGTCGATGTTGGCCTCGATCCCGTGGAACACCTCGATGTCGGCGTCCGCGCGCACCTCCGCGACCGCGTCCATCTGCTCGCGGATCTCGTCCTCGGTGAGCCCCGCGTTGCCGAAGACGCCGGGCCCGGCGGCGTGGTCCGAGACGGTGTGGTAGTCGTAGCCGAACTCGGCGGCGGCCGCGACCATCTCCTCGATGGTGTAGTCGCCGTCGGACCAGTCGGTGTGGGTGTGGAGGTCGCCCCGGATCTCCTCCTCTTCGAGGAGGTCGGGGAGGACCCCGTCCTGGGCGGCCTGGACCTCGCCCGTGTCCTCCCGGAGCTCCGGCGGGATCCAGGGCAGGTCCAGCGCGGCGTACATCTCCTCCTCGGTCTCGCCGGCGACGCGCTCGCCGACGCGCTGGCCGGTCTCGTCCTCGGGCACCTCGGAGACGTCGAAGACGCCGTACTCGTTCATCTTGAGGTCGCGCTCGATGGCGACGTTGCGCAGGCGGACGTTGTGGTCGCGCGACCCCGTGAAGTACTGCAGCGCCGAGCCGAACTCCCCGGGGACGACGACCCGGAGGTCCACCCGGATGTCGTCGACGCGGACGCTGGCCTTGTCGCCGCCGGACTCGATCAGGTCGCCGACGCGGTCCCAGTCGGTGAACGCCTCGATCACGGCGGGGCGCTCCTCGCTGGCGACGAGCACGTCGACGTCGCCGATGGTCTCGCGCCAGCGGCGGATCGACCCCGCGACCTCGATGCGGTCGACCGCGTCGACGCCGTCGAGGTGCGCGACGACGTCGTCGGCCAGGGGGAGCGCGTCGCCGAGCAACTGGCGCTCCTGGGACTGGCGGGCGAACGGGATGTGCTCGAGGATGTTCTGCTCGGTCTTGGCGCCGAAGCCCGAGACCTCCTGGATCTCGCCGTTCCGGGCGGCGCGTTCGAGGTCGTCGAGGTCGGTGATCCCCAGCGCCTCGTAGAGGTCGCCGACGGTCCTGGGGCCGACGCCCTCGACGCTGGTGAGCGCCCCCATGTCGACCGGCAGCTCCGCGCGGAGTTCGTCGAGCTCCTCGATCGAGCCGGTCCGGAGGTACTCGACGATCTTCTCCGCGATGGCGTCGCCGACGCCCTCGATCTCCTTCACCGCCGACGGCCCCTCGGAAGCGAGGTCCTCGACCGCACCCGGGTGGTCCCGGACGTTCTCGGCGGCGCGGCGGTAGGCACGGGGCTTGTACTCGACGTCCCGGGCCTCCAGGAGGTCCGCGAACTCCTCGAGCCGGTCGGCGACCTCCCCGTTGCGGCTCACCTCACAGCCCCCGCGTGGCGCTGGAGCCGACGTCCTCGTGGCCGAGCGCCTGCTTCAGGAACTTCACCCAGCGCTTCTGGTCGGCGGCCTCCTGGATCTGGGCCTCCTGGCTGAGGTCCGGCGAGTCGAGCTGCTCCAGCGCCTCCAGCGCCCGGGTGATGCCGATGATGGAGGCGGCCTGCTCCTCGCCCTCCTCGAAGTCGACGCGGTCCTCCTCGATCAGCGCCCGGCGCTCGATTCGCTCGCGCCGGAGGTTCTTCTTGGCCTGCTCGACGCGCTCGCGCTCGCCCGGCGGGTACGTGTCCCGCCGTTTGATCTCGAAGACGAACGACTGCAGGTCGATCTCCTCGCCCTGCACCTCGATCGTCTCGGGGATGCGGGCGCCGATGGTCGCGCCCTCGCGGTCGATGCGCTCCAGCAGCGTCTTCCGCTGATACTCTCTCATCTACCTGGGTCCTGTAGGCACGCCCGACACTTCGCTCCTTCGCCTGGCCGACCGACCGGGGATCCCCGGCGGCGACTCCCGAACGCCTAAGCCGACGACCCCCGCATCGGGAGCCATGAAGCAAGCGATCGTCGCCCGCTCGGACATCGGCATGGGACAGGGGAAGCTGGCCGCGCAGGTGGCCCACGCCTCCCTGTCGGCCTACGAGGACGCCAGCGACCGGGCGCGCAAGAAGTGGAAGGGCGAGGGCCAGAAGAAGGTCGTCCTCAAGGGCGAGAGCGAGGCCCAGCTGTTCGAACTCGCCGACGCCGCCGAGCGCGAGCGGCTCCCCCACGCCATCGTCCGCGACGCCGGCCACACCCAGCTCGACCCCGGGACGGTCACGGCGCTGGCGGTCGGCCCCGGCGACGACGACGTGGTCGATCGCGTCACCGGCGACCTCTCGCTGTACTGACCCCTGCGGGTCTCTCTCAGTGCTGGGAGCTGTCGTCCTGTGGGGCCACTACAGTTATCCGACAGCCACCACAACCCATTCTTGATTACGGGATGACACGTATCGACCGCCCGACTATCCTCGTCGTGGACGACGAGGAGACCGTCGCCGAGGTGTACGCCGCCTGGCTCTCCGACCGGTACGACGTCCGGACAGCCACCGACGGCGAGGAGGCTCTCGAGGAGATGGACACGGCGGTCGACGTGGTGTTACTCGACCGCCGGATGCCGCGGCTGTCCGGCGAGGAGGTCCTCGAACACATCCGCGAGGAGGGGTACGGCGCCAGCGTCGCGATGGTCACGGCGGTCGACCCCGACTTCGACGTCGTCGAGATGCCCTTCGACGAGTACCTCACCAAGCCCGTCTCGCGCGAGGAACTCTCCGAGACTGTCCAGAAACTGGTCACGCTGGCCTCCTTCGACGAGGCAGTTCGCGACGAGTTCGCCCTCGCGCGCAAGCGGGCCGCGCTGGAGTCCGAGAAGCCCCGGTCGGAACTCGAGGACAATCCCGAGTACGAGGCGCTCACCGCCCGACACGAGAACGCCAAGGATGCGGTCGAGGAGACTGTCGACGAGATGGACGACCAGCTCTTCCGGGCCGCCCTGAGCGACCTCCCGGGCGGCGACGAAGAGTGATTCTGGCGGGCGTCGAAGAGTGATCCCGCAGGGCGAGGGCTCGACCGTCGCGGACGGACAGCCCTTTGCGCTCTCGCGCGGTAGACCCCGCCGATGAACCTCCGGAGGGGTCCCCGTGCGTGAGGCCCACGAACTCGAGCGGCAGGTCGGCATCGACTACTACGTGAGCGACGCCGACGGCGTCGGCGGTCGACTGCGCGCCCGCCCCGAGCACTTCCGCGTCCGGGAACTGGAGCGCTTCGCGGCGGAGCCAGTCGACGCCGACCCCGGCTCGTACCCCCACGTCGTCCTCCGGGCGATACTCCGCCGGTGGGACACCAACGACTTCGCCGGGCGGCTGGCCGACGGCCTGGGCATCAGCCGCGAGCGCGTCTCCTGGGCCGGCACCAAGGACAAGCACGCGGTGACGACCCAGCTGTTCACGATCCGCGACGTCGACCCCGACGCGATCCTCGCCGTACCGGACGCCGAGATCGAGGTCCTCGGGCGCGCGGGCCGGGCGATCCAGTTCGGCGACCTCGCGGGCAACGCCTTCGAGATCGTCGTTGACGGGCCCGACGCCCCGGACAACGCCGTCGCCATCGCCCGCCACCTCCACGGGTTCGCCGGCGGCGACCGGGCGGTCGAGTCCGTCGCGGACGTGACCGACCTCGCGGTCGGCGTCCCCAACGTCTTCGGCCAGCAGCGCTTCGGCAGCCGACGACCGATCACCCACGAGGTGGGCCTGGCGCTGGCCCGCGGCGCCTGGCGCGAGGCCGTCCTCGCGTACGTCGCCCGCGCCTTCGAGACCGAACCCGACGACACCCGGGCGGCCCGGGAGTTCGTCGCCCGGGAGGCCGAGCGCGACGACCCCGACTGGGCGGCGGCCCTCGCGGAGATGCCCGGTCGCCTCGGCTACGAGCGCTCGATGCTCCACCGCCTGGACGAGGCCGACGCCGGCGCCGACGCCGACCCGGCGGTGTGGCGCGACGCGCTGGAGGCCGTCCCGACGAACCTCCAGACGCTGTTCGTCAACGCCGCCCAGTCGTACGTCTACAACCGGATCCTCGGCGAGCGGCTCCGTCGCGGGCTCCCCTTCGACCGTCCCGTCGCCGGCGACGTGGTCTGCTTCGCCGACCGCGACGCCCCCGAGGGACTGGTCCTCCCGGACACCGACCGCCTCCAGCGGGTCACCGAGGACCGCGTGGACACGATCGCCCGCCACTGCGAGCGCGGGCGGGCGTTCGTCACCGCGCCGCTGGTCGGCGTCGACACCGACCTCGGCAGGGGCGAACCCGGCGAGATCGAGCGCGCGGTGCTGGAGGACCTCGGCCTCGCGCAGGCCGACTTCGACCTGCCCGGCAACTTCGGCTCGACGGGCGACCGCCGCGCGATCCTGCTGCGGACCGACCTGACGGTCGAGCCCGACCCCCTCACCTTCTCGTTCGCGCTCCCGAAGGGCTCGTACGCGACGGTCGTACTGCGGGAGTTCCTCAAGACCAGCCCGCTGGACCTCTGAGCGGGCGGGGTCGAACGGGGCGGGCAGTCGGATCTATGGACGACCTTATGAACGCGCAGTCCCTGCCTCCGCACATGAACTGCGCGCGGTGCGGCACCCCGCTGGAGCGGCCGGCGGACTACTGTCTGACCTGCCACACCGCCAACTGCGACGCCGTCGTGGTCGCGTTCGAGCGCGACCGGGCGACGATCACCTACCTCGACGAGGACGAGGTGCTCGCCGAGACCACCGTCACGACCGTCCCCGACGAGGGCGAGGAGACCGGCGTGGTGGAACTGCGCAACTTCGCCGGTCGCGTCGCCGACGAGATCAGGCGCAAGCGCCCCGAGGTCGTCTACGCGGCGGGCGAGCGCGCCCCGCTCCGGGAGACCCGGGCCCAGTTGCACCACGAGTTCTACCGCGTGCGCGACGACGACCCCGTCGAGGCGGTGCTCGAGCGACAGGGCGAGCGGGCCCTGGCGGTCGTCGACGCCGCCCCCGCCGAGAAGATCGGCGGGAGCCACACCACCCTGATCGGCGGGCGGAAGGGCCGCGCCGCCGTCGGCGTCGTCGCGGGCCACCCCCACGTGAAGAAACTCGTCCCCGGCCCCATCGACGCCGGCGGGACGGGGTCGCAGTCGGGCCTGCGCGCGAAGGCCACCCGCGCCGACGACAACGGCAACGTCCGGATGATCCTCCGGGACGGCTCCAGCGTCCAGGAGAACCGCGTGGTGACGACGGCGATGGACCGCGAGACCGGCGAGCGCGTCCGGGCCGACCTCAACGAGGCGCTGGCCGAGGAGGGGCTGCAGTAGTCCGGCGCCTTCGTGGCGCCGTCCGTTCGCCCGCCAGTCCCCGGGCGCGCTCCGAAGGCATTATTGTCGGCGCTCGCAAACCGCCGTCCATGGCTGACGAAGACGAGGAACAGGAGGAGCAGGAAGTCGTCGTCGAACTCGGCGAGGGCGAGTCCGTCGAGGGCGCCCCGCTGGCCCGCGTGACCTCGCGGCTGACCTGGCCGAAGGAGGCCAGCCTCGTCCGCCGCAAGGAGGGCGACAGCGTCATCCGGACCCCCGAGGGCCCCCGCGAACTCGGGGACGTCCTCGACGAGGTCGACGAAACGTACTTCGAGTCCCGCCGCCAGTTCACCGAGGCGGTCGAGGCGGTCGTCGGCACGGGCCCGGTCGAGACCGCGGAGTGAGCCGCCGGCCCCGCCGGGGCGACGCGACCGCGAGCAAGGAATGTCCACCATCGATCGTCCGCTGCAGTCGCTGCGCGCCCGCCTCGCGGCCCTCTCGTGGGTCCAGCGGTCGCTGCTGCTCGGCCTCGGGCTGTTCTTCCTGTGGGGGTACTGGCACGTCCCGCCCGACAGCCTGACGCTCCGGGCCGCCCGGGACGCGGTCGTGTTCGTCTTCTTCCCGGGCGTGCTGGCGATCACCCACGGCCGGGACCTCGGCTGGCGGGTCGACCGCCGGGCGCTGCGCAACACCGTCCTGCTGGCGGCGTTCGTGCTGCCGTTCTACCTGGTCGGGTCGTCGCTGCCGAGCGTCCGGGCCTACTACCCGATGTGGGAGACCAGCACCGCCCTCGGGGAGTTTCTCCCCTACGCCCTCCAGCAACTGGTGGTCGTGATCGCCGCCGAGACGTACTTCCGGGGGCTGCTCTGCGTCGGCGTCCGCGAGGTCGGCTTCAAGAGCGTGTTCATCAGTCCGGTCCTCTACGCCCTCCACCACGTCGGCAAGCCCCCGATCGAACTCGTGCTCTCGGGGCCGACCGACGTGCTGTTCGGCGCCGCCGACTACAAGAGCACGTCGCTGCTGCCGTCGATCGTCGCCCACGGGCTCGGGCTCAGCTTCCTCGACTGGCTGGTGCTGCACGAGCCGGTGATCCCGGCCCACACGGTACTGGCGTGGCTCTCGTGGCTCCCGATTCCGCTGTAGAAGGGTGGTTTCGAGACGGGATCGATCCGAGCGCGCCGTCGACGTCGCTCAGTCGAAGTTCTCCTCGTAGAGATCCTGGGCGTGTTCGATAGCGTCGTAGGCGGCCTGGCGGTCCTCCCAGCCGAGGGTCTCGACCTCCTTGCCCTCCTCGAGGTTCTTGTAGGTCTCGAAGAACTCCTCGATCTCGGCCTTCTTCTGGTCGGTGAGGTCCTCGACGTCCTCGACGTGGTCGTAGCGGGGGTCCTCGACGGGGACGGCGATGACCTTGTCGTCCTGTTCGCCGTCGTCGTCCATCTTCATCATCGCGACCGGGCGGGCCTCGATGACGCAGCCGGGGAACGTCTGGTCTTTCACGAGCACGAGGACGTCGAACGGGTCCCCGTCGTCGTAGTACGACTGGGGGATGAACCCGTAGTCGCTCGGGTAGTGGACGTTGCTGTGGAGGACCCGATCCAGCATCACGCCCGGGATGTCCTTGTCGTACTCGTACTTGTTGCGCTCGCCTTTCAGGCACTCGACGACCGCGTAGATCTCTTCCGGCGGGTTCGGGCCGGTCTCGAGGTCTTCCCAGAGGTTCGTCATGCGTCTGTACAGACCCCCAAGAACGGCAAAGTCCTTTCGCATCTCCGTCCTGGCGTGCCGTCCGCTTTCGCCCCCGGAAAGCGGTTATCCCGAAGAAAACGCCGAACAAGTTTCGGGAAGTTTTTGATTTCGCCGATATTTCTGTTCAGAAATGTCGACTAGAAGGAAGAATTAAGTGACCAAATCGCATCTATTCAGGCGCTATGTCAGAGGCAATGTCAGAGGCACCCGCGGAGAGTGGCAGCTCCGGCGTCGTCAGAGACCTCACCGCGTTCCAGCAGAACATCCTCGTCGTGCTCGCCGAGGAGCCGATGTACGGGCTCGCGATCAAGCGCGCGCTCGAGTCCTACTACGGGACCGACGTGAACCACGGTCGGCTCTACCCGAACCTCGACGAGCTGGTCGAACTCGACCTGCTCACGAAGAGCGAACTCGACAAGCGAACCAATCAGTACGAACTGACCGAGGAGGGCCGCGGGGCGCTGCTCGAACAGGTCGACTGGATCCTCTCGCGGTACGTCACCGACGAGGACCGCGCCGACGACGTGCGCAGTCTCATCGACGAGCGCGTCTGAACGCCGGCGCCTCCGCGTCGGCGGCGTCGAAAACCAGTTCGATCGAGGCCTCGACCACCGATTTTTGCTCGTCGCTCGGCCAGGCGTTCCGCGGGTAGTACTCGGCCAGGAACTCCCGGATCTCCGGGGCGTCGGCGGTCTCGACCCGGCGCGCGTAGTGGTTGCCCATGAAGTCGGCGAACGCCCGCGCGTTGGCGGCGTGGACCTCGCCGTGGGCCTCGCGTACCGCCTCGACCAGCGCCGCGTTGTGGGCCTCGATCTCGTCCCACTCCTCGGGGTCGCCCGGGCCAGACAGCGAGATCTCGTGGGCCCGGTCCAGGTCGTCGATTCGCGACGGGTAGATGGTGCCGTCCTCGGTCCACTCCTCGGGGTGCAGTACCAGGGTGTCGTCCTCCTCGCGGATCCGGGCCGTGAAGTCGTACTGGGCCAGGAGCCGCTCGCGGTCGGCGAGGTAGGCCTCCCGCTCCCCGTCGTCGAGGGCCTCCCGTGCCAGCCGGGTCAGTCGTTCGGCCTCATCGGCGGCGTCCGTGGGGAGGTCGTCGCCGCCGGTGTCCCCCGCCGCGGCGTCGCCGTCCGCGAGGTCGCTCTCCGCGGTCTCGCCTGATTCGTCAGTCATTGTCCAGCGCCTCGTTCGCTAGCTCGTCCGCGCGGCCGTTTATCTCCCGCGGAACGTGCGCGAGCGAGTAGCGGTCGAACGAGGCTAGCAGCTCGTGGGCGCGCACGCGCTTCTCCTTGAGTGCGGGGCTGTTGACGTCGTACTCCCCGCGCAGTTGCTTGACGATCAGCTCCGAGTCGCCGCGGACGTCGACCTCCTCGAGCCCGTAGTCCCGGGCGGCCTCGAGCGCCCGGATCAGCGCCTCGTACTCCGCGCGGTTGTTCGTCGTCTCGCCGATGCGCTCGCCGCCCTCGGCGACGATCCCGTCGCTGGTGACGATCACCCACCCCACCGCCGCCGGACCGGGGTTCCCCCGACTCGCGCCGTCGAAGTAGACGTGGCCCCGACCGCCGCCCTCCCTGAGCAGCAGCGTCAGGTCGGTCGGGTCGCCCCCCTGGACGACCACCTTGTCGTCGTAGGCGACCGCGACGGCGTCGCCGCGTCGCGCGCGCCAGCGCTCGTGGTCAGTGTTGCCCGGCTCGATCTCGACGCCGGCGGCGGCGAGTCGCTCGCGGGCCCGCCGGGGGTCGCACTCGATGGTCGGCATCTGTCTCGGGGTGGGTCCCCCCGGGATAAAGGGGGTTCGCTCCGGCGATCACCGCCGTCGGCGCGGGGACTCCTGTCCCCGCCGGGCGGACAGATTACCCTGCAACGTGCCAATTCAGAGATATACTTTCCCAAACATTTATTACTCTCGCCCCGTCGAGTATATAAACGCGATGACACGGCCCACCCGCGAGCGCGAGCGTGACTCGGAGCGGCAACGTTGGCAGGGTACCTCGGAGGAGTCCGAGGCGGAGGCGGACGAGGACGTCGATCTGGACGAGGTCGACGAGGAAGACATCGTCCGGACGCCGGACGGCGAACTCATCCACGAACCCACGGGGCTGATCATCGAGGAGGAGCAGATCGACCCCGGGCCGGAGTGGCGGGCGTTCAACCACCAGGAGCGCCAGGAGAAGTCCCGCGTGGGCGCCCCGACCACGCAGACGATGCACGACAAGGGGCTGACGACGACCATCGACTGGAAGGACAAGGACGCCTACGGGCGGTCGATCTCCTCGAAGAAACGCAGCCAGATGCACCGCCTGCGCAAGTGGCAGGAGCGCATCCGGACGAAGGACGCGGGCGAGCGCAACCTCCAGTTCGCGCTCAGCGAGATCGACCGCATGGCCTCCGCGCTCGGGGTGCCGCGCTCGGTCCGGGAGGTCGCCTCCGTGATCTACCGCCGCGCGCTCAAGGAGGACCTCATCCGCGGTCGCTCCATCGAGGGCGTCGCGACGTCGGCGCTGTACGCCGCGTGTCGCAAGGAGGGCATCCCCCGCTCGCTCGAGGAGATCTCGGAGGTCTCCCGGGTCGAGCGCAAGGAGATCGGCCGCACCTACCGGTACATCTCCCAGGAACTCGGCCTCGAGATGAAGCCCGTCGATCCCAAGAAGTACGTCCCGCGGTTCTGCTCGGAACTGGACCTCAGCGAGGAGGTCCAGGCGAAGGCCAACGACATCATCGAGACGACCGCCGAGAAGGGCCTGCTCTCGGGCAAGTCCCCGACCGGCTACGCCGCCGCGGCCATCTACGCCGCCTCGCTGCTCTGCAACGAGAAGAAGACCCAGCGCGAGGTCGCCGACGTCGCCCAGGTGACCGAGGTCACCATCCGCAACCGCTACCAGGAGCAGATCGAGGCGATGGGCATCCACAGCTAGACTACGTCGTTACCACTCCTCCTCGAATCCCTCGCCTTCTCGGATCCCTCACCTCCTCGAGTCCCTCGCCTCCTCGCCCCCTTCTCCTCTCTCGCCTTCTCGGATCCCTCTCCCCTCAATCCCTCGCCTTCTCGGATCCCTCACCTCCCTCACTTCCCCGCGTCCTTCGCCACCCACGCGACGAGGCGTCGTGCCGCGGACCGGAGCCTTATGGTGGTCCCGGCCGTACCGTCGGGCATGACGCTACTCATCGGGACGCCCGCGGGGCTGTATCGCGTCGACGCGCCCGCCACCGACGGGAGGGGGGACGCCGGTGACGCGCTCGTCGACGCCGAGCCGGTCGTCGACGCCGCGGTCGAGCGCGTCCGGGTGTTCGACGGGGTGGCCTACGCGGCCACGTCGTCGGGGCTCCACCGCTCGACCGACGGTGTGGAGTGGGAGCGCCTCGAGGTCTACGGCCGCGACGTCACCGACGCGCTGGCGACGCCGGACGGACGGCTGTTCGTCGGCACCGCGCCGGTGGGCATCTACCACACCGAGGACCGCCGCCACTGGTACCGCTGCGACGCGGCGACGGACCTCCCCGACCGCGAGCGCTGGCGCGACCGCTCCCACCGCGGGGACGCCCAGGTGCGCACGCTGGCCGCCCACCCCGACGCGCCCGACCGCATCCTCGCGGGCATCGAATCGGGGGGCGTGATCGCCACCGAGGACGGCGGCGAGACCTGGGAGACCCGGTCGACCGGCGTCCACGACGACGTCCACCACCTGCTCGCGGTCGACGCCGACACCGTCCTCGCGGCGACCGGGAGCGGCCTCTACCGGACGACCGACGCCGGCGCGACCTGGCTCCGCCTCGACACCGACCACCGGGACTTCTGGCACGCCTACCACCGCGAGTCGGTCGTCCACGACGGCACCCTCTACGCCGCCGCGCTCGCGCTCGGGCGCGAGGAGATGACCCGCCGCGGCGCCCTCTTCGAGGGCGAGGTCGCCGCCGACGCCCGGACGTGGCGCCGCGTCGACCACCCCGGCCAGGACGAGGCCTTCGTGGTCTCGTTCGGCGTCCACGACGGCGACCTCCTCGCGGGCACGATGCGCGTGCGCAACGGCTTCGAGCGCAACCAGCCCGCCCGCGTCCTCCGCCGCGGCGACGACGGCTGGGAGACGCTGGGGCGGGTGCCCGCCGCGGCGCTGTCGCTGGCCGCGCTGTAGTCGTCTATCGGGTCGGAGGCGGCGCTGAGGCGACTGCTCGGGTCGGCAGCGCTGTGGCGACTCTCGCAGATTCGGGACTGCGTGGCACCGCCTCCCGAAGCTATAATTCCCCTGCCCGGTAGTGCCACCCATGGCAGAGAAGGTCACGCCCCCGTGGGAGGAGTACGACAAGGAGTACCTGGCCTTTCAGGACCGGGAGGGACTGCCGGTCCACGAGGGCCTCTACGTCGAGGACGTGCGCGAACTGGAACTGGCCGAGTGGGAGCGCTACGGCGGCCGCGGCGCCTTCGTCAACCTCATGGGAATGGAGGGGGTCTGCGACGTCCAGTTGCTCGAGATCCCGCCGGGCGAGACCCTCACGCCCCAACGGCACCTCCACGAGTCGATCACCTACGTCGCCGAGGGCAGCGGCGTCACCGCCATCGGCGACGGCGAGGACCAGGTCACCTTCGAGTGGGGCCAGGGCGCGCTCTTCCAGGTGCCCCGCAACACCCGCTACGTCCACGCCAACGCCAGCGACGAGCCCGTCCTGCTGGTGAACCAGACCTCCCTGCCGGTGCTCTACAGCCTCCTGCAGGACGACGAGGCCATCTGGGGTGTCGAGGGCTACCAGCAGTGGACCACCGACCACGACGAGGACTTCTTCTCCTCGGTGACCGAACTCAAGGACGGCACCGACGTGCAGGGGCGGACCTACTGGGACTCGAACTTCGTGCCGGACGCGTCGAACTTCGACAAACTGGTCGACTGGGACGGTCGCGGCGTCGGCAACAGCACCATCTACTTCCCGTTCGGGGAGTCATCGATGCACGCGCACATCTCGGAGTTCGACCCCGGCCAGTACAAGAAGGCCCACCGGCACATCTGCGGGGCGAACGTGATGCTGCTGGCGGGCGAGGGCTACTCGCTGATGTGGCAGGAGGGCAAGGAGGACGAGAAGGTCCACATCCCCTGGGGGCCGTACTCGCTGTTCACGCCGCCGACGATGTGGTTCCACCAGCACTTCAACACCTCCGCGAACGGCGAGCGCGCCCGCTACCTGGTCTTTCACGCCCCGACCTACCGGATGGGCATCCGCGGCACCGAGGACGGCAACGACGCCATCGCTCCCTGGAACCCGGAGAACCAGCTCGAGTACTACGAGGAGGACCCCGAGGTCCGCGAGATCTTCCAGCGCGAACTCGACGCGAAGGGCATCGAGAACCGCATGGATCCGGACCTCTACGAACCCCCCGAGGGCGAGCAGGACGTCTGGGAGTGAGGACGCTCCCGCAGCCTCGGGACGCCCCACGGTGACTCGATCGGTTTCCCCCGTCGACCGTACGTATTTGCCCGTCGACTGCACGTATTAGCCCCTCGGCGTCCTCTCTCGGCGCATGGAGATCCGGCCGCGCGCTCCGGGGGTGGCGTCGTGACCAGCCGCATCGTCGACGAGGGGAGCGACGCGGTGTGACCGCCGAGGTACGCCGTCTGCCCCCGTTGGGGAGGCCCCCGAAAGTTGTATCGCGCCACCGTGGCACCTGCCACCACGTCCGTCACAACCCTTTTGACTAACTGGTTAGTAAGTTCGTATAGAGAATGGACACGGAGACTGCGGACGAGATCATGGAGGCCACGGGCCGGGCGCTCTGCGAGCACGGCTACGCGGACCTCACGATGCAGCGGATCGCCGAGGAGTCGTCGCTGACGACGGCGGCGATCCACTACCACTTCGACACGAAGGAGGACCTGTTGAACGCGTTCCTCGAGGACCTGATCGAGCGGTTCGAACGGCAGTTGACCTGCGATCAGAGCGACCCGCGCGACCGACTGATGGCGTACCTGGACGCGGTGTTCACGCCGCCCGAGAGCGGCGACGACCTGCCGGTCGCGCTGATGGAACTGAAGGCCCAGGCCCCCTACCACGACGTGTTCCGGAACCGGTTCCTGGAACTCGACGAGGCGATGCAGTCCATCCTGGCCTCGATCGTGCGCGAGGGGATCGAGGCGGGCCACTTCGAGGAGACCGATCCGGAGGCGCTCGCCCGGCTGGTCACGACGACCATCAACGGGGCCCACGTCCGGACGGTCTCGCTCGGCGAACCCGCCGACGCGACCCGTGACGTGGTCGAGGAGTACCTCACCATGCGGCTCGGCTGGACCCCGGAGGTGGTCGCGTGAACATCTTCAAGGGCCAGGAGGAGCTCGACCTCACCGAAGGGGGGATCGTCAAGCCCCTGGTGTACCTCTCGCTCCCGATCGTCATCACGAACCTGATGCAGACGGCCTACAACCTCGCGGACACCTACTGGCTCGGCCAGTACTCGACCGAGGCGCTGGCGGCCATCTCCTTCGGGTTCCCGATGGTGTTCCTGCTCATCTCGCTGGGGATGGGCCTGTCGGTGGCGGGCAGCGTCCTCGTCGCCCAGCACACCGGGGCCGGCGAGACCCGCGAGGCCGAGTACGCCGCCAGCCAGACGGTCACGTTCTCGTTTCTCGCGTCGGCGATCCTGGGCGCGCTCGGCTACCCGCTGGTCCGGCCGTTTCTGGCCTTCCTCGGCGCCTCGCCTGACGTGCTCCCCGGCGCGACCGCGTACATGCAGGTCGTCGCGCTCGGGCTCCCGTTCATGTTCGGCTTCTTCGTCTTCATCTCGCTGATGCGCGGGGCGGGCGACACGATCACGCCGATGCTGGTCATGTTCGGGACGGTCGTCCTCAACGTGGTCCTCGACCCGTTCCTGATCAACGGCTGGGCGATCGGTCCCGTCGCGTTCCCCGAACTCGGCATCCAGGGCGCGGCCATCGCGACGGTCTTCTCGCGGAGCCTCGCGATGTTCGCCGGGCTGATCATCATGGAGTCGGGCGCGCGCGGCATCCAGATCCACCTCTCGGACCTGGCGCCGGATCTGACGTACCTGCGGAAGATCCTCCGGATCGGCGTCCCGGCCAGCATCGAGGGGACCGGGCGCGCGCTCTCGATCAACGCGCTGCTGATCGTCGTCGGGATGTTCTCGACGACGACCGTCGCGGCGTTCGGGATCGGCACCCGCGTCTTCTCGGTCATCTTCCTGCCGGCCATCGCCGTCGCCCGGGGCGTCGAGACGATGTCCGGGCAGAACATCGGCGCCGGCGAGTACGACCGCGCCGAGCAGGCCAACTACGTCGCCGCCAAGGGGCTGTTCGTGATCCTCGCGCTGGTGGGCCTGCTCATCTTCATGGTGCCCGCGCCCATCGTCTCGGTGTTCACCGACGACCCCGAGGTGATCGCGGTCGGCGTGGAGTTCCTCCGGTACGTCTCGCTGTCGTTCGGCTTCATCGGCATCATGCGGGCGTTCACCGGGGGCTTCCGGGGCGCGGGGAAGACGCTGACCGCGGCGGCGATTTCGATCATCACGCTGGCCGGCATCCGCCTCCCGGTCGCGTTCGTCGCCTCCCAGTTCCAGCTTCCCATCCCCTACGCGGAGTACGTCGCTGGCGCGCGGGGCATCTGGATCGCGTTCCTCATCTCGAACGCGGCCGGTGCGCTGATCGCCTGGGCCTGGTTCCGGCGGGGGACCTGGCGCGAGGCCGACGTCCGGGGGACCCCCGGACCGGGCGCCCCCGAGTCCGACGTCGTCGACACGACTACCAGCGACGACTGACGGCAGATCCGCGAAACCCTGCTTCTGCCTTTTCTATTTCGGCGTTCACTCGACGGAGTCGACATCGACGTTGACTCGACGGAGTCGACATCGACGTCCACTCGACCGTAGAAACGGAGCGGGCGGGGCGTTCGGTCCGGCGCCTACAGGTGGTCCTCCCAGTCGACCCAGTCGTACTCCCAGCCGTGCTTCGCGAAGTAGCCCTGCTCGGCGAACTCCGCGTCCTCGCGGTGGGTGCGGTTGCGACGGCGGCTCCCCGCCTGTTCGCCCTCGACGAGCATCGGGCCGAGCGCGACGGGGCCGTACCGGCCGACGACCTCGGCCTCGCCGAGCGTCTCGTCGGCCTCGACCGCGACGAGCGACTGTTCGCCGGCGCCCAGGGGCATCACCAGCCGCCCGCCGGTGGCGAGCTGGTCGACCAGGGCACGGGGCGGCTCGACCGCCGACGCCTCCAGGAGGATCCGGTCGTAGGGGGCGTACTCCGGCAGGCCGTCGGCGCCGTCGCCCCGGTCGACGAGGACGGCCCCGTAGCCCGCCGCGGCGAGGTTCTGCCGGGCGACGTAGACGATCCGGCGGGCGATGTCGATCGCCTGGACGTTCTCGGCGCCGACGATCTCCGCGAGCACCGCCGTCGTGTAGCCGATCCCCGCGCCGACGACCAGGACGGAGTGACCGGGTTCGGGCGCGAGGGCCGTGAGCATGCGCGCGACCGTCGCGGGGGCGAGCACGCGCGTGCCCTCGTCCTCGTTCGGGCGGTTGTCGTAGGCTCCGGCGTCGAGGAACTCGTGGCGGGGGACCGTCCGCATCGCCACGTTGACGGCCTCGTCGAACTCCTCGAGGGAGTACTCGAGGCCGTCGACCATGTCCTCCCGGAGCACCGCGGGTTCCATACGCTCCGGTCGGGTCCCGACGCCCTTGAACGCCACGCTCGGGGCGGGGGTCGCGGCGGGTCCGTCGCCGTCGTGCGCCCGCCACGCAGCGCCGCCGCTCGCCGCCGTCGGTCGAAGAAGAACGAGTCGCTCGCCCGGCCTACCAGGCCGACCAGGCGGTCGTGGTGGTGTCGCGGCCGTAGATCCGCTTGAGGTCCTTCGCGAACACCATGTCGCCGTCCTTGTCGAACTTCTCGAAGCGGTAGCCCTCGGCGGCGTCGTCGCGGACCTGCAGGCCCTGGATGACGAACTCGTCGCCGCCGACCTCGACCTCCTCGCCGACGACCAGTTCCTCGTCGCCGGGGACCGAGAGGGTCACCGATCGGCTCTCGTCGCGGTTGCCGTCCTTCGGGTGGATGGTGACGGGGACGGTGACGTTGTCGACCGCGCGGGTCCAGATGGTGTTCACGTAATCGGCCCGGGAGGACTCGTCGCGGCGCTCGTCGCCGACCCCGAGGGAGGTGATCCGGACCTGCATGATGGCCTCGGGAGTGTCGACGATGAACTCGTCGCCGACCTCGAGCCACTCCGTCGGGGGGATCTCGGTCCGCGCCGTGAACGACTCGCCGTCCTGGGAGACGACGACGTCGACCTCGACGGTCGACTCCTCCTCGACCGGTACCTTGTGGGTGTGCCCGCACTCGGTGCATCGCACCGTCGCGTGGCCGCCGTTGCCGGGCGCGAGGACCTCGTGGACGGTCTCCTCGCTGTCCCCGCAGGACGGACAGACGGCCGCGATGCGCTCCGCTGGTTCGCTCATTGACCGCGGCTACGCGTTCGACCCGTAAAAAGCCGTCCAGTGGCACTCGCTGTCGTGGGCGGGCCTCCGACCGGCGCGAGGGCGGGACGATTCAGGGCCGCGGAGCCCCGACCGGCGCCCTCGGGCTCAGGGCCGCGGCAGCGCCACTTCCTCGCCGTCGGCGTAGACGGTCGGCTCGCGCAGGATGCCGTCGAGGTGGATCGGCGCGTCGGTGTCGCCGCCGATGCCGGCGTCGTCGCCGATGGCGACGTGGACGGTCCCTCCGGCCTTCTCGTCGAGCAGCACCGAGCCCACCAGGTCGTCGACGCCGACGTTCGTGCCGATGCCCAGCTCCGCGAGGTTGTACGCGGCGTCGCCGACCGACTCGGCGGCCGTCTCGACCTGCTCGCGGACGGCGTCGTCGCTGATCGCGGTCACGAGGCCGTCCTCGACCTCGAAGCGCAGGCGCTCGTCGGGGCCGAGCAGCCCGTGGGGCATCATGGTCCCGTCGACGACGTAGGTGCCGTCGGCGCTCTCGGGGCTGACGAACACCTCACCCGCCGGGAGGTTCGAGAAGCCGCCCGCCTCGTGGACCATCCCGGTGTCTTTCAGCCACTCGCGCTCGCCGGGCCGGAAGGTGATGTCGGTCCCCTGGGGGCTCTCGACGCGGACCTCCGCGGCGCCGGTGACCTGTTCGAGCACCGCTTCGCAGTGGCGGGCGATGGCGTCGTAGTCGGCGTCGAGGCCGATCCGCATCACCTCCTCGGTGATCCCGGGGAGGGTCGCCGCGCGGGCGCCCGCCTCGGTGGCGGCGCCGCGGGCCCGGGTGTGACTCAGCGACTTCGTGGTCGGGGCCAGCACCACGTCCGCGCCGGCCATCGCCGCCGCCACGGGCTTCGGGGGCTCCGCGCCGTGCTGCTCGCCCGGCGGGTAGCGGACGATCACGGCGTCGTCGGTCACGTCGCGGGCGGTCTCGTAGAGGAGTTTGCCGATCCGCCAGCGCTCGTCGTCGGTGACGACGGCGCAGGACTCGTCGGGCTGGAGGTTCATGCACTGGTGAATCGCCGTGTGGGCGGCGTCTCGGAGCGTCGAGTCGGGCATACGTCGTGGTTGACCCGGGTGGCCGATAGGTCTTACCGCTACAGGTTTTCGATGGTACAGGTTTTCGATGGATACGTGGGCGTTTCGTTCCGTGTGCGGGGTGAAGCTGACACCTCGCACGCTCTTGGCCCCTTCGTGGACACTGCGTATCTTCGAGCGACCGAGCAGGCCTCGAACGCCCGCCAGCCCCTTTCAGTCCCGCCCGCCGCGACCGCCCCGCGGCCACGTCCTCCCCAGCCGACTCACTCGACGGCTCGCAGTGCTCGCCGTCTCGCTCGTCCCTCGCGCGGGCTTGCGGGCACACGAGGTGCGCGCTGCGCGCGCCACCGCACCCGCGTTGGCCGGTACCACCGCGGTCGTCCTTCTCGAAACGATTATGGGCGCTCCCGGGCCACCACCGAACATGGTAACCGTCGGCGTCACCGGATACGGCACCATCGGCAAGCGCGTCGCCGATGCCGTCGCAGCACAGCCGGACATGTCTCTCGCGGGCGTCGCGAAGACCCGTCCCAACTACGAGGCCGAGGCGGCGGTCCGCAAGGGCTACCCCCTGTACGCGGCCATCGAGGAGCGCGAGGCGCTGTTCGACGAGGCCGGCATCGACCTCGCGGGCTCGCTCGAGGACCTCGTCGCCGCCAGCGACGTGATCGTCGACACCGCCCCCAGCGGCGTCGGCGCCGAGAACAAGGAGCTCTACGACGAGTACGGCGTCCCCGCGCTCTTCCAGGGCGGCGAGGGCGCCGACGTCGGCGAGACGAGCTTCACCGCCCGGGCCAACTACGAGGACGTCGCCGGCGCCGACTCCGCCCGCGTGGTCTCGTGCAACACCACCGGCCTGGCGCGCCTGCTCGCGCCCATCCGGGAGGCCTACGGCGTCGAGAAGGCCCGCGTCACGCTGGTCCGCCGCGGCGGCGACCCCGGCGAGACCGGCCGCGGCCCGATCAACGACGTGCTGCCGGACCCGCGAACGCTGCCCTCCCACCACGGGCCCGACGTCAAGACCATCTTCCCCGACCTGGACATCGACACCCTCGCGCTGAAGGCGCCCGTGACCCTGATGCACACCCACAGCGTCAACGTCACCCTCGAGAACCCGCCGGCGGACGCCGACGAGGTCCGCGACCTGCTCGGCGCGGAGTCGCGGCTGTTCCTCGTGCCCGAGCACCTCGGCATCGACGGGGCGGGCAAGCTCAAGGAGTACGCCCTGGACGCCGGCCGCCCGCGCGGCGACCTCTGGGAGAACTGCATCTGGGAGGAGTCGATCGCCGTCGAGGGCGACGACCTCTACCTCTTCCAGGCGATCCACCAGGAGAGCGACGTCATCCCGGAGAACGTCGACGCCATCCGCGCGATCACCGAGAGCGCGAGCAAGGAGGAGAGCATGGCGACGACCGACGAGGCCCTCGGGATGGGCCTGCGCGACGCCCTCGAGTAGGGCGCTCGCACGCGACGGGCAGTTTCGGGTTTTTTCGGATTCGACCGACGACCGACCGCTCAGCCCGACTGCTCGGCGGCGCTCTCACGCTCGGCGCTCTCGGTGAGCGCCTCGACGCCGGGGAGGGGTTTGCCCGTCAGCGCGCGGATGTAGGCGCCGCCGGCGATGGAGACGTGCGAGAAGTGGGACTCCTCGAGGCCGTACATCCCGATCGCGCGGGAGGTGTCGCCGCCGCCGACGACCGAGAAACACCCGCACTGCTCGATCGACCGGAGCACGCCCACGGTGCCGTCGCTGAAGCGCTCGTCCTCGAACATCCCCAGCGCGCCCTTGACGAACACGCCCGCCGAGCCCGCGATGTAGGGCTGGTAGGACTCGACCGTCGCCGAGCCGATGTCGAGGTAGGGGCGGCTCTTCTCCTCGATGTCGTCGACGTCGACCTCCGCGCGCTCGCCGTCGGCGTCCTCGTAGGCCAGGTCGACCGGGAGGCTGATCTTCTCCTCGTACTCCGCGAGCAGGTCCTCGATGTCGCCGCGGTTGCGCGCCCACTGGTCGTCGTAGAGGTCCATGTCGCCGACGTCGTAGCCCAGGGGGTGGCCCGCCGCCCGGAGGAACAGCTCGCCGGTGACGCCGCCGACGAGGAAGTGGTCGACGCGGTCGACGAGGCTGGTCATCACGTCGATCACGTCGGTGGCCTTCGCGCCCCCGAGGACCATCGTCACGTCGCCGTCGAACTCCCGGTTGGCGATGGCGCTGTTGGCGGTGTACTCCGCCTCCATGACCCGCCCGGCGTAGGCCGGCAGCACCAGCGGGAACCCGACCAGCGAGGCGTGGCTCCGGTGGGCCGCCGAGTAGGCGTCGTTGACGTAGGCGTCGAACTCCGGGGCGAGCGTCTGGACGAACGCGCTCTCGGCGTGTTCCGCGGGCGGCTTCTCGGGGAGTTCGTCGTCGGTCATCCGGACGTTCTCCAGCAGCAGCACGTCGCCGGCCTCGAGGTCGCGGATCGCCTCGATCGCCGCTTCGCCGTAGGTGTCGGGCACGAAGCCGACCGGGTGATCGACGTGCTCGGCCAGGATGTCGGCGTGTTGTTCCAGGGAGACGAAGTCGTCGTCGCCGGGGCGGCCCTGGTGGGCCATCAGCGCGATCCGGTGGTCGCCGGCGACGAGTTCGCGCACCGTCTCGGCGTGGCGGGAGAACCGGCGGTTGTCCTGTACCGCACCGCCCTCGACGGGGGAGTTGAGATCGAGCCGAACGAGCACCCGCTGCCCGGCCCCCAGATCGTCGAGCGTGTTGAACATGGACGAGTGCACGAGAGGGGGCTATTTAGTCATGTGCGGATTGGATCTGCGATCGGATCGACCGCCGGTCGTCGGCGTCGCGTCCCTCGATCGCACGAGCGCTCGCTCGCCCGGATCCGCGGCGCTCGATTGCCCGCCGAGGGGGGAACTGTTGCCCCCGGAGGAAGGTTTTTGAGTTCGAACGGCTTTATCGGAAGCATGCACTTCGACGACCGCGACGACCCCTTCGACGACCTCTTCGACGAGATCGACCGCATGATGAACTCGATGGCCGGCGGCAACGAGGCTGGCTTCGGCGCCGACACCCACGTCGACGTCTTCGCCGACGACGACACCGTGCGCCTCGTCGCGGACCTCCCCGGACTCGACAAGGACGACCTCAACCTCCAGTGCGACGGCGAGACCCTGACGATCCGCGCCGACGGCGAGGGCCGCGAGTACACCGAGCGCGTCCGCCTGCCCGCCCGCGTCGACGAACACTCCGCGAACGCGACGTTCAACAACGGCGTCCTCGAGGTCTCGTTCGACCGCCTCGAGGACTCCGCCGCCATCGACGTCGAGTGAGCCCCCCGTCGCAGTCGTCGCTTCTCACCCGTTTTCGACCGATCGTTCCGCCGTCCGCCGGATCAGCGCCGCGAGTCGGTCGTAGAACCCGGGTTCGTACTTCGTCGCCTCGTCGACCGTCGGCCGGGCGTTGGTCTCGTTGACGAGCCACCGTCGATCGTCGGTCGTGTCGACCGCGTCGTCGCCCCCTGCGTCTGTGTCGTCGCCCCCCGCGTCGACCGCCAGGAGGTCGACGCCGAGGTAGTCGATCCCCAGCGCCGCCGCCGTGCGCTCGGCCAGGTCGCGGGCCGGGGGCGGGAGGTCGACCCCCGTCGCCTCGGCGCCGCGGTGGACGTTGTGCTTCCAGCGCCCCTCCTCGACCGCCTCGTCGGGGAGGCGGCGCTCGACCGCGCCGGCGTAGGCGCCGTCGATCACCATCGCCCGGTAGTCGCGGGCCTCGGGGACGTACCGCTGCAGGAGAAAGGAGCGGTCGCCGGTGGCGGGAAACTCGTGGAGCAGGTTCAGGTAGTCGACGACGCCGAGCAGCGAGTCGACGTCGCCCGCGCGGGCGACGCCGACGCCGCGGGTCGTGGAGGTGGGCTTGACGACGAGGGGGAACCCGAGGTCGCGGGCCGCGGCCACGACGTCGCCCTCGTCGGCGGGGTTCGAGACCAGCGTCGTCTCGGGAACCGGGAGGCCCGCGCGGGCGAGGGCGGCGTAGACGTGGGCCTTGTTGCGCGAGGTGAGGACGGCCTCGCGGTCGTTCACCCACGGCACCGACAGCAGCGCGTCCGCGACGCCGCCCTCCATCGGTCGCGAGGGGTAGACGAAGCCGGCGTCGAAGCCGTCCCACTCCCCCCCGGGGTCGGTCAGCCCGACCGTGCGCTCGTCGGTCGGCACGTGCTCGACGCGGATTCCCCGGTCGGCGAGGGGGTCGCGGACGCGCTCGAAGGTCTCCGCGCGGGTCGTCATCGCGAGGCGGAGCATACGCTCGCGAGGGTGGCGCAGGTGAAAAGTGGATCGCTCGGCAGCGGGCGGACGCGATCGGGTGCGTCCTTACGCGATCAGCAGCTCTTCGCCGCGCTCGACGACGATGCGGCACGGCGGGGAGAGCTTGTTGTACGCGCGGCGGAACGCCTCCTTGACGGTGGCGGCGTCCTCGGGGTCGCAGTAGGCCGTGAAGATGATGTCGTCCTTCTGGACGCGCGCGGCGGTGCCGACGGGCTTGCCGAACGCCTGGCGCATCCCGTCGGAGACGCGGTCCGCGCCCGCACCGGTCGCCTGCTTGTTCTCGCGCAGGACGTGGTGGGGGAACTTGCGGAGGACCATCTTGTAGGTCCCCTCGCCGGCCTCCTTCAGCAGGTGGCGGTTGGCCGAGAGGCGGGCCGATTCGAGCGCGCCGTGGCGGAGCTGGCACTGCTCTTCGACCTGGAGGCTGATCTGGACCTCGTAGTCCTCGGGGTCTGCCTGCAGGTTGCCCATGTTGTGCTGTGCGATCTTCGAGCCGGGGATTCCCGTGATGTACTCCCGTCGCGTGTACGGGCGCTTGGAGATCTCCCGGTACATGGAGGCCGGTTTGTCTGCCATGGTTACTTGTCCGATCTGACGGTCAGACGCCGAATAAAGCCTTCGAATGCGTATTCCGTCGACGGCGGCGAGGGACGACCGTCTGACCGGCGGGTCCGTCCCTCGAGTCGCCGCCCGTCAGCCGAGCCACAGCAGCGCCCAGAGGACGGCCATGCCGACCGCGACCGTCGCGAGCATGTTCTCGGTGTAGCGCGCGACGACGACCGCGACGGCGCCGGCGAGCAGTTTCTCGTTGCCCGGGCCGAGCGCGACGCCGCCGTCGACCAGGAAGAGGTTCGGCGCGATCAGCCCCGCCAGCACCGCCGTCGGGACGAACGGGAGCACCCGCTCGATCGACGGCGGCACCCCGTCCAGGCGGTCGATGCCCAGCAGGAACGACGCCCGGAGCGCGTAGGTGACGACGCTGACCCCGGCGACGACGAGCCAGATCGTGGCGGCGTCGATCTGCGTCACGCCGACCACCTCGACGTGCCCTCGATCACGCCGACCACCCCGCGAACGATCCACGCTGGGCGAGCGACGCGACGACGGTCCCCGCGACCGCCGCCGCGAGCAGCCCCAGGTTGTACGGCAGTCCCGCGCCAGCGACGGCGACGAGGCCCGCGACCGCGGCGACGACGACGCCGGCCCGCCCGTCGATCGAGGGGACCAACAGGGCGACGAAGATCAGCGGGATGGCGAACGAGAGGTGCAGGCCGCTGCCGACGACCTGTCCCGCGAGCGCGCCAGCGAGGGTCGATCCCGCGAACACCGCGACCATCGGGAGCGCGGTGCCGAGGAAGTACCAGCCGCGGTGGTCGTCGCGGGGTCGTGCGCCCCCGTCGTCGCTTCGCGCGTGGTCGTCGCCGTCGACGTCGTTGCCGTCGCGTTCCTCGTCCTCGCCGCCCACGCCGTCGCATTTCTCGTCCTCGCCCGTGAAGCGGGCGATCGAGAGCGCGTAGCTGATGTCGAACAGCGGGTACGCGATGGCGGCCCGCCAGCGCCGCGAGAGGTGATCGACCTCCGGCGCGAGCGAGGCGCTGTAGACCACGTACCGGAGGTTGATCAGGAGGATCGTCGCGAGGACGACCGGCAGGTCCGAGCCCGACCGGAGCAGTTCCACGGCGGCCAGCTGGGCCGTCGCCGCGAACGTGAACACCGACAGCGCCGTCGCGGCGATCGGGTCGAACCCGACCTGCACGGCGGTCGCGCCGAACAGCATGCCGAAGGGGACGTTCGGCGGCAGCGTCGGCGCGGCGTCGCGCACGCCGGCGACGAACGAAGCGCGGTCCATCGGTCCCTGGCGGGGCGTGCGACGGCATAAAACGGACGGGTCCGCGGCGACCCTGTCGGCCGTTCGGCGACGGCGACGCGGTCGCCCGGGTCAAAGGGCTCTTGGGCGCGCCGGCCCACGATTCGCCCATGGTGGAAGCCCCACTCGAGAACCGCAGCGGGACGTTCGACGTCGGCGGCGACCTGACCGTCCACCGGCTCGGCTACGGCGCGATGCAACTCACCGGCGAGGCGTTCGTCGGCCCGCCCGCGGACGAGGCGGGCGCCCGCGAGGTGCTCCGCCGGGCGGTCGACCTCGGCGTCGACTTCGTCGACACCGCCGACGCCTACGGTCCGGGGGTCAGCGAGCGGCTCGTCCGGGAGGCCCTCGCGCCCTACGAGGACGTCGCCGTCGCCACCAAGGGCGGGCTGATGCGCACCCCCGACGGCGAGTGGCACCGCAACGGCGACCCGGACTACCTCTGGGACTCGCTGCTGTGCAGCCTCGACCGCCTCGGCGTCGACTCGGTCGACCTCTACCAGCTCCACCGGATCGAGGAGGACACCCCGCTGGAGGAGTCGGTGGGCGCCCTCGCGGAGATGCGAGACCAGGGCTACGTCGACCACGTCGGCCTCAGCGGCGTCAGCCTGGAGCAACTGGAGGCGGCCACCGACCTCGTCGAGGTGGCGACCGTCCAGAACCAGTTCAACGTGGCCCACCGCGAGAACGAGGAGGTCCTCGCGTACTGCGAGCGCCACGACATCGGCTTCGTCCCCTACTTCCCGCTCGCCGCCGGCGACCTCGACGACGCCCCCGACGCGCTCGGCGAGATCGCCCGCGAACGCGACGCCACCCGCCAGCAGATCGCGCTGGCGTGGCTGCTCTCGTACTCGGACGTGACGCTGCCGATCCCGGGGACCAGCAGCCTCGCCCACCTCGAGGAGAACGTCGCGGCCGCGGCCATCGACCTCACCGACGAGGAGCTGGCGCGGCTGGCCTGAGTCGCGGCGCCAGCGGTGTCGCTCGGGGACGAGAGCGGGTCCGGGCGGTCAGACGCCCTCGCCCGGATGCAACAGGACCCCCGCGGCGAAGCAGATCGAGAAGAGCAGCAACACGAGGAACTGGTCGACCGGCTGGAGCCCCTCGCCCAGTAGTCCCACCGCAGCCAGGCCGACGTCCTCGACGAGTTTCCGGTAGAGGACGTTGGCCGCGTAGACGGCGGCCAGGCAGAGCGCCGCGCCCATGGCCGCCTTCCAGCGGTCGTCCGTCGCGGTGGTCATTCAGGCCCCACCTCCGACGATCCACATGTACAGCTCGGGGAACCAGCCGATGACCAGTACGGTCAGCAGCATCCCGAGCGTGAACGGCACGGCCCGTCTGGCGATGTCGTGGACCGACTCCCCGCTGACGCCCGACAGGACGTAGAGGTTGATGCCGATCGGCGGCGTGATGAAGCCGACGCCGAGGGCCGAGATGAAAAAGACCGTGAAGTGGACCGGCGACATCCCGACCCGGGTGGCGATCGGGAGGAACAACGGCCCGAGGATGATGATGTTGGGCGTGATCTCCATCACGGCCCCCGCGGCGAGGAAGAACAGCAGCATCAGCGCCGTCACGACGTAGAAGTCCTGGCTGGTCCCGAGCAGCGCGTTGGCGAGGGCGGTGGGGACTCCCACCCCGGCGAGCACCTGGCTGAAGACGATGCCGGTCGCGATGTTGGGCGAGACGATGGCGTTGACCAGCGCGCTGCGCTCGAACACGACCGGCAGGTCGCCGATCGAGAGGCGCCCGCGGAGCCCGCTGATGAGGACGGTCACGCCGATGGCGACGGCGGCCGCCTCCGTCGGCGTGAACACGCCCGCGTAGATGCCGCCGAGCAGGACCACCGGGACCAGCAGGGCGTACTTCGCGCGCCAGCCGGCGGCGCCGACCGCCCGGAGGCCCAGGAAGTCGCTCTCGCCGGCCTCGTAGCTGTGCCTGCGGTTCATCAGGACGTTCGTCGCGGCCAGCCCGAGGAGGATCAGCGTCCCCGGGACGAACGCCGCGAGGAACAGCGTCGAGGAGGGGATCCCCAGCATGATGCCGGCGACGATGTAGGAGATGCTCGGCGGGATCAACACGCCGGTGGACGCGCCGCCGGCGATCATCGCCGCGGCGTAGTCGCGGGGGTAGCCGATCTCCTCGAGGCGGTCCAGGGCGATCCGGCCGATGGTGGCGGCGTCGGCGGTGTTGGCCCCGCTGATCGTCGCGAACAGGCCGCAGCCGAGGATCGTCGCCGAGCCGAAGCCGGTCTGGAGGCCGCCGACCAGCGTCTCGACGAAGTCCAGCAACTCGTCGGCCATGCCGGCCTCGAAGATGGCGTCGCCGGTCACGATGAACAGCGGGACCGCGATCAGCGCGAACTCGTTGAGCCCCGTGAACATCGCGTTGGTGAACACGAAGGTGTTCATCGTGTCGCTCAGCGTCAGGAACGCGACGCTGCTCAGCCCCATCGAGACGAACACCGGGACGCCCAGCGCCAGGAGGACCGCGAACGCGACGAGGGGAGCGACCAGCTCGAGCATCGTCACTCCTCCTCCAGGAAGATCGCCTCTCCCTTGAACACGCGCCGCCCCGCCCGGATGTCGGCGACGTCGTCGTAGGTGCGCTGGAGGACCCGGATCGCAAACATCCCGAATCCGAGCAGCACGGCGAACTGGAAGAACGCCCGGTTCAGCCGCAGCGCCTGGGTCTGGGAGTTGTAGCGGATCGACGTCTGGATGATCGGGACCGTGAACCTGATCGCGACGACGGCGAACAGCAGCATCATCGCGTCGCTGAACAGGTAGAGGTAGTCCTCGACGCGGTCGGAGACGTAGCTGTAGACGACGTCGATCCGGATGTGCGTGCGCTTCTTGGCGGCCCAACTCATCCCCACGTAGGTGAGGTAGATGAACATGTACTGGGCGGTCGCGTTCCCCCAGAGGCTCGAGAAGTCCAGCAGGAACCGCCGGAGCACCTCCGCGACGACGACGAACATCAGGTACGTGTACGCGACGTAGACCAGGTACCGCTCGGCGTTCTCGTTCAGCGCGTGCGCGCCCCGGCGGACGACGCCGGCGGCTGTGGATGACTGTGACATTGAGGTGCGGGTGGGGTCGTCGATCAGAGTTCGCCGTCGGGGACCGTCACGTCGGCCTCGGTCCGGACGGCCTGCTCGAACTTCTCGAAGGCCTCCATGTCGCCGGCGAGTTTCTTCTTCTTCTCGTGCCAGGCGTCGCGCTGGTACCCCATCGCCTGCTTCCACTTCGTCTCCTTCGCCTCGGAGAGTTCGACGAACTCCGCGCCGTTGTCGCGGAAGGTCTCGTAGGTGTTCTTCCGGGTCTGGGGGATGCGCTCGAAGTTCTGCTGCTGGGTCTTCTCGGCGGCGCGGTCGACGGCGTCCTGGAGCGTCGAGGGCAGCGACGTGTACCAGTCGCGACTCATCGTGATCGTCTGGGCGTCCTCGACCGCGCCGACGAGGATCAGGTGGTTCAGTAGCGTCTCGAAGCCGAAGGCCGCCAGGAACTGCGGGGAGACGTGGACCGTGTCGACGACGCCCTGTCGGAGCGCGGAGGGCGTCTCGCCCCAGTCGACCGGCGAGGGGTTCGCGCCCGCCATCTTCCAGGCCTTCTGGAGGATGTCCGACCCCGGCACGCGGTGTTTGATGCCCTGCTCCTCGACCTGCGCGGGCGTCGTCGGCGCCTCGGTCACGTTCGGCCCCGTGGCGAACGCCCGCGGCGCGACGACGACGTAGTAGGCGGGTTCGTATCCCTTCTCCCGGACGGTGCTGACGACCTCCTCCTCCCAGACCTCGCTGCGGACGAGGTTGACGAACGCCTGGTTGCTGCCGGCGAAGTACGGGAGGTTCACCAGGTCGACCGCGGGCACGAACGGTGACCAGTTCGACAGCGAGAACAGCGCGGCCTCGATGGCCCCCTGCTGGACCTTCTGGGCCAGGGCCGACCCGACGCCGAGTTCCCCGCCGGGCGCGAGGTCGACCGTGACCCGCCCGTCGGTCTCTGACACGACGTTCTCCTTGAACGCTTTCTGCATGATGGGGACGTACTCCTCGGACTTCAGGGAGTACGGCGTCGCGAACGTCATCGAGTACTCTTTCTTGTTCGTGTCGCCCGCGGTGCCCCCGTCGTCCGCACCGCTCCGGCTGCCGGAGCAGCCGGCGAAGCCCGCGATGCCTGCTACGCCTGCGCTCTTGAGGTAGGTCCGTCGCGAGAGACTGCTTCTGGACACGTCCGGGCTCAAGTGTCTGAATAAAGTAAAGTAGTGATATCTGGGAGTTTTCCGCTAGATTTATACCGATATCGGATGCCTGGAGCGCGAGACGCGTGATGATCGATTCTCGACACGTGAACACACACCGTGCGTCGGCCCGGCGCGGTCACGACCCTGCGTCGACCCCGCGTGGTCACGACCCTGCGTCGACCCCGCGTGGTCACGACCCTGCTCCGGGTGGACCGATCACCGCGCCCGGCCCCTCGCTCGCCCGCGCAACCGCGTCTCGTGGACCGCGAGGACGAACGCCGGCACGACGACCATGAAGAGGTGCTCCTCGAGGGGGATACCGAGCACCTCGACGCCCGTCCGGAGCGGGATCGAGAAGACGCCGACGCGGAGGGTGTACCAGTCCCAGAGGTACGCCACCGGGTAGATCACCGCGACCGTCCGTAGCGCCCGGGCCAGCGCGCCGGCCCGGACCAGCAGCGCCGCGGCGACGCCCCCGAAGAGGAGTTCCGTCGCCAGGTACGTGTAGCCGCCGAGCACCCCCACGTCGACCGGCGGGGGGCCAGTCATGGGACGGGCCCAGATGGCCAGGACCACCAGCGCGAGGAAGACGTACCCCCCGCGGATCAGCAGCATCGTCGCGACCTCGGCGGAGCGCCCGCTGGCGACCGCCGCCACCGCGCCGAAGGCGAACGCCCCGAGGACCGCCCCCGTGGGGAGGACGCCCGCCGCGGCGAACCCGACCGTCAGCGCCAGCGCCAGCCCCAGCAGGGCGAAGCCCAGCCGCCGCCCCCGCTCCAGGCCGAGCGCGACGGCGACGGTCCGCTTGTCGATCGAGCGGTCGTAGGCGTAGTCCTGGGCGTCGTCGACGACCTTGACCCCCGCCAGCAGCACGAGCAGGACCGCCGCCAGCCCGCCGATCTCGGGCGCGAGCGTGCCCGCCTGGGCGACGGCGGCGCCCGCCAGCGCGAGGGCGTTGCCCAGCGGGTAGCCCAGCGTCGTCGTGACCGGGTTGGTGTCGAGGGTCGGCGCGTGGAAGTAGCCCAGCAGCCAGGTCGGCGCGACCAGGGCCGCGGCGACCGGGCCGGCCAGCAGCCACAGCACGCCGGCGCAGGCGAGAAAGCCCGCGGTCGCGCCGGCGAGTGCGACGCGACAGCCCGCGGCGGTCAGGGGGTGGTCGTCGTCCTCGCCGCGCAGGTAGAAGTCGACGTAGCCGTCCTTGACATGGGCGGTGTAGACCGCCAGGAAGATGGCGGTCGCGTGAACTGCCGCGACCGCCGCGGAGAACTCGGCGGCCAGCGCGCTCCCGAGCACCGAGAGCGCGACCGGCGGGAGCATGAACACCGGGTGAACCTGCGTGGAGAGCGCCCGGACCGCACCGACGGGGCCGCGCCCGTGCCGAGCCAGGGACATGTGTGCAGATAGGTAGCGCACCACGTAATAGCTTCCCACGGTCGCGCCCTGCTCGGATTTACCGACGGTACCCCGGCACCGGATCCGGACGAACTGGCGGGACTCGGCGTCGCTCGCGGCGCCCCGCCCGACCAAATGATTCACGGTGTTCCACCGCGAAATTATATCTGGTGGTCGGCGTGCCGCCGGGTACGCTGCCGTCAGACACCATGTCCAGTGAAACTAGCAGCCTGTCCGTCCGCACGGGCAGCCACGTTTCGACGTACAGCGAGTGGATCGCGTCCCTGATCGGCTACGGCGAGCGGTTCAGAGACGTCCTGTTCTACAGCTCCGCGTACCTCGTCGTCATCGCGATGGCCGAGGTCGCCACGGTGATGTTCGCCCTGTCGCTCGGGCCGAGCCCGGCGCCGATCGTCGGGGGGCTGGTCACCTTCGCCGTCTACGTCGGCGACCGGATCGCCGACGTCGAGACCGACGAGCTCTCGACCCCCGAGAAGTCGGCGTTCGTCCGCCGGCACAAGACCCTCCTGTCGGTGCTCTCGGCCGCGGCCTACGGGGTTGCGATCGCCCTCTCGATCCTCGGCGGACCGGTCGCGCTGGCGATCACGCTCACTCCCGGCGCCGTCTGGATCCTCTACGGCTCCGACTGGCTGCCGACGGCGAGCGCCTACCTCCGGCGGCTCAAGGACGTCCTGGTCGTCAACTCCGCCGTCGTCGCCCTCGCGTGGGCGGTCTCGCTGGTCTTCCTGCCGCTGGCGTACGCCGACGCCGCGTTCACGCCGACCGCGGCGGTCGTCTTCACGTACTTCTTCCTCGACACCTTCGTCAACACCGAGATCCCGAACGTCCGCGACAGGGAGAGCGACGCCGAGATCGGCGTCTCGACGCTCCCGGTCGTCTTCGGCGTGCGCCGGACGCGGCACATCCTCTACGGGCTCGAACTCTTCCTGGTCGCCGTGCTGGCGCTGGCCGCAGTCGTGGGGCTGGTGTCGGTCGCGCTGTCGGCGGGGGTCCTGGTCGGACTGGGCTACGCGCTCGCCCTCACGGCGCTGGTCGGGCGCACCGACGACTACGCGCGACTCTCGGTCCTCGGCGAGGCCAAGAGCCTGCTCGTGCTCGCCGTGGCCCTGGCGTTCCCCCTTCTCGGACTCTGACCTCGCTGGCGACGTTCCTGCCTGCGAGTGCGCGCTCGGAGTAACGTATTTATATACGCACATTTCACGGATAGTTCTTATGTGCTGGCCCGCATACATATGGTAGCGTTGGCTCCGGTTACCCCTCTCGTCGCTCTGTTGCTCGTCTCGGTCGCCGTGGGCGCAGCCGCGGCCATCCTCGCCTGGCGCGAGCGGCCCGAGCCGGGGACGAACCCGCTGGTGGCGCTGCTGGTCGGGCAGACCTGGTGGTCGACCTGCATCGTCTTCCAGCTCCGGGCCCCGACGGTGTCGGCGAAGCTCCTCTGGACCGAACTCGCGTGGCTGGGCGTCGTCGTCATCCCCGTCGCCTGGGTCCTGTTCGCCATGGAGTACACCGGACGCGACCAGTACGTCCAGCCGCGGTTCGTGGCGCTGCTGTCTGTCGTCCCGGCCATCACCGTCGTGCTGGCGATGACGAGCGGGTACCACGATCTGCTCACCGCCCAGGTGGTCGGGACCGGTCCGAACGGCGTCGTCCGAATCGAGGAGGGCGGGGCCTGGTACTGGGTCATCGCGGCCTACACGTACCTCCTGGGCGTCGTCGGGATGGTGCCGATCCTCGGGCTGGTCACGAGCAACGCCACGACCTTCCGGGGCCAGGGGGCCGCGCTCGTCGTGGCGGCGCTGGCGCCGTGGGTGACGAACCTCCTCTTTCTCGCGGGCGCGCTCCCGACCTCCGGCATCGACCCGACGCCCGTGGCGTTCTCGGTCTCCGGGGCCGGCTGCCTGTTCGCGATCACCCAGTTCCGCCTGCTCGGGACCAGTCCGGCGCCGAACCAGCGCGCCCGGCGGGTCCTCGTCGACCGGATGCGGGAGGGGATCGTCGTCGTCGACACGAACGACCACGTGGTCGACGTCAACGAGAGCTGCGTGGACGTCTTCGGCCTCGCGCCCCGGGAACTCCTGGGTCGGCACGCCGCCGACGTCATCCCCGAGTACGATCGGCTCCCCGAGGACGGCTCGCTGCAGGGCTATCTCACCGTCGGCGGCGAGGGCGACAGCCGCTCGTACGACGTCGTGGTGACCCGTATCTCGAACGTCCGCGGAAACCCCATCGGGCGGGTGATCTCCTTCCACGACGTGAGCCGGCACCTCCGCCAGCAGGAACGCCTGAAGGTGCTCAACCGCGTCCTCCGGCACAACATCCGCACGGAGACGAACGTCATCCACGGATACGCCGAGCGGTTCTCGGGGAAGAGCGCCCGAATCGTCCAGGACCGGGCGATGCAGATCGAGGCGCTCGGGGAGAAGGGACGCGAGGCGATCGAGCTCTTCGAGCGGGCCGAGGAGGGGTACGAGCCCCGGTCGATCGACGAGATCCTCCGGCAGTCCCTCTCGGACGTTCGCGCCGCCTCCCCCGACTGTGAGGTCGACTACGAGCCCCCCGCCGAGGACGTCGCCGTCGCGGACCTGCTCCGACCGGTCTTCTCGAACGTCCTCGAGAACGCCGTCCAGCACAACCCCGCCGACACCCCGCACGTCAGGGTGCGGGTCCGCCGCTCGGGCGAGAGCGTGTGCGTCGAGGTCGCCGACGACGGCCCCGGGATCGGCGAGTACGAACTCAGCGTCCTGGCGGAGGGGACCGAGACGGCGCTGCGCCACGGGAGCGGGCTCGGCCTCTGGATCGCCAAGTGGGGCGTCGACATCGTCGACGGCGACATCGCGTTCGCCGAGAACGAGCCCGCGGGGACGGTGGTCACGATCACGGTCCCCGTGCTCGCCGCCCTGTCGGCACCGGGCGAAGAGGCCGAGCGCCCGGAGGCGACCCGTCCGATCTAGCCGGGGGATGGCTCCGCACGCCGAGAAGTGTCTTCGCACGACGGGACGTGTCTCCGCACGCCTGGGACGCGCCCTCGTCCGACGGGGATGCACCCTTGTCCGACGGGGACGCGCCCTCCTCCGGCGGAGTTCGGCGGTCCCGGTCGGCCCAACAGATTTGGTCCTCGGCAACCAATGCCACGGACGACCATGACTGACAACTTCCGCGTCGGTATGATCGTCCCGAGTTCGAACGTCACGATGGAGACCGAGATCCCCGCGATGCTGGGCGCCCGCCCGGACCACTTCGGAGAGCAGTTCACCTTCCACTCCAGCCGGATGCGGATGCAGAGCGTGACCCAGGAGGAACTCGAGCGGATGGACGAACAGTCCGAGGAGTGTGCGACCATGCTGTCGGACGCCCGCTGCGACGTCATGGCCTACGCCTGCCTCATCGGCATCATGGCCCAGGGCCCGGGCTACCACGAGGAGTCCGAGGCGACGCTCCACCAGCGCACCGTCGAGAACGGCGGCGAGGCGCCGGTCGTGACGAGCGCGGGGGCGCTCGTCCGCGCGCTCGAGCGCCTGGAGGCCGACGAGGTCACGCTCATCGCCCCCTACGTCGAGGAGCTCACCCAGACGGTGATCGAGTACTTCGAGAGCACGGGCGTCGACGTGATCGACTACGAGACCCTCGAGTGCCCGGACAACCTGGAGGTGGCCCAGCTCGACCAGCGCAACCTGCTCGACATCGCCGAGGGCCTGGACACGGACGACGCCGACGCGCTGGTGCTCTCCTCGTGCGTCCAGATGCCGTCGCTGGCGTCGATCCAGGCCGCCGAGGACCGCTTCGGTCTGCCGGTGTTCTCCGCCGCGACGGCGACGACCTACGACGTCCTCGACCGGCTGAACCTGAGCACGCAGGTACCCGGTGCGGGCTACCTGCTCGACGGGGCCGACGTCTCGAGTCCGGCGTCGCGGACGGCGATCCCCTCGGACGACTGAGCGGGCGACCCGACGGGGTCACCGTCTGCGCGGCTCGG
>JBDGUA010000013.1:35505-38573 GCA_042216345.1 Haloferacaceae archaeon
TCCCCTCGGACGACTGAGCGGGCGACCCGACGGGGTCACCGTCTGCGCGGCTCGGCTAGGCGCCCCCTATCCCCCGTCGTCGGCGCTTAACTAACGGACGGCGACCCGTGGCACTCCGCGATGGCCGCAGAATCGGTGACCGTTCGCCCGTACGAGGCCGCGGACCGGGACGGGTTCCTCTCGCTGTACCACACGGTCTGGGGCCACCCGAAGGGCCGGGACTGGTTCGCCTGGCGGTTCGAACGCAACCCCTACCGCGACGGCGTCCAGATGGTCGTCGCCGAGGCCGACGGCGAGGTCGTCGGCGTCGAGCCGCTGCTCCCGTTCCGCCTGCGGGCCGGCGCGACGACGGTCGACGCCTACCAGCCGGTCGACTGGCTCGTCCACCCCGACTTCCGGCGACAGGGGATCTTCACGCGGATGACCGAGGCGCTGCTGGAGCGCTACGCCGGGACCGCCGCCCTGCTGTTCAACTTCCCCAACGACGCGCTCCTGCCCGGGCTCGAGGGGCACGGCTGGCGGCTCGTCGGTGAGGTTCCCTCACGGTACCGTCTCCAGAACCCGGAACGCCTGGTCTCCTCGCGTGCGGACGCCCTCCCCGGGGCCGTGGCTACTCTCGCCCGCGCCGGAAGCGCGTTCGAGCGACTCGAGCGACTGCTGGACCGGACCGTCGGCGTGCCCGCCGACGCGTCGGTCTCCCGCGTCGACGGCGTCGCCGCCGGCGACCTCGCCGAGCGCTACGCCGCGTCGCCGCCCGCGCGGATCCACGTTCCGCGCGAGGAGGCCTTCCTGTCCTGGCGCTACGGGAACCCCCGCTGGGAGACCGAGACCTACCTGGCCTCCCGGGACGGCGAGCCCGCGGCCGGGGTCGTCGCCGCCACGGAGCGAGTACGCGGCGCGACGTGCACCCACCTCGTCGACGTGCAACCGATGGACGCGCCCGAGTGCGCGGATGCGCTGCGGGCCCTCCTCGCCGCCGTCGTCCGGGATCACCGCGACGTCGACCTGCTCCGGGCCCCCGCCGGTCTCTACGCCCGGGTCTTCCGGCGGTTCTGGTTCCTGGCGGACACCTCGTTCCCCTTCTCCCGGGTGGCGACCACGTCTCGACTGGCGATCAGACCGCTCGCGTCGCGGGACGAAGGAGCCGACGGCTCCCTCCGGAAGCTTGGGGGTCGGCGCCTCACCGACCCGGACGAGTGGCTCCTCCTGCCCGGGGACCTCGACATCGAGTGATCGATCGCATCCCGTCGACGAGACCGCCCCGCGGCCGGGGGGTGACGGGACGTTTCTGGCTCCGGGGGTGGCCGCATCGACTGGCACCGGCGTCGTCGTCGGCCGGCTCCAGTTGTCCACCGCAGACGGGGTTTATCGGGCAGCTAAGGCGCACATACCGGGCCGATAATAATCAGTTATCGGGGCGAACGGTCGCGTGATGGACGAAGCGGACTCCGACCGACGCCGGTTCCTCGCCTCCGCCGGAGCCGGGGCGGCCGTCGCCATCGGCGGCTGTCTCCACGGATCGGAGGGGGCGAACGCCTCGACGATGCGGACCGACGGGGCGACCACGACCGCGGCGGAGACCGAGACGACGGAGCGACAGACGACAGAACCAGAACCCACCATGAGCACCGTATTCCACTTTTCCGGCGCCTCGTCCGAGCAGAAACACGGGGTCGCGAACGTATCGAACCTCCTGGCCGACGACTCGATCGACCTCGGGACCGCGGCGCTCGTCGCCAACGGCAGGGGAATCCAACTCCTCCTCGAGGAGGACTCGACCGTCGCGGACGAGGTCCGGGGACTCCTCGACGACGGCGTCGAGTTCTACGCGTGCCACAACAGCATGGAGGCGTTCGGCGCCACCGAGGACGACCTGCTCGACTCCGAGATCGAAGTCGTCCCCGCCGGCGTCGGCGCCCTCACGAGACTCCAGGCGGCGGAGGGCTACGCCTACATCAAGACCCCCTGACGACCCCCCGCCGTCGAATTCGAGTCGCGCCGAACCGGCAGAACGCTCGGGATCGAACCGGCGGCGCCTCTGGCGCGCCCTCGCTCGCCGCGCTGGAAACGGTTATTCCCCCCGACGGCCAGGGAGGGGTATGGCCCCGAACTCCCTCGGCGGACGGCGAACCAGACGGCTCCGCACGGTCGGCCGCGGGGTCCGTTCGTCGCCGCCGGTGGCCCGCGAGCGAGTCGCCCAGCGGGCGGTCCTCGATCTCGTGGCCCAGCCGTTCTCCGGCGTCGAAGACGCCCACCACCGGCTGCGTGAGCTCCTCACCGTCTTCGAGAGGCGGGGGGACCGCCGGGCCGTGTTCCTGGCGATCTACGCCCGGATGACCGGGGCCGTCGCCGCGGGCATCGCCGACGGGGACTTCGAGGACCCCGACTGGGTCGGCGGCTACCTCGTCTCGTTCGCGGACCGCTACCGCGGGGCGGTCCGCCGCTACGAGTCCGGTCGCTTCGACTCGCTGGCGACGCCGTGGCACCTGGCGTTCGCGGCCGCCGAGCGCGAGCGGTCGCTGGTCGTCCAGGACGCGCTCCTGGGCGTCAACGCCCACATCAACTACGACCTCGCGCTCGCGCTCGTCGACGTCGGACTCGACGGCGACAGAGAACGCAAGCACCGCGATCACGCGCAGGTCATCGACGTCATCGCCGGGCTGGTGGACGAGGCCCAGGCCACGCTCGCGGCCCGGGACGCCGGCGGGCTGGCGGCGCTCGACGGCTCACTCGGCCGGCTCGACGAAGGGCTCACGGTGTTCACCATCGACGAGTGCCGGGACAGCGCTTGGCGGACGGCGGTCGCGATGCACTCGCGCTTCCGGCTCCGCCGTCGCTTCGCGCGGTGGCTCAACGCCACGGCTTCGACCGGGGCCGCGCACCTCATCCTCGGGACGCACGCCAGCGCGGCCGTCCACGAGACGCTCGTCGACCTCGAACGGTCGGCCGGAGACGATTGAGGACCCATCGCTGGCGGAGGCGTAGGTCGTGGGTCCCGATTCGACCGGAGCAGAAATGCCGCCTCCCGGATTTGAACCGGGGACAGCTCGATCTTCAGTCGAGTGCTC
>JBDGUA010000048.1:0-14695 GCA_042216345.1 Haloferacaceae archaeon
CGAACGGCGGTTCGATCGATTCGGGCGGGAGGCCCGAGTGGGTCGCGTGCGCGCCCGCTCAGGCGCTGGTGCCCTTGACCAGGCTCGTGCCGTCGAACTCGGTGCGGGCGAACTCGATCTCCATGAGGTCGAGGATCGTCGGGGTGATGTCGAAGAGGTCGGCCTCGTCGATGGTCGCCTCGGGGTCGTCGATCAGCAGCGTCGCGTTGTCGAAGCTGTGCATCCCGTTGCGGGGGCCCTGGCCGAAGACGCCGTCGGCGCCCTTGAACCCGGCCTTGAGGTCGAAGCCGTGGTTCGGGATCGCCACCAGGTCGGGGGCGATGTCGTCGTGCTGGCCGCGGAAGGCCTCCTCCTTGGGGACGACCCGCTCGCAGACCGGCTCGCCGTCGGGGCCCTCCAGCGCCTCCAGTTCGGCCCTGAGTTCGGCCCGGACCGACTCGTACTCCTCCTGGGGGACGCTCCCGCGGGGCTCGCGCCCCTCGAGGTTGACGTAGAAGCGACCGGGGATCAGCGAGTAGGCCCGCGTCTCCTCGGCGATGTCCTGGAGGCTGTCGTGGTCGTCGTCCTCGTAGCTGAGCCAGCCCTCGCGCTCGAGCCACTCGTTGCAGTGGACCTCGTAGTCCAGCGAGGTGAACCCGTGGTCCGAGGCCACCAGCAGCGTCACGTCTTCCGGCAAAGCCGACCTGATCTCCCCCAGGCACTCGTCGACCCGGCGGTAGAAATCCATGAACGCCTCCCGGTCGGGGCGCCCCTCCTCGTAGTCCTTGAACAGGAAGTGGTTGACCCGGTCGGTGGTCATGTAGACGCCGAAGAAGAGGTCCCAGTCGTCCTGCTCGATGTAGTGCATGAACGCCTCGTGGCGCGCGTCGAGGGTCTCGTGGGCGTCCTGGACGAACTCGGTCTTGTCGTCCTTGTGGCCGAGTTTGGCGTTGACGTCGATCTTGTAGTCGGTCGACTGGAGGTACTCGCGCAGCTCGTCCGGGGTGGCGGCCTTGTCGACGCCGGGCGAGAGGAAGCCCGAGACCATCCGCTGGACGTTGCGCTGGGGCGGGAACGTCACGGGCACGTTCATGACCGTCGCGTTGCGGCCCTCCTCGGCGACGCGGTCCCAGACGCGGTCGGCCTGCACGTCCCGGCCCATGGGGACGTAGGTGTCGTAGGAGCCGACCTCCCGGTCCTGGAAGCCGTAGACGCCGGTCTCGCCCGGGTTGACCCCGGTGGTGAGCGCCGGCCAGCAGGCCGAGGACTCCGGCGGCACGATGCTCTCGATGGCGCTCGCGCTGCCTTCGTCGGCGAGGGCGGCGACGTTCGGGAACTCCTCGGGGTGGTCAGCGAGGAGGCTGAACGGCACCCCGTCGATGCCGATGAACGCGACGCGCGGGTGGTCGTCACCGCGCAACCGATCGAACAATCCCATACCCGCGATTACCCGGGTATCGCATAAGAAGGTTCGTTTCGGCCGGCGCCTTGCGGGTGTCGATGACGGCCCCGCCGGCGGCGGGAGCGTCGAGGATCCCCAGAATCGGCGGTGCCGTCAGACGCGGTTCCGCGCTCCATCGACCGGGCGCTCACGCGCCTTCTCAGATCCAACGGAGCCCACGGGGCTCGCGCACGAAGAGTCCGCGGGGTTCGAGCACAAAGAGCAAGCAGGCCTCGCGCACGAAGACGACGAGCGTCGCGCACGAGCGCGGCTCGGCCGGTGACCGGGCCCGAACCCGATTGGTCACGCCCTCGGCTGCGTAATATTTCTCAAAAACTGTCAGAATGTATCCATTGTGCGGGGAATGTACCTAGTAATCGTAACTTCCCGCGGGAGCGGCACCTAATCTATTGGTACCGACCTCGGTATCGGGAAGGATTATTACAGGTTTCATATACTATGGGCACGATAACCCCGCACACATGTACTCCAACAATCACTTCGGGCAGGAGGGGACCGGATCGCAGGAGGGGAGCGGATGAACTCCGGATCGTCGACGGGCGCCGACGCCTTCGAGCGGCTCTCGAGCGGCATCGAGGGGCTCGACGAACTCCTCGACGGCGGGTTCGTCGCCGAGCGGACCTACATGGTCCGCGGTACAACCGGGTCCGGCAAGACGATCGTCGGCCTGCACTTCCTGCTCGCCGGCGTCGACCGGGGCGAGTCGTCCCTGCTGGTCAGCCTCGAGGAGTCCGAACGACAGCTCCGGGAGAACGCCGCCGCCCTGAGCCTGGACCCGAGCGGCATCGAGATCCTCGACCTCAGCCCCGACCCGGAGTACTTCGTCGAGGAGGAGTCCTACGACATCTTCGCGGCCGACGAGGTCGAGCGGGCGCCACTGAACCGGGAGATCACCGAGGCGGTCGAGCGGATCGACCCGGACCGGGTGGTGATCGACCCCGTCACCCAGCTGCGGTACCTCTCGGCGGACGAGTTCCAGTTCCGCAAGCAGGTGCTCTCGTTCATCGAGTTCCTGAAAGAACGCGGGACGACGGTCCTGTTCACGTCCCAGTCCTCCCAGGTCTCTGCCGACGACGACCTCCAGTTCCTCAGCGACGGCGTGATCGACCTCGAGCGGTCCGACCAGCAGCGGACGGTCAGCGTCACCAAGTTCCGGGGCTCCGACTTCCGGAGCGGCCGGCACAGCTTCCGGATCGGACGGGGCGGACTGACCGTCTTCCCGGAGCTGATCCCGGGCCAGTACGAGCGGGAGTTCGTCGCCGAGGCGATCCCCTCCGGCGTCCCCGAGATCGACGACCTGCTCAACGGCGGGCTCGAGCGCGGGACGGTGACGATCATCAGCGGGCCGACCGGCGTCGGCAAGACCACGCTGGGCAGCCAGTTCGCGAACGAGGCGGCCGGGCGCGGCGAGCACTCGGCGATGTACCTCTTCGAGGAGGGGGTCGAGACGTTCGTCGAGCGCACCCGGGCGATCGGCGTCCCGATCGAGGAGATGCGCGAGCGCAGCACCCTCCACGTCGAGGGGGTCGAACCGCTCCAGCAGTCGGCCCAGGAGTTCGCCCAGCGCGTCCGCAGCGAGGTCGAGGCGCACGACACGGAGATCGTGATGATCGACGGCGTCGAGGGCTACCGGCTCTCGCTGTGGGACAGCGACGAGGGCGTCACCCGGCGGCTCCACGCCCTCTGTCGCTACCTGAAGAACATGGGCGTGACGGTCGTCCTGATCGACGAGACCCAGTCGGTCACCGGGACGTTCGAACCGACCAGCGAGAACCTCAGTTACCTCGCGGACAACATCGTCTTCCTGCGGTACCTCGAACTCCAGGGCGAACTCCGGAAGGCCATCGGCGTGCTCAAGAAGCGGACGAGCGACTACGAGCGGACGCTCCGCGAGTTCGAGATCACCGAGTCGGGCATCCGCGTCGGCGACCCGCTCAGGGGACTGCGGGGCATCCTCCGCGGGGAGCCCGAGTGGGTGACGCCGCCCGGCGGGGAGGACCGGGAGTGAGACCCCGTCGCGTCTGGAGCCACCGATGACTGCCCAGGACGACCCCGGGGACGGCGAGCGGGACACGGGCGCCGACCGGGGCGGCGGCTGGCGTCCCCCCGAGACCAACCGCCCGATTCGGGTGCTGTTGCTCCTGGAGAGCCGGGGGAACCGGGCGGCGCTCGAGGCGTGGGCGCCCCCCTGGTTCGACCTGATCGAGGGGTCCGCAGACTCGATCCCCGGGACCTTCGACCTCTGCATCGTCGACGAGGGTTCCTTCGCCCGGGCCGGCGAGACGCTGCAGCGACGCAAGGAGGAGGCCGAGCCGACGTTCCTCCCGGTCCTGCTGGTCGCCACCAGCCCGGACGCCGCCGACTCCGAGGTCTGGCGCCGCGTCGACGACGTCATCCAGTCGCCGATCCGCAAGCGGGAGCTCCAGGGACGGATCGAGGTCCTGCTCCGGGCCCGCGAGACGTCGGTCCAGCTGCGACGCCAGCGCGACCGGCTCGACCAGTTCGCGAGCGTCCTCGCCCACGACCTGCGGAACCCCCTCGGGGTCGCGACGGGGTACCTCCAGCTCGCGCGCGAACGGGGGGACGAGGACGCGTTCGCGCGCGTCGACTCCGCCCTGGCGCGGATGGAGGACCTGATCGACGACGTGCTGGCGCTGGCGCGCAAGGGCGAGGAGTCCCTCCAGCCGGAGCCGACCCGGCTGGCCGCCTGCGTCGACGCCGCCTGGGCCGACGTCGCGTCGGGCGACGCCACCCTCCGGAACGACGTCGACCCCGGATACGTGGTCCTGGCCGACGAGAGCCAGCTCATGGAGCTGCTGGAGAACCTCTTCCGCAACGCCGTCGAGCACGGGTCGCGGGACGACGCCGACGACGGGGTGACCGTCCAGGTCGGGACGCTCCAGGCGGACGGCTTCTTCGTCGCCGACGACGGCCCGGGCGTCCCGGCGGACCAGCGCGAGACGGTCTTCGAGTTCGGCTACACGACCGCCAGCGGCACCGGCTTCGGACTCGCCATCGTCGAACAGATCGCGACGGCGCACGGCTGGACCGTGGCCCTGACCGAGAGCGACGTCGGGGGGGCGAGGTTCGAAATCGGGGACGTCGAGGGCGTCGAGGAGTGATGGAGCGTGTCGGGGAGTGATGGAGCGCGTCGAGGGGTGATCGACGGCGCCCGAGCCCCTCAGAGCAGGTCGTCGAGCTGGTCGTTCTGGAAGGCGGCGGCCGGGTCGCGGTCGCGTTCCTGCTCCAGGTCGTCGGCCTCCGCCTGGGCCTGGCGGGCCCGGGCCATGAACTGCTCGACGCGCTCGGAGCGCTGGACGCCGCTCAGCAGGAGCGTCACGCGGATCTCCTCGCCCGGCTGGGGGTAGTCGCCGCCGCGGACCTGCATGCTGCCGGTCTCCTCCTCGAGCCAGCGTCGAGCCCGCTCGACGCCCTTGCGCGGGATGCGCTCGGGCTCGCCCGAGACGATCAGCAGCGCGGCGTCGGCCGTGTCGGCCTCGGGGAGGCTCGTCCCCGTGAACAGCGCGTTGCGCGTCGCCGTTGTGACGGTGTTGACGTTCTCTTCGGCGTCCTCGCTGGCGACGGCGCTGGCCGCGCCGACCGCCGCCAGCCCGCCCCCGCGCAGCGTGTTGATCACCTCGCTGGTGTCGACGACGCTCTCGGCGATCTCCTCGCCGGGCTGGATCTCACCGGCCGCCAGCAGGAGTCCGACGCGCTCGGCGATGGCCCGGTTGATGGCGCCGTAGCCCTCCTCGACGCTCTCGCCGACGTCGCGCCAGGCGTCGTTGTCGATCACCAGCAGCGAGTCGGCCTCGCGGACCAGCGTCTTCAGCGAGCGGCCGGCGTTGACCTGGTAGATCGACCCCTCGTCGCGCCCGGGGAGGACGCCGAGCGCGTAGACGGGGACGTCGTAGATCCGCTGGAGTTCGCGGACCAGCACGGGCGCGCCGCCGCTGCCGGTGCCGCCGCCGAGGCCCGCGACGACGACGATGGCCTCCGCCGCGGCGGTGAGCTGGCCGTCGAGGGCGTCCATCACCTCCACGGCGTCCGACTGCATGATCGAGGCGCCGAGTTCGTTGTCGCCGCCGACGCCGTGGCCGTTCACGCGGTCCTGGCCGATCAGGACGGTCTCGAAGGGGAGGGACTGGAGGTCCGCGGACGCGGAGTTGACCCCGAGGGCGCCGACGACGGCACCGTACCCGTTGTCGGTGTCGTAGCGGGCGAGTTCGTGGGCGACCTTGCCGCCGGCCTGGCCCACGCCAATCAGGACGGTCTTCATGGGTCGACTGTCGGCGGTGGCGAACTTCAACGTTCCCTCCGATTTCAGATCGCCGAACCGGTCGCCGCGCCCGGAGGTGGGTCGTCGCGGTCGGCCCCTCCCACCGACAGGGATACCCTTTTGTGGCTACTACGACCCTGTAGAGACAATGACGACGGGGCAGCAGGGTCGGAGCAAAGTCGAGCGGGTGATCGACGCGTACGGCCTGACCGGACTCGGCGAGGAACTCGAGGAGCGCTGGACGCGCGAGGAGGACCGCTACAGCCTCCGGGCGCTGGCGGACTACTTCAACGAGCGGGTGCTCCGGGCGTCGATGGAGGCCGCCGGGATGCGACCGCTGGAGGGCGAGGTCGACAACACCTACCGACTTCTCACCGACGCCGACGTGAGCAGCGGGGCGCAGCGCCAGGCCGAGCGCACGCTGGAGCGGGAGGGGATCGACGTCGACGACCTCCGGACCGACTTCGTCTCCCACCAGGCGGTCCACACCTACCTCCGCGAGCACCGCGGCGCCAGTCAGAACACCGAGCGGACGCCCGAGGAGCGCCGCCAGAAGGCCCGCGACACCATCGAACGGCTGCGCAGTCGGACCGAGGCCGTCACCGCGAACACGCTCGAGGGGCTGGCGCGCAGCGACCAGCTCCCGGTCGAGGAGTTCGACGTGGTCGCCGACGTCCGCGTCGTCGACACGGAGACGGGCGAGGCCTACGACGTGGACGACCTCCTCCGGAGCGACTGACCCCGACGAACCACCGTCTCCGGCGCCCTCCCCGAGAGAACGGCCGTCACCGGGGGTCGAAACCGGAAGATTGTACCCCGTGGGCCTCGTACGCACGCCCAGTTCACTACCCCATCCATGACTTCTCAGTCAGTCACACCGAAGTCGATCCGCGTCCACGCCGAGAACATCGGCGGGATCGACGAGACGACCGTCGAACTCGACGGCGGCGTCAACGTTCTCACCGGCCGCAACGCGACGAATCGAACCTCCTTCCTGCAGGCGATCATGGCCGCCATGGGCAGCGACCAGGTCTCTCTGAAGGGCGACGCCGACCGGGGCCGCGTCGACCTCGACATCGACGACCGGACCTACACCCGCACCCTCTCCCGAACCGGCGACACCGTCACTACCGACGGCGACCCCTACCTCGAGGACCCCACCGTCGCCGACCTGTTCGCGTTCCTGCTCGAGACCAACGAGGCGCGCCAGGCCGTCGCCCGCGGCGACGACCTCCGCGAGCTCATCATGCGCCCCATCGACACCGACGAGATCCAGGCCGAGATCCAGCGCCTCGAGAGCGAGAAGCGCGACCTCGACCAGCAACTGGAGGAACTCGACGACCTCGAGCGCGAGCTCCCCGACCTCGAACGGCGCCGGAGCGACCTCAACGAGCAGATCGAGGCCAAGCGCGCCGAACTCGAGGCCAAAGAGGAGGAACTCGAGGAGGCCGACACCACCGTCTCCGAGTCCCGCGAGGAGCAGGCCGAACTCGAGGACACCCTGGACGAGCTCAAATCCACCCGCTCGGACCTCGAGACCGTCCGCTTCCAGCTCGAGACCGAACGCGAGAGCCTCGAGGCCCTCGAGGACGAGCGCGAGGAGCTCGAGGCCCAGCTCGAGGAGCTCCCCGCCTCCGCCGAGGCCGCGGTCGCCGACCTCGACGGCGAGATGGAGACGCTGCGCGAGCGCCGCCGCGAGCTCGACGCCACCCTCAACGAGCTCCAGACGATCATCCAGTTCAACGAGGAGATGCTCGAGGGCACCAGCACCGAGATCGCCGACGCCCTGCGCGACGGCCAGGGCGGCGCGCTCACCGACCAGCTGGTTGACTCGGACACGGTCGTCTGCTGGACCTGCGGCTCGGAGGTCCAGACCGACCAGATCGAGGGCACCCTCGACGCGCTGCGCGACCTGCGCAGCCAGAAGGCCGGCGAACGCGAGGACGTCAGCGACCGGCTGGACGAACTCACCGAGGAGCGATCGACGCTGCAGGAGCGCGAGCGCGAGCGCGAGCAGACCGAACGCCGCCTCGAGCAGGTCGACCAGGAGACCGACCAGCGCCGGGAGTCCATCGCGGACCTCGAGGACCGCCGCGAGGAACTGCTCGAGCACGTCGAAGAGCTCGAGGCCACGGTCGACGACCTCGAGAGCGACGTCCAGAGCGACGTGCTCGAGCGCCACCGCGAGGCCAACCAGCTCGAGTTCGAACTCGGTCGCCTCGAGAGCGACCTCGAGGACGTCGAGAGCGAGATCGAACAGGTCGAGCAGCGCCTCGACGAGCGCGAGGAGCTCCGCCAGCGCCGCGAGGACGTCCAGGACGAGCTGGTCGAGCAACGCACCCGGATCGAGCGCACCGAGGAGGGGGCCATCGAGCAGTTCAGCGACCACATGGCCGAGGTACTGGACCTGCTCGAGTACGCGAACCTCGAGCGCATCTGGATCGAGCGCACCGAGCGCCAGGTCCGGGAGGGCCGCCGCAAGGTGACCCGGAGCACGTTCGACCTGCACATCGTCCGCTCGACCGAGTCGGGGGCGACCTACGAGGACACGATCGACCACCTCAGCGAGAGCGAGCGCGAGGTGACCGGCCTGGTGTTCGCGCTGGCGGGCTATCTGGTCCACGACGTCCACGAGATCGTCCCGCTGGTCCTGCTGGACTCCCTGGAGGCGATCGACTCCGGCCGCATCGCCGCGCTGGTCGACTACCTCGCCGAGTACGCCGACTACCTCGTGGTGGCGCTGCTGCCCGAGGACGCCGCCGCCCTCGACGACGACTACCAGCGCGTCACCGACATCTGAGACCGGGGGGCGACCACGCGGGATTTTAAGGCGGATGCCGGGGCCAGACGTCCCGATGCCAGGACCCGAGAGCCCCGACGCCACAGACCGCCACCGCGAGGGACCCGAGCCACGCCACGGCGCGCGCCCGAGGGGTGACCTCGCCGCACGTCTCGATGCCGTGGAACGGGCGCTGACCGACGAGGAGACCCCCGTCGCCGACCTCGGGGACGCCGCGGAACTGACGAGTCGACTCGACGCCGTGGAGGAGACCCTGGAGGACGTCAGCGAGCGCGTCGAGGACCTCGAGGCCGCGACCCAGGCCCTTCGCGGCTTCGTCGGCGGCGTCCGCGCCGTCGACCGCGACGTCGAGCGCCGGGCCGACGCCGCCCTGTCGAGGATCGATGCGCTCGAACGACGACTCGATCGGGGGGAGACCGGCGATCCGGGGCTCCGCGTGGAGCGGCTGGCCGCGGTCGACGACGAACACGGCGCTGACGAGTACGGCGCCGACGAACACGGCGCTGACGAGCACGGCGCCGACGAACACGGCGTCAACGAGTACAGCACCGACGAGCACGGCGCCCACGAGCACAGCACCGACGCACTCGCGACCGGCGGCGACCCTCTGGAGGGGCGCCGTGACGACGACAGCAACACCGGCGCCGAGGCCCCCACGGAGGCGGGCCTGGAGTCGCTGGCGAGTCGCCTGCGCGACGCGCTGTGATCCGCCTCCTGCTGGCCGTCGTCCTGGCGAGCGCCCTCCTGGCGGCGAGCCTGCCGGCCGTCGACGACGCGCGGCGCGAACGCACCGTCGCGCGAATGGACCGCGCGGTCGATCGCCTGCGCGACGCCGCCGCAGCGATCCGGACGGACGATCCAGCTCGTGACCCGTCGCTGGCCGCCCGACGCGTCGTCCGCGTCCGGCTGACCAGTCGGTCGTGGACGACCGCGGGCGTCGACGCCTTCCGGATCGACGGGCGCGGCCCCGACCGCCCACCCCTCGTCACCTGCCGACTGCGGGGCGGTCGCTCGATCAGCCGACGGGTCGACGCTCCGATCGAGACCCCGGATCCGGTCGTCCTCCGCGAGCGCGGCGTCCACCGGCTCGCGCTGCGGTTCCTCCTGCGCGGCGACCGGCCCGTGGTGGTGCTGCGGCGGGGCTGAACGGGGCGGTCGGCCCCGGATTCAAATACGGGGACGCGGCCAGCCCCGCCATGCGCCTGCCCGACCGCGGTGACGACCCCGACGACTGCCGCTGCGAATCGACCTTCGAAACGCGGCCCGGCGCCGGGGACCGATACCGGACCGAACTGCACGTGGACGCCGACGACTGCCCGGGCGGCGGCGACCTCGTCGCCGCGGCGGCCTGTCGGGCGACCGTCGTCGGGGCACTCGCCGAGCGGGACGCCGACCTCGTCCGGACCACCGCGGCGGGGCGGACGCGGGCCTACGTCGACGACGCCGCAGGGTTCCTCCTGGCTGCGGGGCGGTTCGTCGAGGAGGCGGCGTTCCACGACGAGGCGATCGCGTCGCTGGCCCGGCGCGATCCGCTGGCCGCCGCACACGAGGCGACCGGTCGGGCCGGACCGATCCGACGCATCGCCGCCGAGACCGGCCTGGCGGCGGGGGTTGAGCGGGCGAGCGGCCACCGGCCTGCCGACGGCGTGGCCGACGAATGGGCGATCGCCGACGGCGAGACCACCGATCGCGAGACCGACGGCATCCACACCAAGTACGCCCGACTCCTGCGCTCGTTCGACGGTCCGACGCTGGCACAGTCCCGGGTCGACCCCCGCCCCCCGCCGGGAGCGACGCTCGTGGACCGGCGGACCCTCTCGACGGGGGCGACCGCGCGGCTCTACGAATCCGAGCGGGGACGGCAGTACCACCTCACGCCGGTCGAACACGGCCTCGACGCGTCGGCGACGACGACGCTGGCGGCGGCCTACGGCGAACTCGCGAGGGGCGCCGTCGGCGGCGGCGAGCGCGCGCCGGGCCGGGCAGTGCGCCGGGTCGCAGCCGACGACGCACCGGTTCAGACGCTGACGGCGGTCCTCCGGAAGCACACCCGCGGCCAGGGCGTGCTGGAGGACCTCTTCGCCGACGACCGGGTCACGGACGTCGCGGCGACGGCGCCGGTCGGTCGGAACCCCCTGTGGGTGACCCTCGACGGCGACCGTCTGGCGACGAACGTCAGGCTGACGCCGCGGGGGGCCGCCGCGCTCTCCTCGCGGCTCCGCCTGACCAGCGGGCGGGGGTTCTCCCGGGCGAGTCCCACCGTGGACGCGACCGTCGACGCCGGCGACGAGCGCGTCCGCGTCGCGGGCGTGACGTCGCCCGCCAGCGACGGCCCCGGCTTCGCGTTCCGCCGGCGCGACGAGCAGCCCTGGACGCTCCCGGCACTCGTCGACAACGACACCCTCCCCGCCGAGGCCGCGGCGCTGCTCTCGGTCGCTGTCGAGCGCGGGGCGGCGGTCCTGTTCGCCGGCCCGCGCGGCGCGGGCAAGACCACGCTGCTCGGCGCGTCGCTGTGGGAACTCCCGGCGACCGAACGGGTCATCGCCATCGAGGACACGCCGGAACTCCCGGTCGAGGCGCTGCAGGAGACCGGGCGCGACGTCCAGGCGCTCGGCGTGGACGCCGGCGACGGCCCCGAACCGGCGCCCGCAGCCGCGCTCAGGACAGCGCTCCGGCTCGGTGAGGGGGCGCTCGTCGTCGGCGAGGTCCGCGGGGAGGAGGCCCGCGTGCTCTACGAGGCGATGCGCGTCGGCGACGGCGACGGCGCCGTCCTCGGGACCATCCACGGCGCCGGTGGCGAGGCGGTCCGCGAGCGGGTGGTGACCGACCTCGAGGTCCCCGAGTCGGCGTTCGCCGCGACGGACCTGCTCGTGACCGCCGGCGCCGACCCTCACCGAGTCACCCGAATCGAGGAGGTCCGAGCGACCTCCGCGGGCGTCGCGTTCGAGGAGCTGTACGAGTCGACCGCCGAGGGCCTCGCAGCCACCGGCGTCGTCGACCGGGGGAACAGCCACCTCGTCGCCGCCCTCGCGACCGCCGACGAGTCCTACGCCTCCGTTCGGGAAGCGATCGCATCCCGGACGAGCCAGTTGCGGGCCGAGTCGCTCGGCGGGACGGACCACGAATCCGTCGCGCGACGTCGGTGGGGGTCCAGATGACGACCGACCCCCCGACGTGGGCGAGGTGGTACCGCAGGCTGGCTCGGAAGTGTCCGGCGGGGGTCGACCGGTGGCTGGAACTGGCGTCGCATCGATTCGGCGCTGGCGTCGACTCGGCGTGCGCCCCGCCATCCGCCCCCAACGGAGGGCCGTCCACCTCCAACGGAGGGCCGTCCACCTCCAACGGAGGGCCGTCCGCCCCCAACGAACCCGCCGGGGCGGGCTCGGGCGACCCCGCCCGAAGCGACGCCGAGGACCTCGCGCCGGCCCTCCGGTTCCTCGACGTCGACCTGGCGGTCGAGACCGTTCGCCGCGCGGGCACCGTCGCCGCCGTCCTGGCGGGGGCGGTCGTGGCAGGGGTCGCGGTCGTGGCAGCCGTCCACGGCGGGCTCCGTAACGTCTTCCCGATGCTGTTCCTGGTCGTGGCCGTGGCGCTCGCGGTGGGCTACGGCGTAATCCGCGCCCCGGTCTGGCTCGCGACCGTGCGCCGGACGCGTGCGCTCGGCGCGGTTCCGGGGCTGGTCACGACCGCGGCGCTCAGGCTCCGGCTCGAACCCGCGCCGGAACGCGCCGCCCGGTTCGCTGCCCGGACGGGAAGCGGCCCGCTCGCGCGGAGCCTGGATCGGCACGTGCGGGCGGCGCGGGGAACGGCCCGGTGCGGCCTCGAACCGTTCGCCGAGGAGTGGCGACCGTGGTATCCGGAACTCCGCCGGGCGACGGCGCTGCTCGTCGCGGGCGCCGGAGCGCCGACCGAGGAGCGCGGGGAGCACCTGGACCGCGCCGTCGAGGTCGTCCTCGACGCCACGCGGGACCGGATGGCCGCCTTCGCCGGCGAGATCAGGGGCCCGGCGTCGGGCATCTACGCCTTCGGGGTGGTCCTCCCGCTCGCGCTCGCCGGGATGCTCCCGGCGGCCCGGGTCGCCGGGGTGGAGGTGTCGCTGTGGCACGTCGCGCTGCTCTACGATCTCGTCCTCCCCGCAGGCCTGGCCGTCGCCGCGGGATGGCTCCTGACGCGACGGCCCGTGGCCTTCCCGCCCCCGCGGATCGACGACGCCCACCCCGACGTCCCGGACCGGCGATGGCGCACCCTGGCAGCGGCGGGCGGCGGCGGACTCGCCGGCGGGCTCCTCGCTTTGGCGGCGGTCGCCCCGTGGGCCGCCCCGCTCGGCGCGGCAGGCGGGGGACTCGGCGCGGGGCTCGTGGTCCACTACCGCCCGGCAAAGAGGGTGCGCGAGCACGTCCGCGAGGTCGAAGCCGGACTCGACGACGCGGTCTACCTCGTCGGGCGACGGGTCGAGGCCGGCACCGCCGTCGAGCGGGCGGTCGAGGGCGTCGCCGCGGAGGTCCCCGGCGCGACGGGAGCGGCGTTCGAGGACGCCGCGGGCGTCCAGCGCCGCCTCGGCGTCGGCGTCCGCGAGGCGTTCCTCGGCGAGTTCGGTGCCCTGGCCGCGGTGCCGAGTCCGCGGGCCCGATCGGTCGCGGCGTTGCTGGCCGTGGCCGCGTCGGAAGGTCATCCGGCCGGGGGCGCGCTCGTCGCCCTCGGCGACCAGCTCTCGGCGCTCCGGCGGGTCGAGGCGGACGCGCGCCGCGAACTCACGACGGTGACGCGAACGATCGCCAACACCGGCGCCGTGTTCGGACCCCTGGTGGCCGGCGCGACGGTGGCGATGGCGGGCCGGATGGGGGGCGTCGACGGTACCGAAGTCGGCGGCTCGGCCCTCCCGATCGCCGGGCTCGGGCTCGCGGTCGGGATCTACGTCCTCCTCCTGGCGGCCCTCCTGACCGCGCTCGCGACCGGCCTCGACCGGGGGCTCGACCGCGTCCTGCTCGGCTATCGCCTCGGCTTCGCCATCCCCGCGGCGACGGCGGTCTACCTCGTCACCGAGGCCGCCGTCGCCGCCCTGCTGTGACCCGCGACTTTAAATCGGAACGGGAGGCCAGGGCGGCCCATGTTCGACGTCCCGGTCGACGGCTGGTACGCGTGGCTCGGGCTCGCCGCGGTGAGTCTGCTCCTGCTCGGCACCGCGCTGGCGCTCCCGACGGCGCCACCCCCCTCCGCCGAGCGGGCGGCGGCCACCGTCGACAGGGTGGCCGCGTCCGGCCACGACGCGAGCGCGACGCTCCCGCTGGATGCCGAGGCCGTCAGACTCGGACCCCGCCGGATCGCGCTCCGATCGAACGCGGGGACGGGCCACGCCACCCTTGCCTACGGCCCGGCCACGCCAGTTACGCCCGAATCGCCGCTGGCAGCGGTCCTGGACGGGGCGCCCCCGAGCAGCCAGTTCGGCTCGCGCGCGTCGTTCGCCAGGGCCGCGGCCAGCGCCCGGAACCGGACCCCCGCCTGGCGACCCGCGGGAGACGAGTTCCGGGTCCGGCACGTCGCGTGGCGAGGGGTCGAGGTCACGCTGGTGGGTGCCTGAGATGTCGGCGATTCGACGCTGCGTTCAACCCGCCGGCAGCGACCAGCGAAACGACGACCCCGGCGACTACCGGAACGACGACCGCGGCGACCACCCGACCCACGACCGCGGCGTCGTCGAGCCGATTCCGGCGCTGATCGCGGCGGTCGTCGTCTGCCTCGGGGTGAGCCTCTACGCGGGGGCACTGGCCGACGCCGTCCCGGCGAGGGACCGCGAGATCGCCGAGCCGACGCTCCTGCGCGTCAGAGAGCGACTCCTGACCGGCGGCGTCGTCCGACCGGACCGCCTCGGACTCGCTCGGGACGCCGGACCCGAGGGGTTCGCGCTGAACGTCTCCGTGGACGCGGCGGGCGAGCAGTGGTTCGTAGGACCGCCGAGACCGGGGGCGCCGGGCGGGGCGGGGGGTGTCGGTCGGCGAGGAGCCAGCGTCGACCCGCGCCGGACTGGCGTCGAACGCGCCCGGCGCGAAGTGAGCGTCGTGGTCGCCCCCGGCGACGTCCGGCGCGGCACCCTGGAGGTGGCGCTGTGGAGCTGACCAGGAGACCAACCGCTGTGGATCTGAACGGGCGATCCCGCGCTGTGAACCTGAACGGGCGA
>JBDGUA010000048.1:14795-38194 GCA_042216345.1 Haloferacaceae archaeon
ACCAACCGCTGTGGATCTGAACGGGCGATCCCGCGCTGTGAACCTGAACGGGCGACCCCTGCGGGGGCGGTCGTCGTGACGAGTACGGTGCTGGACGCGACCCTGGCCTTGCTCCTGATCAGCGCCGCGGTGGCGACGGTCCTGCCCACCGCTCCCGCGGACGCCGACGGGCAAATGAGCGGGAGTGCACGGCCCGAACGGACGCTCGAAACGCTGTCGACGTCGACCACCGAGGTGAACTACACGCTCGCGCCCGGTGCCGCACGGGCCGACGAGACGCCGATCCGGTTCGAGCGCCAACGCGGCCCGGAGTTCAGGCGGACCGCACACGGCACGTACGCCGGCCTGCTCGCCCGGAGCGCGCTCTCGACGCTCGACGTCGACGGCGAGGCGGTGACCCGGACTGGCACGGACTTCCGAGCGAGCGTGCGAGCGGCGACGCTGGAAACCCTCACCGCGTCGCCGCCGGGTCACCGACGGTCGGCGGAAGTCCAGGTCGTCGCCGCGTGGCGACCCTACCCCGCCGCACCCGTGCAGAGCCGGCTCCGGGTCGGCCCGACGCCGCCCCCGGAGGCGACCGTCCGCGCGGCCTCGCTGACGGTGCCCAGCGGCTACCCGTCGACCCGTGAGCGCGCCGTCGACGCGGCGGAGCGGGGCGGGTTCGCCGGCATCGCCCGGGTCGTCGCAGCGGGAATCGTCGGGGGGACGTTCCCGCCCGGGACGGCCTCGTTCGCCCTCCACGGCGACTACCCGGTCGCGGCGCTCGTCGCCGACCGGTACTACCGGTTCGGCGCCCTCCTCGGGGTCGACGTGCGCGAACCCATCGCGGAGGGTGACGCCCGCGGCGCCAACGAGGCGCTCACCGCCGCCCTGGCCCCCCGGATCGAACGCGACCTCCGGGCGAGCTACGAGCGACCCGCGGCGGCGGCGCGGGCCGTCAGGATGGACCGGGTCAGGATCGCCGTCAGGACGTGGTCGGCGTGAGGGGGCGAGAGGCGGCGACGGTCCGGTTCGCGTCCGACTCGCGGGGTCGCGTCCCGTTCGCGCTGATCGCGGTGATCCTGCTGCTCGGCAGTTCGGCGTTCGCCACCACGCTCTCGGTCCGGGACGGGGCGACCGTCGACGCCGACGTCGACGCCGCGCTCGACCGGACGACTGCGGCCACTCGACCGGCCCTCCGCACCGCCGTCGCCGCCGCGGCACGCGACGCGGCGCGCCGACCCGTCGTCCGGCGCGCGAACACCACCTACGGGCGGGTACTGAACGCGTCGACGCCGTTCCGCGACGCGCTGCGCGTCCGCATCTACGTCGGCGCGCGCGACCGCCTCCCCGCGACCAGCTACCGACGACGCGACGTGACAGCGGTCGCGTCGCTGCCACCGACGCCGAACGCGAGCGCCCTTCGAGCGGCCAAGCGCCGCGTTCGAATCGAAGCCATCGACGGTGGGCGGTCGCTCCGGGTCACGGTCCCCGTGACGCTGACGGCGCGCCGGGCCGGCGAAGCGGGATCGACCCGCTCCCCGATCGTCCGCGAGCGCGAGCGCTTCAGCGTCACGGTCGCCACGCCCGTCCTGCTGGCGCACGCCCGCACCGAGCGGTTCGAGCGCCGACTGAACCGCGGGCCGCTGAAGTCCGGCCTCGGCCAGCAGGTGACGGGGCGGCTCTACCCGATCGCCTGGGCCCGGGGCGCGGCCCAGTACGGCGGGGCGCCCGTCGAGAACGTCGTGACCACACGCCACGTCGCGCTGGCGGCGAACGGCGGGACGCTCGCGGTCCAGCGCGGATCGTTCGGGCGGACCGACCCGGAGGCGCTCGACGCCTACGGGCGGGCCACCGTGCGGACCGGACTGCGGGACGTCCTCGCGGTGGCTCCGCGGCCCGACGCGGGCGTCGCAGCGGCGACGTTGCCGCCCCCGAACCTCCCGCCCGTAGGAGCAGAGGGGTCCGGCAACGACGGGTCACCGACCGGGGCCCCCGACGGCGCCCGGGACTGGAACGCAGGCGGCCCCCGACCGCGCGGCGTGCCCGGTGAGTCGCTGCGCGCCCGCGTCAACGGGAGCGCCGACGAGGCGTTCCTCTATCTCGTGTCCGGCGACCCGACGACCGCGTCGGCCACGCGGCCGGAGCGCGACCAGTCGGGGTCGCACCCGAGCACGTCGGGCGGGGGCCCGGGACCGCCTCGGCGGCTCGGTGCCGTCGTCGGAGAGCAGTACCGGGCCGAGTTCCGCCTCCACACCGACGTCGAGCGCGTCGAGGTGCACTCGGAACCGGGGCGACGACCCGCCGGCGGGAACTGGACGCTCGAGGCGACCCACCGGTCGAAGTCGGTCGACGTGGACGCGATCGACGGCGGGCCGGTGGGTGCGGTCGACGACGGGCCCGTAGGTGCGGTCGACAGCGCGCCGAGGGGTGCGGTCGACGGGTCGCAAGCAAGCGACGGGGCGGCCCGGACCTTCGACGCCTTCGCCCGCTCGGTGACCGTCCGGACGACAACCACCCGGGTCTGGACGAACGGCACGGGGATCAGTCGCTCGACGTCGACGCGGACGACGGTCTATCGCGTCGAGGCGACGCTGACAGGGCGACACGACCCCGCGGGGCCGCCGATTCCGGAGGGGCCGACGCGACCGGTGTTCCGCCCCGGCGGCGCGTTCGACGGACGGAACCTCGGGCCCGCGGTCGCGGGCGGGCGGGAGCGCCTCATCGCCGACCAGCACGGCAGAGACGGCGTCGCCCGGTCGGCGGTGCTGGGCGGACTCGATCGGCGGGCGACCGTGACCGTTTCCCCGCCGGACGGCGTCGAGGCGTGGATCCTCGCCGACCTGGGCCCGCTCCGCGAGCGCGTCCGGAACGTCTCGATCCGGGTGGCCCGCGACGGACTGGCGAGCGGGACGGCGAACCCGTCGGCCCGGCTGGCGTCGACCCTCCGTCGGCGACGCGAATCGCTGGTGGACGCACCGGCAGGCTACGACGGCGTCGCCGACCGGGCGCGCGTCGCGGCCCGTCGGGCCTACGTCGACGCCGTGATCCGGGTCCTCTCGGAGCGCGCCGCGCGCCGCCGGGCCGGCAACGACCGGCTGGCGCGCGTCTTCGAGCGCGCCGGCGTCGGGTCGCCGAGCGACGTCCGGGCGGTGTCGCGTGCGCGGGATCGGGCTCGCACGGGCGCTCGGCGGACCTGGGGCGACCCGGACGGGCCCGGCGGCGCCGTCGCCCTCGTCCCCGACGGCGAGCCCGCGTACCTGACCCTGGCCGCAGTCGACCGGGAGCGGGTGCCGGTGCTCGCCGACGGGGAGCGGTATCACCCGCTGGCGACCCGGAACCTGAACCTGTTCACCGTCCCCTACGGCGACGCCGTCGACGTCGTCGCCGGGGAGCCGGAGCCGGCGACGGACTGCGAGGCCACGAGGGGCCGCCCGGTCCGGCTCCGGACCGCCGGTCGGGTGCTCACCGCCGCGGAGCGGGCGCCCCCCGACCGGACCAGCGGACGGCTCCGCGCCCGCCGCGAGCGCCTGGCAGGAGCGACGCGGGGCGCACTCGAGGGCGTGCGGGCCCGGGCCGTCGAGGCGCTCACGCGCCCGAAACCCGGCGGGGTTCCGGCCCTCTCCACCGCCGACGCCGAGGCCGCCGTCGACGCGGGCTTCGCGCGCTGGGACTCGCCCGGCGACCGGGCGGTCGCGGCGTCGAATGGGTCGCTGGCGGCGGCCATCGCGACGGCCGCCGCCGCGCGGACGGGGCTGTCGCCCGCCCGACGCGACCTGCTGGCGACGTTCCTCCGTGTGGAGCTCCGGCGCGTCGTTGCCGAGTCGCGGGTGCCCTACGGGACGGTCAACCGGACGACGACGAGCGTCCGGGCGGCCGTCCACGGGGCGCTGAAGCGCCGGGCGAAGAGCGCCGCCGGCAACCTGACCGAACAGGCCGCCGAGGAGGCCCTCGGCCCCGAGTTCGAGGGGATCCCGGCCGGCCTCCCCCTGTTGCCCGCGCCGGGCTACTGGGTGGCGACGGTCAACGTCTGGCGCGTCCAGGTCCGGGGCGCGTACGCTCGCTTCACCGTCCACGCCCGTGCGGGAGCCACGGGGCGGGGCCTCAGCTACGTCCGCGAGCGCGAGACGGTCGCCCTCGACGTCGACGACGACGGCGAGGACGAACGACTGGGATCGAACGCGCGGATCGACTTCGAGACCGGGACGGTCGTCGTGATGGCGGTCCCACCGAGCGGTCGCGGCGTCGGCGACGTCGACGGGAACGCCGACGAGCGATCCGCCGGGTGGGGCGCTCGGGAGGGGAACGGCAGCGAGCCGGAGAAGGGCGGCGAGCAGGGCTGTTCGGGGTAATCGAACCCGGGAACTCGAACCGGCGCCTATCGGGCGTCCGGTTCGACCGTGATCGACTCCTCCTGGGTGTCGTGCTGGACGTCGACGCTGTGGCGCGTGTGTCGCGCGTGGGTCTCGGCCCAGCGACGGGCGGGTCGCTCCGAGAGGAACTGCTCGCCGTCGGGGCACTGCTGGCAGTCGGCCACCCAGGGCGTCACCTCGTCGGGGAAGTGGCCGGTGTGGCGCTGGTGGTCAAGCGCGAACTGCTCGACCGCGCGGTTGCCGACCTGCATCTCGTCGAGCTCGTAGCGCAGGTCCCACTCGTCGCCGCAGCGCGAACAGGTGATCACGGGCGTGCGGTCCAGGTGGTCGTCGGCGTCCCGGGGGCTCGAGTCGGTCACTAGCCCACTCCTGGCGGGGACGGCACGAAAGCTCGTCGGTCTCGACGCCCCGGGCGACTCCCCTCGGGCGCGTCGACCCCATCACCCCGAGAGACAACCGTTTTGAGCGCGCGTCGCCGAGTGCAGGTATGCTCTACCACGTCGTCGACGACCCGGCGTCGCTGTCGCCCGACGAACTCCGCGAGCGCTACGAGCGCCGCATCGCCGAGACGGTCGAGGCGGTCGGCGTCGCGGAGGCCGCCGCCGAGTCCGGCGTCGACGAGGAGACGGTCGCCGCCCTCGTCGCCGGCGAGTCCCCCGAACTGACGCTGCGGGAGGCCGCCGAACTGCTCGCGCTCTCGCCGGACGTCCGGGACGCCGAGACGGTGGTCCTGGAGACCCGCGACGACCTCCTGCTGGGGATGACCACCGGCGTCGTCGACGTCGACACCCTCGCCTCCAACATCGACCACGACCTGACCGGCCAGGAGGTCCAGCAGGCGCTGGAGGGTCGGACCCGGCTGACGCTGGCCCAGCTCGCGGCGATCCACCGCTTCGTCGCCTCCCGAAACTGATGCGCGTCGCGATCCTCGGCTGCGGCTACGTCGGCCTGGAACTGGGCCGCCAGCTGCGCCGCGCGGGCCACGAGGTTGTCGGCGTCCGCCGGTCCGACGCCGGCGTCGACGCCGTCGAGGCCGCCGGGCTCGCCCCCGTGCGGGCCGACGTGACCGACGCCGCCGATCTCGAACGCGTCCCCGACGCCGACTGGCTCGTCTTCGCGGCCAGTTCCGGGGGGCGCGACGCCGCCGCCGCCCGCGAGGTCTACGTCGAGGGGCTCCGGACGGTCATCGATGCGTTCGGCGCGCGCGAGGACTCCCCGGACCGCCTGGTCTACACCTCCAGCACGGGGGTCTACGGCGATCACGACGGCGACTGGGTCGACGAGGAGACGCCGCTCCGCCCGACGACCGAGAAGACCGAGGTGCTCGCCGAGGCCGAACGCGTCGCCCGCGAGGAGGCGCCAGCCCGGGGGATCGACGGCACCGTCGCCCGGTTCTCGGGGCTCTACGGTCCCGACCGCTACCGCCTGGAGCGCTACCTCGAGGGGCCGGTCACCGAGGGGTATCTCAACATGGTCCACCGCGACGACGCCGCCGGCGCGGTCGCCCACCTCCTGACCGAGGACGTCGCCCGCGGCGAGGTCGTCCTCGTGACCGACGACGAACCCGCCGAGAAGTGGGCCTTCGCGGACTGGCTGGCCGACGAGTGCGGCGTCGCCCGGCCGCCGAAGCAGACGAAAGCAGAGCGACTCGAGGAGGACCTCTCGGAGGCGGCTCGGCGGCGGATCCTGACGAGCAAGCGCTGCCGGAACGACTACCTCCGCTCGCTCGGCTACGACTTCGCCTTCCCGACCTACCGCGAGGGGTACCGCGCAGCCATCGAGGCCTACCTGGGCGAATAGGGGCCCGCGACGGACGCCCCGCGGCGAGGAGGGAACCCGCACCGGGCGCCCCACTGCGGCGACGTTCAGCGTCGAGCGAACACCGCTCCCAGCACTGCCGTGACACTCACCGGCGAGCGAGCACGGCCCCGAGCGCCGCCGCGACGGCGGCGAACCCCGCCAGCACGCCGAACAGCGCCATCGGCGAGGCGTAGGTGAGCACCGCGCCCGCGACGGTCGCGCCGAGGGCGCCGACGCCGAAGACGCCGAGGTAGGTGTAGCCGTAGGAGAGCCCGCGCGCCTCCGCTGGCGTGTACTCGGCGACCGTCGCCTGGTAGAGCGGCTGGACGACGAACAGGAGAAAGCCGAGGAGGGCGCTGACCGCCAGCAGCGGCGCGACGCCGAGGCGCGCGACCGGTAGGAAGCCCACCGCCAGCACCGCGAGACAGGCGAAGGCGACGGCGATCCCCCGCTCGGGGGCGATGCGGTCCGTCAGCCGACCGCCGAGGTACTGGCCGAAGACCCCGACCGTGAGCAGGCCCGCGTAGAGGTACCGCGTGGGCTGCTGCTGGACGCCCGCGACGGTGACCGGCGAGAACGCGTCGAGGCCGGCCAGCAGGTCCGGGAGGAACGTCAGCACGCCCCGGTAGTAGAGCCCGGAGCACATGACGATCAGGAACACCAGGACGAACGAGCCGGCGAACAGCGTCCGCGAGGTCGACAGGAACGCCCCGAGCGAGTCGGGCGGGGACGGTCTGTCGTCGGCGTCGGTGGCGGAGTCCGCAGCGGAAGCTCCGTCGCCGTCGGCGGCGGCCGCTCCCGCGTCCGCGACGGCCTGGCCCTCCTCGATGTCGACCACCAGCGAGGCCGCGAAGGCGACGAACGCCGGCGCGGCGAGCAGCTGGACCACGGTCCGCCAGTCGAACGCCAGCAGCAGCAGCGTCGTCAGCAGGGGACCGGCGGCGATGCCCGCGTTGCCGGCCATGCCGTGGTAGGCGAAGGCCCGGCCGCGCTGGGTGACGCCCGTGCTGATCAGCGAGAGGCCGGAGGGGTGGTAGACGCTGGCGGCGACCCCCCACAGCACCAGCGCGACCGCGACGGCGGGGACGCCCGGCGCCATCCCGAGGACGAGGAACGACAGCCCCATCCCGGCCAGGCAGGCGCTGATGAGCCGCTGGGAGCCGTAGAGGTCCGAGAGGACGCCGCCGGGGAGCGCCCCGAGGCCGAACAGCCCCATCCCGACGGTGACGACGACGCCGAGCCGGGCCGGCGTGGTCGCGAACTCGGTCAGCCAGATGCTCACGAGGATCGGGACCGACAGTTCGTAGGTGTGCACGAGGGCGTGGGAGGCCATCACGAGCCCGACGACCCGCCGATCGTTCCGGTTCACGCACGACCACTCGACCAGCAGGGTCTTGAAGGGACGGATCGTCGCACCGACTCCTTCCGTGGCGCTCCCGTCTCGTCCGGACCGACTCGTGCGCTAGCGTCGCCCCCGCCTCGTCGCGTGGCGTCACTCCCGTCTCGTCCGCTCCGACTCGTCCGCTAGCGTCGCTCCCGACCCGTCGCGTGACGTCGCTCTCGGGCGACCGGGGCGTCGTCCAGATACTCGTTCAGGCGCGCGAATCCGCGCTCCCGAACCTTCATGACACATCACGTCCACCAAGGATGCACATGCCCGTCCTGCAGGCCGAGCAGTCCGCGATGCTCCAGGGGGCCCTGGACTCGACGGTCCAGACCCTCCAGGAGAACCCCGCGGCGGTCGCCGCGCTCGTCGTCGCGCTCGTCCTCGTCGCCGTCGGCGTGGCCGTCTACTTCCGCCGGCCACGGTCGCGCGGCGCGGCCTTCCGGAACGAGCTTCGGGCCCTCGAGGAGGTCGCGGTGCTGATGCACCCGAACCCGGACCCCGACGCCATGGCGGCGGCCATCGGCGTCGCCTGCCTGGCCGACCAGGTCGACACCGCGGCGACGCTGCAGTACGCCGGCCAGATCCGCCACCAGGAGAACCGGGCGTTCCGGACGGTGCTCGACCTCGACCTCCAGCAGATCGACCACGTCTCGGAGCTGGCCGCCGAGGCGGTGATCCTCGTCGACCACAACGCGGCCCGCGGTTTCGCCGGCGCCAGCGGCGTCCTCCCGTTCGCGGTCGTCGACCACCACCCCGGCGAGGGCGCCGGCGACACGTTCACCGACGTGCGCACCGACTACGGGGCCTGCTCGAGCATCGTCGCGGAGTACTTCGACGACATCAGCGCCACGCCGGTGCCGCCGGACCTCCACGAGAGCGAGGTCCACTCGCCGTACACGGTGCCGTCCCGGGTCGCGACCGGCCTGCTGTACGGCATCCTCACCGACACCAACCACCTCACCGCGGGCTGTGTCAACGCCGACTTCAGCTCCAGCGGCTACCTCTTCCCGGGCGTCGACGAGGACATGCTCGACCGGATCGCCAACCCCCAGGTGAGCGCGGAGGTCCTGGAGGCGAAGGCCCGGGCCATCGCCGGGCGGAAGGTCCGCGGCCCGTTCGCCGTCAGCGACATCGGGAACCTCTCGAACGTCGACGCCGTGCCCCAGGCCGCCGACGAACTCATCCAGCTCGAGGGGATCACCGCGGTCGTCGTCTGCGGCGAGCGCGAGGGCACCATCTACCTCTCGGGGCGCTCCCGCGACGACCGCGTCCACATGGGCCGGGCGCTGGAGGCCGCCGTCGAGGACATCCCCGACGCCAGCGCCGGCGGCCACGCCCGCATGGGCGGCGGACAGATCGAGCAGGACGAAGACGTCCCCGGCGTCGACATCGAGCACCGGGGCGTCGACCGCTCGGCGCTGGTCGACCGCCTGTTCAAGTGCCTCGAAGGGGACATCTGAGCGGTCGGATCGCGCCAGCCCCCTCTGCGGCGGCCACGACCATGCGACCCCCCTCTGCGGCGCCCACGACCGCACCACCCCCGTCTACGGCGCCCACGACCGCGGCGGCTTTAGGTGCGGGCGACCGACCCTCCGCTATGGCCACGCGCGAGGCGACCTGGAACTACCGCAACCGCTTCGGCGACCGCTTCGGGCGGACGTACTTCCGGCGGTTCGGCCCGGGCGTGATCTCCAGCATCGGCCTCGGCACCTACCTCGGCGAGCCGACCGACGCGGTCGACGCCGCCTACCGCGCGGCGATCGTCGAGGCGCTGGAGCACGGGGTCGACGTCGTCGACACGGCGATCAACTACCGCTGCCAGCGCAGCGAGCGCGTCGTCGGGCGGGCGCTGACCGACGCCGACGTCGACCGCGACGCCGTCCTGGTGGCGACCAAGGGCGGGTTCGTGCCGTTCGACGACGCCCGGCCCGCCGACCCCTCGGCGTACGTCCGCCGGGAGTTCGTCGAGCCCGGCCTGGTCGACCCGGCGGATCTCGCCCACGGCAGCCACAGCATCGCCCCCGGCTTCGTCGACGAACTGTTCGAGCGGTCGCGCTCGAACCTCGGCGTCGACTCGATCGACCTCTACTACGTACACAACCCCGAGACCCAGCGCGACGTCCGCTCGGAGGCCGCGGTCTACGACCAGCTGGAGGCGACCTTCGAGCGCCTGGAGGCGCGGGTCGCCGCGGGCGACCTCGGCGCCTACGGCGTCGCGACGTGGGAGGCCTTCCGCGTCCCGCGTGACCACGAGCACTACCTCTCGCTCCCGGAAGTCCTCGCGCGCGCCGAGGCCGCCGCCGCCAGCGTCGGCGCCGAGGAGCACAGCCTGGCGGCGATCCAGCTCCCGTTCAACGTCCACATGGCCGACGCCTTCACCGTCGAGTCCCAGCCCGGACCCGACGGGCCGCGGAGCGCGCTCGCGGTCGCCGACACCGCGGGGATCGGCGTGTTCACCAGCGCCAGCATCGGCCAGGGCCGACTCGCCGGGGGGCTCCCAGACGACATCGCCGCCGAACTGTCGGGCGACACGCCGGCCCAGCGGGCGATCAACTTCGCGCGGAGCGCGCCGGGGGTCACCTGCGCGCTCGTGGGCGCGAGCGACCCCGCCCACGTCGCCGAGAACGTCGCCGCCGGGACGTTCGATCCCCTCGGCGCCCGGGCGTTCGACGCGGTGTTCGAGTAGCCGCGAGTCGCCTCACCCCGGGCTCGCAACGTGGACGACGTCGGTGATGGGACGCCTGTGTCGACGACGTCGCTGACGAGCCGACTACGTGGACGACGTCGCTGACGGGAGGAAGAACAGTCGCGCGGAGCCGCTGGGGGTCGTCTACCTGAGTTCCTTCCACTCCCTGCCGCACTCCGGACAGGTCCGGACCGAGTAGACCTCGTCGGGGTCGTTCTTCCGCTTCAGCGTCTTCTCGCACTCCGAACAGTTGAGCCGCTCGTACGTGTCTTTGTAGAGGTCCCCATCTCGCAGGCCCTTCCGCGTCGACTTCATGCCCTCGCGTTGGTGGGGGCCGTTCAAAAAGACCGCGGGTCGATTACCCTGGCTGATTGCGCTCCGTGGCGCCGACGACCGCCGTCGGCCGGTCGTCCATCGTCGCTCGGCGACGGTCGTCCGCTGGGCCACCGACCCCGCGCTGAACCGGGACAGCATCTTTATACGCCGCTGTGCGATTCTCTCACACATGAGCACCGCCCCACTCACCGAGGACGAACTCCCGGTCGACCCGGCGACGTTCGCCGAACGCGTCGTCGGCGAGATCGACGCCTTCATCGAGGAACACGACCTCGGGGCGCCGCGGTTCGACCAGCAGCGCTCGCCCGAGGAGATGCGCGAGGGGCTCTACACCCGCGTCTACAACGAGATCATGGCCGCGGACGTGCCGCGGGACATGCTGAACGACGCCGAGCGCTTCGAGAACCCCCAGATCTTCGTCCACCTGCTCAAGCAGATCGAGGACGAGGCCAAACACGCCCGCCTGCTGGCCCAGCGGCTGGCGAACCTCGGGGGCGACCCCGCGGCCTGTTTCGAGCGGGCCAGCCGCTCGCCGTTCTGGGAGGGCTTCGAGGCGCTCGACGCCGTCGAACAGGCGGCGACGCTGCAGGGGGCCGGCGAGCGCATGGCGAAGGCCCGCCACCCAAACGAACTGCAGTACTACGACGCCGAGACCGCCCAGATCTACGAGGACGTGATCGTCCCCGAGGAGCAGTTCCACGCCAAGATCGGCGAGCACGTGCTGCGCCACTGCACCGACCGGGACTCTCAGCTGGCGGCGCTGCGGCGGGCGCGGGCCGTCCAGGAACTGCTGTTGCAGCACAACGAGGGCAACGCCGAGGAGTACGCCGAGGCCTGACGAGGCGTCCCGAGCCCTAACGGGCCGTACAGCCCGGAAGGGAGGCGTTCCGCGCCCGACGATGGGCGTTCCGCGCACTTTTTACCCGCGCCCCGAACAACAGGGCGTATGAGTGGGCCCTGGACCGAGTGGGACCACGTCCTGAAAGTCGACCCGGACAAGGACCTGGTCGAGGGGGAGACCTTCGCGGACGTGTGCCAGACGGGAACCGACGCGATCGAGATCGGCGGGACGACCGGCATGACCGTCGAGAACATGACCGAGGTCATCGACGCCTGCGGGACCTACAACGTGCCGCTCTACCAGGAGCCGTCGAACCCGTCGGTCGTCGTGGACTCGCCGGACCTCGACGGCTACCTCATCCCGACGGTGTTCAACGCCGGCGACCCCTTCTGGATCACCGGCGCCCACGCCGAGTGGGCCCGCATCGAGGAGATCGACTGGGACCGGACGTTCACCGAGGCCTACATCGTGCTCAACCCCGAGGCGTCGGTGGCGACCTACACCGAGGCCAACTGCGACCTCGGCGCCGCCGAGGTGGCCTCCTACGCCGAGGTGGCCGAGAAGTTCTTCGGCCAGGACATCGTCTACGTCGAGTACTCGGGCACCTTCGGCGACACCGAGAAGGTCGGCGCCGCACGCGACGCCCTCGAGGAGTCGACCCTGTTCTACGGCGGCGGCATCCACGACTACGAGTCGGCCTACGAGATGGGCAAACACGCCGACACCATCGTCGTCGGCGACCTCCTCCACGAGGAGGGCTGCGACGCGGTCCGCGAGACCGTCGAGGGTGTGGAGGACGCCCACCGGACCCAGCGGGAAGCCTAGGGACGTCGCCGCGAGCCGACAGCGCGACGGTTCACCGCAAGCCAGCGCCCCGAGCCAGCCCTGCGAGCCGCCGCGACCTGCCGTCCAACCCGAAAGGGCCGCGCTTAAGACGGAGCCCCGGATACCACGGCGTATGCAGGACCGAACCTACACAGCGGACGCCGAGCCGGGCGACAGCGTGAAAGTCGCCGGCTGGGTCCACGAGATCCGCGACCTCGGGGGGATCGCCTTCCTGATCCTCCGGGACAAGAGCGGCAAGATCCAGGTCAAACTGGAGAAAGACGAGATGGACGACGAGCTCGTCGAGACGGCGCTGGACGTCCACCGCGAGAGCGTGCTGGTCGTCGAGGGCGACGTGGAGGAGGAGCCCCGCGCGCCCACCGGCGTCGAGATCACCCCCGCCTCGGTCGAGGTGATCGCCGAGGCCGATCCCGAACTCCCGCTGGACCCCTCCGGGAAGGTCGACGCCGAGCTCTCGACGAGGCTGAACAACCGGACGCTGGACCTGCGCAAGCCCGAGGTGAAGGCCATCTTCGAGATCCGCGCCGAGATCCTGCGGGCGGTCCGCGAGTACTTCCGCTCGGTCGGCGGCACCGAGATCAACACGCCGAAGATCGTCGCCACCGGGACCGAGGGCGGGACGGAGCTGTTCCCGATCACCTACTTCGGGCGCGAGGCGTTCATGAACCAGAGCCCGCAGCTGTTCAAGCAGCTGATGGTCGGCTCCGGCCTGGAGCGGGTCTTCGAGATCGGTCCGATCTTCCGCGCCGAGGAGCACAACACGCCCCGGCACCTCAACGAGGCGACGATGATCGACTTCGAGTCGGCGTTCATCGACCACGAGGAGGCGATGGACGTCTGTGAGGGCACCCTGAAGGCGGCCTACGAGGCCGTCGAGGCCAACTGCGCCGAGCAGCTCGAACTGCTGGGGTACGACGGCTTCGCGGCGCCCTCGGGCGAGTTCCCGCGCCTGACCTACGAGGAGGCCATCGAGCGCATCAACGCGACGGGCGAGCTCGACACGCAGCTCGTCTGGGGCGACGACCTCTCCACCGAGGCCGAGCGCGCCCTCGGCGACGACGTCGGCGGGCACTACTTCATCACCGACTGGCCCAGCGAGATCAAGCCCTTCTACATCCAGGACTACGACGACGACCCCGAGCTCTCGAAGGGCTTCGACCTGATGCACCCGCGCATGGAACTGGTCTCGGGCGGCCAGCGCGAACACCGCTACGACGAACTCGTGGCGGGCTTCGAGCAGCAGGGCCTCGACCCCGACCAGTTCGAGTACTACACCAAGATGTTCAAGTACGGCATGCCGCCCCACGCCGGGTGGGCCTACGGCGTCGAGCGCCTCGTCATGACGATGCTCGACCTCGACAACATCCGTGAGGCCGTCCTCTTCCCACGAGATCGTCAGCGTCTGAGTCCCTGACGAAGACGCTGAGAGCTAACGAGACTCGCTCCGCGAGTCTCGTCAGACCGGCAACGGCTGAGCCCGTAGGCGACGCGCCGCCAGCGCGATCGAACTTTTGTAACCGATCTGCCACGACCAGCAAGGGCTTTGTGCCCCAGCGCTCCGTGGGACAGTATGGCAGACACGGACTCGTTCGTCACCCGTCGCGCCCGCGAGATCAAGGAGTCGGGCCCGGGCGTCCCGCTCGACTACGAGGAGCTCAAGCGCGAGGCCGCGAACCACCTCTCCTCGAACGCCTACGACTACGTCGCCGGCGGCGCCGGGACCGAAGGGACCGTCAGCGCGAACCAGGTGGCGTTCGACCGCTACCGGATCGTCCCGCGCGTCTTCCGCGACATCGACGAGCGCGACCTCTCGACGACGCTGTTCGGCGCCGACCTCGCGGCCCCGCTGGGGATCGCCCCCGTCGGCGGCCACGGCGTCTTCGACCCCGAGGGGGAACTCGCCAGCGCCCGGGCCGCCGCCGAGCTCGGCGTCCCCTTCTCGCTGAGCACGGGCGCCTCGCGCTCGATGGAGGACGTCGCCGAGGCGATGGACGAGGTGCGCGCGGGCGCCCCGCGGTTCTTCCAGCTCTACTGGCCCCGCGAGTGGGAGGTCGCGGCGAGTCTGGTCCGGCGCGCCGAGGCCGCCGACTACGACGCGGTGGTGCTGACGCTGGACTCCCAGCTCACCAAGTGGCGCCGGCGCAACCTCCGCAACGACTACTCGCTCAACGACGACGCGCCCAACCGGCTGCTGACGAGCGACCCCGTCGTCCAGCGACTGGCCGACGAGCGCGGCGTCGACGTCGAGACCTTCGCCAACAGCGACGCGCTCGACAAGGACCGGACGCTCACCTGGGAGGACCTCGCCTGGCTGCGCGAGCAGACCGACCTCCCCGTCGTCCTCAAGGGAGTCGTCCACCCCGATGACGCCCGCCTCGCGGTCGAGCACGGCGCCGACGGCGTCGTCGTCTCCACCCACGGCGGGCGACAGATCGACGGCGCCCGGGCCGCGGTGGCGGCGCTGCCAGAGGTCGCCGCCGCGGTCGACGGCGAGATCCCGGTTCTCCTGGACAGCGGCGTCCGGACCGGCGCGGACGCGTTCAAGGCCCTGGCGCTCGGTGCCGACGCCGTCCTCGTCGGGAGGCCGTTCGTCTTCGGCCTCGCCATCGCCGGCCAGCGGGGCGTCTACGAGGTCCTCGCGAACGTGCTCGCCGAACTGGACAGCGTCCTCGGCCTGAGCGGCCACGACGACGTCGCCGCGGTCGGGCGGGAGGCGCTCGTCGAGGAGTGAGCGGGAGCGCCAGAGAGCACACCCCGGCGGGGCGAACCCGACAACGATTAACGGAGCCCCCGCGATGAACCGACGATGAGCGACGAGGCAACCGCGACCGCGTTCGTGCCGGGCCACGTCACCGGCTTCTTCAGCGTCCACCGGACCGACGACCCGACGACGACGGGGTCGCGGGGCGCCGGTCTGGCGCTCTCGGAGGGCGTGACCGTCCGGGTCGCGCCCGCGGAGACGCCGTCGGTCAGCCTCAACGGCGAGTCCGTCGAGATGCCGCCGGTCGAGCGCGTGCTCTCGGCGCTATCGGCGCCGGCCCGCGTCGAGGGCGAGACGGCGCTCCCGCTGGGGTCGGGCTTCGGCGTCTCGGGCGCGCTCTCGCTCGGGACGGCGCTGGCCGCCGCCGACGCCTTCGACCGACCGCTCTCGGAGAACGAACTCGTGACGGTCGCCCACGGCGCCGAGGTGACCTGCGGCACGGGCCTCGGCGACGTGGTCGGGCAGGCCCGCGGCGGCGCGCCGATCCGCCTCGAACCCGGCGCGCCGGGCGAGGGGCTGCTCGACGGCATCCCGGCGCGCTCGCGCGTCGAGTACCTCGCGCTGGGGGAACTCGCCACCGAGGACGTCATCACGGGCGACACCGACCGGCTCTCGGCCGCCGGCGCCGACGCCCTCTCGCGGCTGGTCGAGGAGCCGACGCTCCCGCAGTTCATGTACGCCTCCCGGCGGTTCGCCCGCGAGGCCGGCGTGCTCACCGACCGGGTCCGCGGGGTCGTCGCCGACGTCAGCGAGGCCGGCGGCGAGGCCTCGATGGCGATGCTCGGCGAGACCGTCTTCGCGCTCGGGACCGGCCTCTCTGACGCCGGCTACGACCCGGTCGTCTGCCGGATCCACGACGCCGGCGCGACGCTGGTCGAGGAGTGAGGCGGGCGCGCCGGCGCGACGACGTCGCTTCCGGTCGCAGGCGGCCCCAAGGCTCTGGACGCTGGGCGCCGCAGCCACCGGTATGGTCGACGACGAACGGTACGTCCGGCGGACGCTCGAACTCGCCCGGGCCGCCGGCGCGCGCGGCGACGAGCCCTTCGGCGCGCTGCTGGTTCGCGGGGGCGACAGCGGGACGGCGGGCGAGGGGGTAGCAGGCGAGGGGGCGTCGGGCGACAGGGCAGCGGGGGAGGGGACGTCAGGCGAAAGGGCAGCGGGCGAGGAGGCGTCGGGCGAAAGGGCAGCGGGCGAGGAGACAGCGCCCGAGGTGATCGCCGAGTCCGAGAACACCGTCCACAGCGACGGCGACGTCACCGCCCACCCGGAGCTGAAACTGGCCCGGTGGGCGGCCGGGGCCCTCGACGCCGACGCGCTGGCGGCGACGACCCTCTACACCAGCACCGAGCCCTGCGCGATGTGCGCGGGCGCCGTCTACGTCGCCGGCCTGGGCCGGGTCGTCTACGGGGTCTCGGCCGCCCGCGCCGGCGACCTCGTCGGGACGGACCGCGTCGTCCCCGCTTCGGACGTCCTCGAACGGGGAGACGTCGACGTGGAGACGGTCGGCCCGGTCCTCCCCGAGGCGGGCGCCCGCGTCCACGAGGAGTGCTGGCCGGCGGTCGACGGGGAGTGAGGACGGCGGGCGACGGGGAGTGAGGCCGGCGGGCGACCGTCGCTCAGGGCGTCGCCGGCCGCCCGGACCATAGCTATTTCACGCCGAGGGGGGAGCAACACCCATGCGAGTGCTGGTGACCGACCGCAAGTGGCCGGAGCGAGAGGACCCCTACGGCGACGTCGCACGCGACGCTGGCGCCGAGATCGAGTACGCGGACTTCGAGCGCTACGAAGAGGTCAGGGAGGGCTGTCGCGACGCCGACGTGATCCTCACCTCGAAGGCGCCGCTGACCCGCGAGGTGATCGAGGGCCTGGAGAACACGCGCTCGATCATCCGGCTCGGGACGGGCGTCGACACGATCAACCTGAAGGCGGCGACCGAGTACGGCATCCCCGTCTCGAACGTGCCGGGGCTGTACTGCGCCGAGGAACTGGCGAGCCACGCCATCGGGCTGATGCTCGCGGCGGCCCACGAGATCGTCCTCTCGGACCGGGCGGTCCGGGAGGGGCCGGGCTGGGGGCGGCGGGAGGACGTCAACCCGATGAACCAGGGCACGTTCGGCATCGTCGGCCTCGGCCACATCGGGCGGGCCGCCGTCCGGAAGGCCCAGGGCCTGGACATGGACGTGATCGCCTACGACCCCTACCTCGCCGACGACCTGTTCGAACCCCTGGGCGTCGAGCGCGTCGAGTTCGCGGAGCTGCTCGCCCGGGCCGACTGCGTGAGCGTCCACACGCCGCTGACAGCCGAGACCCACCACCTGTTCTCGACCGAGGAGTTCGCGGCGATGAAAGAGATCGCCGTGCTGGTCAACACCGCCCGCGGCCCCATCGTCGACGAGGCGGCCCTGGTCGAGGCGGTGGAGGCCGGCACGATCTGGGGTGCGGGCCTCGACGTCTTCGAGACCGAACCGCCGGAGGACAGCCCCGCCCTGGGGTGCGAGCGGATCGTCTGCTCGCCCCACCACGGCGGGAGTTGCGAGCGCTCGGGCGCTTACGCGCTGCGGTCGGTCCGGGAGGAACTCCGGCGGGCGCTCACGGGCGAGCACCTGCGGAACGTCGTCAACCCCGGGGCGCTGCAGTACAGCGACGAACTGTTCAGCCCGGAGCTGGAGGAGTGGACCTGAGCGCCGCTCGTCGCGGCGGCCCTCGAGGGCTCAGTCGGCGATGACGTCCTCGCGGAGCGCCGCCGGCGGGCCGCCCGCCAGGCGGTCGCGGTCGTGCTCCGCGTCGAAGTCGAGGTCGGGGCCGACGGCGACGAGGCGCTTCGGGTTGATGTCGCCGTGGCTCGCGTAGTAGTGGCGCCTGATGTGGTCCATGTTGACCGTCCGGGCGACCCCCGGGAGCTGGTAGAGCTCCTTCGTGTAGTTCCAGAGGTTCGGGTACTCGTGGATCGCCCGCCGGTTGCACTTGAAGTGGGTGTGGTAGACGTCGTCGAAGCGGACCAGCGTGGCGAACATGGCGACGTCGGCCTCGGTGAGCCGGTCGCCCGCGAGGAAGCGCTGGGTCCCCAGGACCTCCTCCCAGTGGTCGAGCGCGTCGAACAGGTCGTCGACCGCCGCCTCGTAGGCGTCCTGGCTCTCGGCGAAGCCGGCGCGGTAGACGCCGTTGTTGATCGGCCCGTAGATGTCGTCGATCAGCCGGTCGACGTCGTCGCGCAGTTCCGGCGGGTAGAGGTCGACGTCCCGCTCGGCCAGGTCGTCGAAGGCGACGTCGAGCATCCGCATGATCTCCTCGCTCTCGTTGTTGACGACGGTCTCGGTCTCGGTGTCCCACAGCACCGGCACCGTCACCCGGCCGGTGTAGTCCTCGTCGGCGCGGGTGTAGATCTCGCGCAGGTAGTCAGCGCCGTAGAGGGGGTCCGGCTGCTCCGCGGAGAACTCCCACCCCTCGTCGTAGCGCTCGGGCTGGACGAGCGACAGCGAGACGGCGTCCTCGAGCCCCTTCAGCGCCCGCGTCATCGCCACCCGGTGGGCCCACGGACAGGCCCGGCAGATGTAGACGTGGTACCGGCCGGCCTCGACCGGGAACTCGGCGTCGGGGTCGGGGTCGCCGCCCTCGCTGACCTGCTCGCCGCCGATCCAGTCGCGGAACGTCGTGGTCTGGCGCTCGAACTCGCCGGCCTCGTTGGTCGTCTCGTAGGTGTCGGTGCGCCAGTCGCCGTCGACGAGCATGTTCATGGTACGCGGCGGTTGGGCCGGACCGGCCAAAAGGGTTCTGCGGGCGCCAGTCGCGCCCGCCCGGCACCACGGGGACGCCCCAGCCGCTCGGGTTGGGTCCTATCGAAGCGATTAAGCCCGGAGTCGCCGAACCCGGGAGTATGCAACACCTCATCGTCCACGGGGACCCCGGCATTCGCAAGGGTGCCGTCGTCGAACACGACGGCGAGGAACTGGTCTGTTTCTCGGTCTCCCGGCAGGGGGACTACCACGGCCCGGACGAGGTGCAACTGTGGTGCACCGTCGGCGCCGAGGACGAACAGGAGACCTACCAGAAGCGCCAGTACGTCCCCCACTGGCTCGACGTCGACGCCGTCGACGCCGAGTCGCTGACCGTCGTGGACTCGGGCCGGACGAGCCTGTCGGTCTGAGCCCCTCGATTCTCGCCAGTAGCCGCCACGCTCAGGTCGGGAGCCGCGCCTGGTCGACCCGGTAGACCGTCACCGCGTCGGTCCGGACGACCGGCTCCACGCCGGGCATCCCCTCGAAGCTCATCTCCCCGTAGCGGGCGCGCTCGGCCCCGCCGACCCAGACGTACTGGACGTCGTACGTCCTGAGCAGCCGCGCCCGGGTCTCGACGGACCCGGTGTAGATGGCGTCGACGTCCCGCGCCCGCGAGAAGTACGCCTCCGAACCGCGGTAGCCGACCTCGTGGGTCCAGCCCGCGACCGTCGGCACGCCCGTCAGGCTGGCCGCCGGGCTGGAGTGCCAGCCGTACATCCCCGGCTCGCAGGGGTACTCCCGGTCGAGGTCCAGACACCGCGACGTGGCCGGGGCCGAGACCATCGTGGGCTGGCCCTCGAGCGCGTCGACGTACGCGATCGCGGGAGCGTAGTCGGGGTGGTCCCGCGCGACGAAGGCGGTCGCGTCCAGCGTCGCCGGGTCCTGACGCCCGCCGAAGTGCGCCGAGAGCGCGAAGCCCGCGTAGAGGGCGGTCGAGAGCAGCAGCGCGACGACCAGCAGCGAGCCGAGGGCCCCCCGGAGACCGTCGACCTGGGGCCACTCGCGGGCGGCCTCCTGGGCGGTCTTGCCCGCGCGGGTGGCCGCCGCGCCGCCGTCTGCGACCGCCCGGGCCGCCGCGGCGCGCGTCCGGGAGACCAGCGGTTCGGTCGAGCCGAGCAACCCGGGGACGGCGACGCCGGCGGCGGTCCCCCACAGCGCCCAGACCTGCATGTAGGTCTTGAAGACGGTGTTCATCCGGAGGGGGCCGGCCTGCTCGCGCACGTAGACGAACTCGACGATGGTCACGAGGCCGGCGCCGGCGACGATCAACAGGGTCTCGAAGCCGACCGCCCGCCGCATCCGGAGCGCGGCCCAGCCGGCGACCAGCAGCGGCACGGACAGCAGGAGGACCGGCGCCCGCACGGCGAGGGCGGCCCAGCCGAACGCCGCCAGCGCGACCGCCAGCCCGACGGGGCGCTCGACGCGCAGGCGCGCCAGGAGGTACGCCGCGAACGCGACGACGAAGGCGCCGTGGACCAGCAGCAGGCCGCCGAGGCCGCTGCGGGCCGACGCCGGCAGGATCGCCACTTCGCGCCCGCCCGCCGCGCCCGCGAGGAACGGCGCCGCCAGCACCAGGCCGACGAGGCCGGCGATCCCGACGACGACCGCGGCGGCGACGGGGCGCAACGCCTCCGCGCGGAGCGATCCGGTGCCCCGGCCCGAGAGATCGGCGTCGACGACGCCGACCTCGCGACGCGCCGCGGCGGCGACCCGGTCGGGCAGCAGCGTCAGCGGGTCCGCGGGCGCGAGCGCCACGGCCAGAAAGAGGAGGCCGAACACCGACGGGAAGCTCCAGGTGTCGACGACGGCCTGGAGGCCGGCGTCGACCGGGACGGCGGCGAAGACGAGCACGCGTCGGCGCCAGCGCTGGCGGGTCGGCGTCCGGAAGTAGCCGAACGCCAGCGCGGCGGCCAGCAGCAGGAAGGGCGTCCCCATCATGTGGGCGTGGAGGTCGCCGTTGAGCCAGGCGAACAGCGGGAACTCGTTGATCGTCCCCGGGATGACGCGGCTGGCCGTCCAGTAGGAGAACCGCCCCGAGGCGCCCAGCAGTTCCTCGACGGTCGCCCGTCCGGACTCGCTGGCGACCGCCTCGGCGACCTGCCGCTGGAGGTCCGGCGAGAGCGCGTCGAAGACCAGCCGACCCGCGGTGACGAGGTTACTGGCGACGCCGACGAAGAACGCGGCGAAGGCGCCGGCGACCCGGCGCGGGACGCCGCGGTGGGCGCCGACGGCGGCGGCCAGGTCGTACGCCGCGGTGACCAGCATCGCGTAGAAGCCCGCCAGCGCCAGGTTGTAGGCGTACGCCGGGGGCGTGAGCGTGAGCCGCGCCAGCAGCGACGCCATCAGGTGGCCGCCGTAGTAGTAGCGGACGGGCTCGCCCGCGAACCAGACGTCCTGCGGCGGCAGCGCGTCGGCGCGGGCCAGCGACTGCAGCAGGCCGAAGTCGAGGAACTTCTCGCCGCCGACGGCGTGGACCGCCGGATCGACCGCCCGGATCGCCACCACCAGCAGGAACGCCAGCGCGAAGACGACGGCGGCCTCCCGGACTGAGCTCCGGTCGAGTTCCACGTCGACGGGGACGCCCCCGCCGAGCGCGTCGATCCCGCGCTCGCGGACAGCCGCCAGATCCAGCAGGGCGACGCCGGCGACCAGCAGCACGAGCAAGACCCCCGCCGCGAGGCCGAGCGTGATCGAGACGTGGCCGACCCAGTAGGCGCCGGTCGTCAGCAGTACCAGCGAGATCGGGACGGCGAAGCCGGCCCCCCGCCCGTCGAGCCAGGGAAACAGCCGGGCGGCGATCGGCAGACCGGCGCCGGCCAGCGCCGCGTAGGCGACCAGCCAGACCACCACGCGAACGTACTCCATTACACCCGACACGCCGCGCAGCGCGCATACGCTTTTTGGGTCGTGCTTCGTCGGGGGACCCCCCGGGCGGGAACTGACGAGGCTCGGCGGGAGTCGGTCGCTTTTTTACTACGCCTGGGGTACGACCCGACGTGACACGCACAGTCGGGGTCGTCGTTCCGGCGTTCCGGCCGGACGTCGAACGCCTGCGGGACTACGTGACGGCCATCCATCGGCGGCTGGACCCCGACGTCGTCCGGATCGAACTCGACGAGCCCGACCCGGGCGTCGTCGAGGAGCTGGCCGACCTGCCGGCGACGGTCCACGTCGCCGACCGGCGCCGGGGGAAGGGCGCGGCCATCACGGCGGGCTTCGAGGCGCTCTCGACCGACGTGCTGGCGTTCGCCGACGCCGACGGCGCCACCCCCGCCGAGTCGCTGGCGACCGTGGTCGCCCGGGTCGTCGCCGACGAGGCCGACCTCGCAGTCGGGTCGCGGCGGCACCCCGAGGCGACGGTGGCGTCCCACCAGACGGTCGCGCGCCGGCACCTCGGCGACGCCTTCGCCTGGCTGGCCCGGCGGCTGCTCGACGCCGACCTCTACGACTTCCAGTGCGGCGCCAAGGCGCTGACCCGGGAGTGTTGGACCGCCGTCCGCGGCCACCTCCACGAGTCGGGGTTCGCCTGGGACATCGAGCTCGTCGCCGTCGCGGGAGCGCTGGGCCACCGCGTCGCCGAGGTCCCGGTCGTCTGGGAGGACCAGCCCGGCTCGACCGTCTCGCCCGTCGAGACGACGCTCCGGCTGGGAGTGGGCCTGCTGCGGGCCCGCCTGCGCGCCAGCGCCCTGCAGGGGAGCCGACTCGCCGGACTGCTCGCCGGCGACGGCCCGCCGCTGATCGAGCGCCCGGCCGTCGCGTCGGGCCCCCGCGAGACCGCGAACACCCACGAGCCCGCGAACACCCGCGAGACCGCGAGCGACGGCGGTCGGTGACGGACATGAAGGAGAAACTGGACCCGCTGCTCTCGACGAAGCGGTTCGGCCAGTTCGTCTCGGTCGGTATCCTCGGATCGGTGTTCGACCTCTCTGTGAGTTCGGCGCTGACCGTCCTGGTGGGGGTCTCCCCGGAGGTGTCGAAGCTCGCCGGCGCCGAGGTGGCCATCGTCGTGATGTTCGTGATCAACGAGTACTGGACGTTCGCCCAGCACGGCGCCGTCGGCCACGTCGAGACGTTCCGGCGGTTCCTGCGCTCGAACCTGGTCCGGGTCGGCGGCGTCGCCGTCCAGGTGGCGGTCGTCTGGCTGCTCGGGAAGGCCCCCGTCGAGTACGTCGTGGGCGGCGTCGACCTCTGGACGCTCGCGACGTTCCCCATCGCCATCGGCACGGCGTTCCTGTTGAACTACGTCCTCGAGAGCACGTTCACCTGGCGCGTGACCGCAGAGTGAACGGGCCACGCGGGGTCGTAAAACTCACACACGGCGGCGGGGAAATCATAATCCTTAACCGTAAGTCGGGTGTTGATTCCAGTAGCGGGATAGGATAGCTCGGAGATTCCGCCGGGCTCATAACCCGGAGATCGGTGGTTCAAATCCACCTCCCGCTATCTTCTGCGGCGCACCCACGAACGAGGAGCGCAGCGACGAGTGAGCCTCGAACCCGGGAACCAGGAGCGTGGCGACGTGGCAGGCGCGCGCCACGAAAATGTTCTTGTCGAATGAATCCCTCTCGGCAACCATGGTCTCCGTCGAACTGCTGTTCGTCCTCCTGCTGTTCC
>JBDGUA010000041.1:0-37413 GCA_042216345.1 Haloferacaceae archaeon
GTCTTCGGCAATCAGTTAGTAGTCACAACAGATCGGGCCGAGTAGTTGTAGTACTGGTCCTTCCGTGCCATTCTCGGCCCTACTTGGGTGCAGGGCCCTTTACGTGCGTCGCTCGGACTCGACGGGCGGCTCGGCGCTCGGGCCACACCCGTCGTCTGGCTCTGGCCGTACCCACAGTCAGGCTCGGGCAACGCGCGCAGACGGGCTCGGCCCGCACCCGCAGACTGGCACGCGCAGCGCCCACGCGGGCGCGCAAACACACTCTCGCAAACGGGGGCTTTTTACCGGGGTACGTCGAAAGCCCTCCTATATGTTCAAGGCCATCGTGGGCGCGTCGACCCTGCAGGACGCGCTCGACTCCGTGAGCGTGCTGGTCGACGAGTGCAAGATCCGGCTCAACGAGGACGAACTCGCGGTCCGGGCCGTCGACCCCGCCAACGTAGGCATGGTCGACCTGTCGCTCTCGGCGGCGGCGTTCGAGTCCTACGAGGCCGACGGCGGCGTCATCGGCGTCAACCTCCAGCGCCTCGAGGACATCGCCGGCATGGCCTCCTCGGGCGATCTGGTCCAGCTCGAGCTCGACGAGGAGACCCGCAAGCTCCACATCCAGATCGACGGCCTCTCGTACACGCTGGCGCTGATCGACCCCGACTCTATCCGCCAGGAGCCCGACATCCCGGACCTGGACCTGCCCGCCGAGATCGTCGCCGAGGGCAACCAGCTCGACCGCGGGATCAAGGCCGCCGACATGGTCTCGGACCACATCCGCCTGCGCGTCGACGCCGACGAGGAGGCGTTCTTCATCGAGGCCGAGGGCGACACCGACGACGTCGACTTCGAGATGGACCGCGAGGACCTCATCGACCTGACCGCGGGCCCCGCGGACTCGCTGTTCTCGCTGGACTACCTCAAGGACATGAACAAGGCCATCCCCGGCGACGCCGAGGTCACGATCGAACTCGGCGAGGAGTTCCCCGTGAAGCTCCACTACGAGTTCGCCGAGGGCAACGGGAAGGTCACGTACATGCTCGCGCCGCGCATCCAGAGCGACTGACCGGCCACAGACGCCGCACCCAGCGTCGCGGCCGCATTGTTTCTCGACCGTCGCTCGTGGATTCGTCGCTCGCGGACCCGACGGCCGGTCGCCACGGCTCCGTCCGTCACGGACTCGACGACCGATCGGTACTCACCTTGCGACGGCCGATCCCGACCAGCAGCGCGATCACCGGGACCACCATCGCCGCGCCGGCGACGAACGGCGACCAGTAGGCGACGGCGTACAGCGCCGCCGCCACCGGCGGGCCCACGGTCCGCCCGAGGCTGCCCGCCCCCTGGGTGACGCCGAAGGCGTTGCCCTGGGACTCGGGGCCGGCGGCGGTCGACACCAGCGTCGCCAGCGAGGGGTTGAGCAGGCCGTTGCCCAGCGAGAGCAGCCCCAGCGAGACCAGCAGCGCCAGCAACGCGGGCGTGAACCACGCCGGCCCACCCAGCGGCGGCAGGAGCGCGCCGACCACGGGGGCGAACGGGACCGACCCGATGGCGACGAGCACCAGCGCCGCGCCGACGGTCGCCAATTGGGCCGAGGGGACCCGCCGGGAGAGTCGCCCCACGAGCACGCCCTGGTTGAGCGCACCCAGCACGCCCAGGTAGGTCAGCAGCAGGGCGGCGGCGGAGGCGTCGTAGCCGTAGGCGGGCGCGTCGGCGACGAAGGGGATGAACATGACCTGCACGCCCGCGAACGCCACGGAGGTGAGGAAGAACGCGATCACCAGCCCGCGGAGCGACTGGTCGCGCAGCGCCGCGGCGAACTGCTCGAGGATGGTCTGGCGCTCGCCCGCCGCCCGGTGGCGGTCGGGTTCCTCCAGCGCCCCGGCGGCGACCACGAGCGCGACGAGACTCATCGCCGCCGCGCCGAACGCCGGCAGCGAGTACTGGGTGGCCGGGATCGGCAGCGCCCCGGCGGCGGCGACGACGGCGTCGCTGGCGAGCAGGCCGCCGAACGCCGGCCCGAAGATGAACCCGAGGCTGAACGAGGCGCCGACGAGGCCGAGCGCGCCGGCGCGGCGCTCGGGCGGGGTCACGTCGGCGACGTACGCCTGCGCGGCGGCGATGTTCCCGCCCATGGCGCCGGCCAGCCCCCGCGCGAGGAACAGCACCGCCACGCCGACAGCGGCGCTGGCGGCGTCGCCGACCTGGCCCGCCATGGCGAAGATGCTCCAGGCGACCGCGTTACCCGTCAGCGACAGCATGATGATCGGTCGGCGGCCGTGGGCGTCGGAGTACCGACCGAGGATCGGCGTCGCGACGAACTGGGTCAGCGAGTAGACCGCCGCCAGCAGGCCGATGAAGACGTCGCCGACGCCGAAGCTCCGGACGTAGTACGGGAGGATGGGGATGACGATGCCGAAGCCGACGAGGTCGAGGAAGATGACGAAGATCACCGTCGCGACGGCGCGCCGCGGCCGCTCGACGACGCCTGGGCGGGCGGGAGCCGCCTCGGGGACGCTCATACCGAGGGGGCGTCCGGAGAGGGCCTAACGGTTGTGGCTCGCCACCGCGCTCGAGGCTCCCCAGGTCCCCGCCCGCTGCTCACCCGTGGCGATCGATGACGGCCTTGGCGGCCCGGGCCTTCTCCTTCCAGCCGTAGCCCTGCTCGTAGACGTGGCGCTTCTTCTCGACCAGCTCGCCGGGGGTGGCCTCCTCGAAGCCGCCGCGGTCCCACGCGCCGGTGTCGCGGAGCCACTCGACGACGTTCTCCTTGGTCTCGGCCCAGGAGAGCCCGACCATCTCGTACCAGGCGATCATCGCGAAGACGGCGTTGTCGTGACAGCCGGGGTACGAGCCCTTGCGGTAGATGGTCCGCATGGGCTCGCGGGTCGGCTCAGAGACCAGCTCCTTGTACTCGGCGGCGGTCAGCAGTTCGAGTCGCCCGTCGTCGCGCTCGCGCACCCGCTGTTCGTGTTCGAGCTGGTCGAGCGCGGCGACGTGTAACTCGCCCCAGTCGCCGTGGACGGCCTCCCGGAGCGCCTCTTCGGCGTGGGGCTCGACCGAGAGGACCGAGACGACGTCGACGTAGGCCTTCTCGATCAGCGGCCAGGAGGTGCCCTCGAACCGGCAGCCGGCGTCGTGCAGGCTGTTGGTCGTCCGGCACTCGGGGCAGGGGTAGTCGAACTGCGGCACTACGAGGTCCTTGGTGACTGGGTGTCTTAGATTTCGTGGTTGTATTCGGGCTGGGGTGTTGTTCTCTCTGAGTGGGATGATATTCCGACGACTAGATCTCTCTGGCTCGTCGGCGATGGCCCTCCATCTCGGGCAGCCGTGGGCATACCTACTCTAAATTGACGTGCAGTGACTCGGACTCCCTTGCAAAGCCCTCACTACGAGGACACAGCAGGGATTCGGACTGCCTTGCAAAGCCCTCGCGCTCTCGCCGCCTGCGACTCGCTGCGCTCGGCTGCGGTGCTTACTTCGCCTCGGCTGGCGAGAGCGCTCGCCCTTTGCGAGTCCACCAGGAACCGCGGTGGTCTCCCCACCCCTCCCCGCGCGCTCGCGAGTGCTCGCGACACGAGGTCGCTCGCGTGGGGCGAGCGCGACGCATCCTTCCGCCCAGCACCGCCCGGTGGGCGCCGGCCACGAGGGCCGGCGCGGTTGCGGAGGCGCGCGCAGCGCGCACCTCGTGTGCGCGCAAGCCGCGCGAGGGATGAACGAGTGAGCGAAGCGAACGAGTGAATCGGCTGGGGAGGACGTGGCTGCGGTGCGGTTGCGGTGGGCGGGACTGAAAGGGGCTGGCCGTCTCGGCGAACCCGGACGACGCAAGCACTGGAGCCGAGCGAAGCGAGGCGAAGCGCGCAGCGAGTCCTGGGAGCCGAGACGGCCAGGGGCTTTCGGGGCCTGCTCGTCAGCGGAAGGGGTTCGATTCAATACATAGAAGGGGTCTTTCGGGTCGTGTTCGTCAGCGCAACGACCGACCAGACTCACCCATACTGCCCCCGGTAAGGGGAAACCGGCCGCCGCCGAACCACCCGGAAGATCACCGTAGTGCGTCCAGGTCGAACTCGAACGCCGAGACGGGCAGTTCGAGGTCGTGCTCGACCAGCACCTCGGGGTGCACCTCGCCCATCACGCCCACGGGCTCGCCGTCGATCACGACCGCCGCGGCCCGGCCGTCGATGAAGCTCGGGTGCTCGGTCCGGGGGGTCTCGAGGTCGACGCCGAAGTCGACGCACAGCGCCTGCAGGCGACCCTTCGCGTCCTCGTAGGTCGCGTCGTGACGGGCCAGCACCCCGGCCACGGTGCGGCGCTCGGCCACGCCGGTGTTCTCCGAGTCGTCGTACCCCGCCGCCAGCCCGATCTCCGCCAGATCCTGCGGGTACGTGCGGTGGGTGTTGTTCTCCAGGACCATCAGCAGCGAGGGCAGCGCCCACGTCCGGAGCATCGTGTAGTCCTCGCTGTAGGGCTCGGTGATCGTCACCGGCTCCGCCCCGCCGAGGACGTCGTCGCCCGGCGCGACGTTCATCCGGGCGTAGTTCTCCTCCTCGCTGATCATGTGGAAGTTCAGGAGGTCCTCGAAGCCCAGCCCCACGAGGCTCGTGCGGGCCGCCCGCTCCAGGCGGGAGCGCTCGTGGCGCCCGCCGACGGTCCCGACGTCGGGGTAGCGCGGTTCGAGGTCGTTGAAGCCGTAGGCCCGCCCCACGTCGTCGACGAGGTCCAGCGGGTGGAGCACGTCCGTGCGGTAGGGCGGAATCTCCACCTGGTACTCGACGGCCTCGCCGAGCGTGTAGGAGGCGTCCAGGCCCGAGCGCTCGAAGAGGTCGACCACCTCGTCGGGGTCGAGGTCGAGCCCCAGCATCGTCTCGACGCGCTCGTGGGTGACCGACTTCTCGTCGACCGCGAAGTCCGGGCGGAGCAGTTCCCGCCCCTCCTCGGGCGCGGTGGCGCCGTCGGCGTACTCGACGGTCACGCGCTCGACGGTCGCGCCGCGGGCGTCCAGCGCGTAGCAGATGATGTTGCACATCCGGTCGATGGTCCACTGGTCGGTCCCGGTGAGTTCGACGAACAGCTCCCGCGAGCCCGTCGAGACCTCCGTCCGCCGGCCGTTGATCACCGGCGGGAACGAGAACAGCCCGAGTTCGTCGTAGATGGCGGGGTAGCGGTCGTACGACTCCACGAGGTCGGCGTAGGTCTGGCCGGTCGGGTGCTCGCGGAGCACGTCGGCGGGGGTCATCTCGTCGTTCGAATCCAGCGGCACGAAGGTGTCCCCCTCGGGGTCGACGCCGCGGTAGGTGACGGAGTTGCCGCCGGCGGTTTCATCTAGGACCTCTCCCTTCAGCATCGCCAGGTCGTGGATGCCGATGGCGCCCTTCGCCCGTTTTCGCCCCATCGTGGCGTGGAGCTTCTCCTGCAGCTGGATGAGCGACTCCAGGCCCTCCTCGCTGAGGTCGACGCCGCGGATCACCGCGCCGGTGACGTACGGGCGCTCCTCGGGCACCGACTCGTCGACCTCGATGGTCCAGTCGGCGTCGTTCGTGTCGGGGACGTAGACGCCGCGGTCGTCGCCGTACTGGTAGCGCAGCGACCGGGCCACCCCCTCGACCGAGAGCCGGTCGAGGCGGTCCGGGCCGAACTCCAGTTGCAGCTTGCCGTCCTCGGTGTCGCCCTCGTACTCCAGGCCCAGCGCGAAGAGGTCCTCCTTCAGCTCCTCGTCGTCTTTCTCCTCGTGACCCGTGAGCCGCCGGAGTTCGTCGGGGTCGACGTCGACGACGGGCATCAGTAGACCACCTCCGTCTCCCGCAGCAGTTCCAGGTCACACAGCGTCCCGTGCACGTCGCGGATGTCGTCGAAGCCGTACATGAGCATCAGGAGCCGTTCCAGCGCGAGGCCCCACGCCATGACGTCGCACTCGACGCCCAGCGGTTCGAGGACCTCCTCGCGGAACATGCCGGAGTTGCCGATTTCGATCAGTTCGCCCGTCTCGGGGTGGCGACCGAACAGCTCGAAACTCGGCTCCGTGTAGGGGTTGTAGTGGGGCTTGAACTCGACGTCGGTGATGCCGAACTGGGCGTAGAACTCCTCGAAGGTGCCCATGAGGTCCCTGACCGAGAGGTCCTCGGCCATCACCCACCCCTCGATCTGGAAGAACTCCAGCAGGTGCGTCGGGTCCAGCGTGTCGTTGCGGTAGACCTTCTCGACCGAGAAGAACCGCTGGGGCGGTTCGAGGTCGCCGATCGCCTCGCCCGAGAGGTACCGCATCGACAGCGAGGTGGTGTGCCCCCGGAGGTCGACCTCGCGGGCGACCTCTTCGGTCCAGGGCGAGTGGTAGCCGTCGCCGTCGTCGCCGACGCCCTCGCGGTGGGCCGCGGCGACGCGCTCGACCAGGTCCGCGGGGAGGTCCTGCATGGGCGGGACGTCCAGCGCGAACTGGTCCCAGTGGGTCCGCGCGGGGTGGTCCTGGGGCATGAACAGGCAGTCGTTGATCCAGAACTCGGCGTCGGCGTGGGGGCCCTCCATCTCCTGGAAGCCCATCCCGACGAGCACGTCCGTGACGCGCTCGGCGGTCTGGCGGAGGATGTGGACCTTGCCGTCCTGGACGGCGGGGGCGTCGGCCTCGACGTTGTACTCGGTGAACTCGACGTCGCGCCACTCGCCCGAGGTGAGCAGTTCGGGCGTCAGGCGGTCGACCGTCTCGGCGGCCTCGACGCCCTCCATCAGGGCGGTGACGCCGGCGTCGGTCAGGGTCACCCGCCGGACCGTCCGCTCGTCGACGTCGACGAGTCCGCGGCTCTCGAGACGCTCGAGAACGGCCTCGTCGTCGACGGCGCCGCCCTCGGCGAGCGTCTCGAGCGCCAGCGCCTCCGGGTCGGTCTCGGGGTCGGCGCTCGCCTCGGCGGTGATCTGGCCGGCGTCGATCTCGCCGTACCCCTTGCGGGCGTAGTTCGAGAGGGCGATGTCGACCGCCTGGCCCTCCAGGTCGGCCGCGCCGATGACCTCGCCCATCCCCGCGGGCTCGTCGGTCGCGCCGGCGTCGACGGCGGCGCGGTACAGCCGCACCTCGGGCAGTCCCGCCTCGACGTACTGGCGGCCCTCATCGGTCAGCGTCGCCGCCGAGAGGACGTCCTCCTCGACCGCGACGAGGCCCTCGTCGCGGAGGTCGAAGACCGCGCCCGTCACCGTCTCGGGTTTCCGGTCGGTCGCCTCGGCGAGTTGTTCGATCGTTCGTTCGTCCGTCGCGCTCGCGGCGTTCAACACCGCGACCTGGGCTTCCGGGAGTTGCATCGTCTGGTTGATTGTCTGGGGTTCCGCAGGGGTGTCAGTTAGCCGTTCCGTTCGTAGTTCGGGACGGCTGAAGCGAGCCGTCGCCTCCGGGATTTGTTCCGTCGGATCGCGCTGCCGTCGCGCGTCCCCGGCCCGGTCGGTTTCGCCCCGGCCCGCCCCTCGGCGGGCCGGGGGTCCGCCGCCCGATCAGGCCGGGAAGAAGAAGCCGAACCCTGGGCCGGTCGCTGCTGGAACGCCCTGCTCGATCACGGCGGGTTCGGATGCCATGGGCGAGGGATGCGCAACCAGCGCAAAAAGCGTTCTGCAATCGTGGGTGACTCTGGCACCCACGTCGGCGTGGCGGAACGTTGAATACCGTCGTGAAACGATATACGGGTATGTCCGCAGGGTACTGGTACGAGTCCCGCGAACAGATCGAGTGTCCCAACTGCGGGCGGGACGTCGACGTGCGGATGGACATCTGTCCGCACTGTGAAGACAGCCTCGTCTGAACACGGCCCCCGAATTTTCTTCGTCAGTCCCGGTCCTCACCCCGATCTGTCGAGCCAGTCGGGCGTCGGCACCGACGTCGAGCCGACCGCCGTCCGGGTCCACTGGACCTCGAGCGTCTCGTCCTGGGTGGTCGTGACCGTGTACTCGACCGAGCGCAGCCGACCCTCCGTGGTCACCTCGACCCGCCCCGAGGCCGCGGACACGTCGCTGGCGCCGTCGCGGGGGCCGGTGATCTCGTAGGTGATCACCGTCTCGCTGGCCCGGACGGTGACGGCGGTCGCGCGCAGGTCCAGCACCTGGAGCAGCGTGAGGAACTGTCCGCCGTTGAAGCCGAGGACGGCGCCCTCGAAGGTCGCGTTCGTGGTGCTGTACTCGGCGGGGTCGGTCTCGAGGTTCCTGACGTGCTGGGTGCCGTTCTCGTAGTAGAGTTCGTAGCTCGGTTCGTCGTTGCGCAGCGTCTCGGCGTAGACGCGCTCGGTGCTCGGATCCGTGTTCGCCGTGACCGTCTGGGTGGTCGACCCGACCGTCACGTCCATCCGGCCGGTGTAGCTCGGCCCGCTGGCGAGTCCCTCGCGGAACGTCTGCATCGCCCGCGAGGCGTTCGTGTAGCCGTCCGTCCCGAGGCCGTCCGGGTAGTCGACCGAGTCGACCGACGGCATCGGGGTCGGCGTCGGCGTCGTCGCGTCGGTGGGCGTCGCAGTGTCGGTTGGCGTGGCGGTGCCGCCGCCTCCGCCGCAGCCGGCCAGGAGGACCAGCGCCGCGAGGAGGACCGGTGCGAACCGTCGCGTTCGTCGCATGTGTGTCGAATCGGACCCCCGCAGTGAAAAGCCGACGGCCCGGTTGCGCGGCGTGAGAATCGTGCGGCGCGTTCACTCGCACCCCGGGGGTCGCACGGCTCGGTGGGGGTGAGCCCGAGCGACGTCCCGGCCCGGTCAGGGCCCGGTCGTCAGCGCCGCCGGGAGGACTCCAGCTGAATGTCCAGGTCCTCGAGGAGCTGTTCGGCCTCCTCCCGTTTCTCCTGGTGGTCCTCGAGGAACTCGGCCATCAGCTCCGCGGCCTGCTCCTTGCAGCCGCCGCAGAGGCGCTCGCCGCCGACGCACTCCTCGTAGACCTCCCTGGCGATCTCGTCGTCGTCGCCCGCCAGCAGGTAGGCGTACAGCTCGTACACCGGGCACTCGTCGGCCTCGCCGCCGAGTTCGCGCTGGAGCTCCGCGGTCTCGCGGCCCCCGGTGGTGGCGGCTTTCACCTTGTCGTAGCCCTCCTCGGGGTCGTCGAGCAGCGAGATGTGACTCGCCGGGATCGAGGAGGACATCTTGCCGCCGGTGAGGCCGGTCATGAAGCGGTGGTAGATCGACGACGGGGCGACGAAGCCGTAGCCGCCGTGTTCGACCTCGACCTCGCGGGCGAGTCGCTCGGCCGCCGCCCGGTCGAGGTCGAAGGCGTCGACGTGGGCATCGAAGACGCGCTTCTCGCCCTCGACGGCCTCGATCAGCGCGTCGAACGCGGCCTCGGTCGCGTTGCGGTCGAGCACGCGAACGCGGGGGCGCAGCGGTTCCATGCCCGCGTTGCGGAGCTTCTCGACGGCGCTCCGCTTCGCGTCCTCGCGTTCGGGGTCGACCTCGTGGCCGGCGAGCCACTCGGCGGCGTCCTCACACCGGGTGGTCTCGTCGTCGGTCTCGTCCTGGCGCTGGGCCGACAGCGTCTCGTAGGCCTCCCCGACGAGTTCGCGCTCGACGGGGTCGACCTCGAAGCTCGCGTACGCCTCGGTGACGCCGAAGTAGCGCGTCCGGGCCGCCAGGTCGCGCGCGAGCCGGATGTGGGGGTCCTGGTCGGGGCCGACGGGGATCACCGTCGGCTTCGGCTCCTCGAGCTGCGGGTAGAGGATGTCGGCCATCTGCGTGACGACCGACTGCATGTGCGAGACGTCGGTCTCGCCGTCGAAGCCGTAGATCGAGGTCAGCTCCGAGAAGTTCGCCTCGATGCCGAGTTCGAACGCCAGGTCCTGCACCTCGCGGTTCTCGGACTGGCGGTAGAGCTCGCCCTCCTCGGGGTCGAACCCCAGCGCCAGCAGCGAGAGGATGTAGTTGCGCGCGTGCTCGTCGATCTCCTCCCAGGTGAGTCCGCGGGCGGCGTGGGCCTCCAGGTCGGCGATCAGGCCGTAGGCGTCGGCGCCCTGCTGCTGGTGCCAGATGATCTCGTCGAACACCAGCTTGTGGCCGATGTGGGGGTCGCCCGTGGGCATGAACCCCGAGAGGGAGGCGAAGGGCTCGCCCTCCCGCATCGCCCGGGCGACCGGCCGGTAGTCGCGGTGGCCGAAGATGACCCCGCGGCGCATCAGGTAGTGGGGGTTCGGCACCTCCTCGAGGATCTCGTCGAACTCCTCGATGCCGAACTCCTCGAAGAGCTTCCGGTAGTCCGAGACCGACGAGGAGCCCCACGGGTCCAGCGCGACCTCGTCGGCGCCCTCCGCGACGTCGCCACCGTCGGCCCGAAGCCGCCCACCGGCTTCGCCGTCGCCGTCGGCCCGAAGTGGCTCACCCACTTCGCCGCCACCGTCGGCCCGAAGTGGCTCACCCACTTCGCCGTCGCCGTCGGGGCGAGCGGCTGGCTCGCGCCAGGCGTCCCCGCAGCTGTCGGTCTCGTTCGCGGGGCGGTCCGTCTGGTCGTGTGGGTCGCGGTCGTCGGTCATAGGTGCGTGCTGGGTCGGGACCGACCCACGGCGCGGCGGCGGCCGCGCGAGCGCGTCAGGGGGTGAGTCGGTCCGCGGAGAGCCAGTCTATGTCGCCGTTGGCGTCGGTCAGCGCAAAAACCATTCGCTTGCGGACGCCGCCGGCCAGCCGGACGTCCAGCGAGAGGTCCCGCGGGACGAAGCTGTGCTCGCGGGGGAGCACCCGGACCAGGCGGTCCGAGTGGCTCAGGTCCGAGACGGTCTCGAAGCGGTCGTAGGTGCGGAAGTCGGCGCCGAACTTGAAGCCGCTCTTCGGGACCGACCCGGCGTCGCGGATCGCGGTGTAGGCGTCCAGTCGGCGGTCGAACCGCTCGCCCTCCAGCCCCCGACCGCGCTCGAGCACGGCCTCGGGGTCGAGCGCGAGGCTCCCCGTCCGGGCGAGGTAGGCGGCCTCCAGCAGCGAGAGCTGGAGCGGGCCGGTCTCGGCGTTGCGCCCGTAGAGGCGCTGGCCGTAGAAGCCCCGCTCGTAGAGGGCCTCCGGGGGGTCCCACACGAGCACCCGGTCCTCGTGGAGCGTGCCCTCGATCCCGGACGGGGGCTCGTACTCGCAGGTTCCGTCGAGCCCGACCTCTCGGGTCTCGAAGTAGGTGAGCTCGCCGTCCTCGTCGACGACCGCCAGCACGACGTCGCCGAGGTCGGCGGCGGGGACGGACTCGCGCTCGCCGATGACCCGCACCCGGTAGGCGACCTCTCCCTCCTGGGGACCGGTCCCGCGGGGGTGGACCACGAAGTCGACGCCCCCGGGGTCCTCGACCCAGCCCTCGCGGGCGGGCGAGGCGTAGAAGCCCCGGTCGCGGAGGTTCTTGTAGACGACGAACTCCAGGACGGCGTCCGTCTCGACGAGGTACTCCTGGAACGACAGCCCGTCGACGGCGTCGAGGTCGCCCCGCGAGAGCAGGTGGGCGGCCTCGACGGGCGCCAGCGCGATCTCGTTGTCCCCGCGGGGTCGGCCGTACCCGCGGGCGTCGTAGAACCGCTGCCGGGCGTCGCCGCCGACCACCACCAGATCGTCCTCTCGGCTCCCTTCCATGGGTGTAGGGGTGGCAGGGAGAGGGATAGCTACTGTGATGCGGCCCCGTCGGTCGCCGCCGGCGGGGCTACCGGCCGCTAGTCCCGAATGTCCTGCTGGAACCACTCCAGCGGGACCGCGGTCCCGCGGCCCGCCTCGGTCGCCCGCTCGTAGACCAGGTTCCCGACGCTGGCGAACTGGATCCCCGCGGATCGGTTGTGGTAGAAGATCGTCTCGTCGTCGTCCCGGCGCCCGGGGGCGTCGCCGACGAGGACCTCGTCGAGGGTCGGGTAGTCGTGGTCCTCGAAGCCGCTCACGCCCCGGTGCTCCTGATAGCGCTGCCGGTCGGACTCCGAGCCGATCACCCGGTCCATGTAGCCCTCGCGGGCGGTGCCGAGGACGCGGTCGGCGGCCTCGACCGCCGCGTCCTCGACCTCGATGCTCCGCACGTCGACGAGGAAGAGGCCGTCCTCGAGCCACTCGCGCCGATAGACCGGCTGGCTGGCGTCGGTCGTCGTCGCCGCGATGTCGACGTCCCGCATGGCGGCCGCCGCGCTGTCGACGGCTCGCACCTCGGCGTCCAGCCGCTCGTCCATCTCCTCGGCGTACGCCTCGCGGTTGGCCGCAGTCGGACTGTAGACCGTCACTTCCTCGAGGTCGCGCACCACGTCGAAGGCCTCGACGTACGTGCGGGCCATGCCGCCCGACCCCAGCACGCCGACCCGCGATGCGTCCTCGCGGGCGAGCTGGTCGCAGGCCACGCCTGCGGTCGCACCGACCCGCACGTGCTGGAGCGCCCCGTCGTTGATCAGCCCGAGGAGCTCGCCCGTGGCCATGTCGTACAGCTGGACGAAGCCCATGAACGTCCCGGGTTCGACGTTGAACTTCTCCTCGGTCGTGTGGTCGCCGTGGTCCTCGTAGCGGAGCACGTCCGACTTGAACCGGAACGCCAGCCGCGGCGGGTCCCGGATCGCTCCCAGGAGTGATCCCCAGACGTAGTAGTCGCCAGCTTCCGCCGTGGGCGCGACGATGTCCGTCCGGGGGTAGAAGGTGGCGTCCCGACGCCCGAGCTGGGTGAAGGCGGATTCGATGGCGTCGACGGCCTCGTCCATCTCCAGTACGTCTTTTGTCACGTCGTTGCTGATGAGCTTGGGCATGCGGCATGTTATCACGGCACTATCGAAAATACGTTTCGGCGAGCCGGAATTTCCCGAGAAACGGCTCCCCCGATCGAACCCGCGACCGCCGTCCCGACCGGGTGGCCTGGTGGTCTCACCGGGCTGTAATTGCCAGAACACTTATGCGATTTCCAGGTAACTCGTCGTACCACGAGTATGTCAGCCACGAATACACTGGAGACCGAGATCCTCGGGCGTCAGGTGACCTTCAATTACTCCGAACACTGGGTCGGCTACTCGCTGTTCCTGCTCCGGCTCGTCATGGGCTGGACGCTGTTCCAGGGCGGCGTGACCAAACTGATCACCTACCTCGATTCGAATCCCGAGAACAACTGGACGGCGGCGGGATTCCTCACCCACCTCCCCGAGGGCAACCCCTTCACCGGCCTCTTCGCCAGCATGGCCGGGAACCCCCTGATCGACATCCTCAACATGTGGGGGCTGACGCTGGTCGGCCTCGCGCTCATCCTCGGCGTGCTCGTCCGGTGGAGCGCCTTCTGGGGCGCAGTCATGATGCTGTTCTACTGGGCCGCGTCGCTCAGCGGCGGCCTCCTCGCCGGCCTGCCGATCGCCCACGGCTGGGTCGTCGACGACCACCTCGTCTACGCGCTGCTGCTGTTCGGCCTCGGCGCCTTCGGCGCCGGTCGCATCCTGGGCCTCGACGCGTACCTCGAGGACCTGAGCTTCGTCGCGAAGAACCCCTGGCTGCGGTACCTGCTCGGCTGACCCGTTCCCCCACCCCACCTCAGACCGTCGAGCCGTCCGATTCCACCCCCTCCTTCTCCGCGGCGTAGCGCTCGCAGTTCCCGTCCAGACACCGCCGTCCGGCGGCGGTCTCGAACACCGGCAGGCCGCAGGCACACTCCCCGACGACCCGGCCCGCGGGGAGGACGAAGGCCGCCTCGCAGTCGGGGTAGGCCGTACACCCCGCCGTGATCGGTCCGCCGCGCATCCGGAAGATCCGCAGCGGCGACCCGCAGTCGGGGCAGTCCCACGCGCGGTCGAACCGCTCGCGCACCGCCTCTAGCAGCGACTCGCAGGCGTAGTCGATGCAGCGTTCGAACACCTCCCCGCGTTCGACTCGCGTCCTGGGGAGCCCGCACGCCTCGCAGCGCTCCTCTAGCACCGTCGCGCCCGCGGGCAGCGAGTAGCGCCGTCCGCTGTCGAGGTTCAGCACGTCACCGCCGGTCCGGACCAGCGGCGCGCCGCTGTCGGGGTCCGAACCGACGGGGACCCCCGCGGCCGACGCCGGGAGTTCGAGGGTGCCGGTCACGCTGTGGGAGACCACCCGCAGGGTCTGTTCGTCCGTGCTGGCCGTGAGCCCGAAGGCGTCGTCGTCGCGTTCGATCGTCAGGTCGTCCGGGTGGGTGAGCCACGCCACGGGCTGGTAGCCGTCGGCGTCGTGGACGAGGACGGTCCGGTCGGGTTTGACGACCACGACGACGTACCCGCGCTGGGTGCGCTCGCGGGTGCCCTCGAAGGTCGCGGTGCAGTCGCCGGCGAGAAGCTGGATGGTTGCTGGCACGGGGGGTCTGGCCCCGGCCTCCGATTTGAAGGTTCGTGCGCACGTTCAAGGCCGATGGCGTGCGCCGACGAGGGGGTCCCGGCTTGACGTACGGCGACCGGTCGGGCCCGCTCACTCGACCCGCACGGTCCGGGTCTCGGTGACCGGCAGCAGCGGCAGGTCCGGGAAGACGACCTCGACGGCGTACTCCAGTTCGTCCTCGGTGCCGAAGACGCCGACCGGGACCGTCGTCTGGTCGCTGAGGTAGGCCGTCTTGGTCGTCATCTCGACGCCGTTGACCGTCACGCGGACGCCCACGCGGGCGCCGCCGCCCACGTTGCTCACGCCGACGGTCACCATCTCGTTGTCGCCCCGGCCGATGGCGTCCGGGAACGCGCCCCACTCGACCTCGATGGCCGGGAGGTCGCGCGCGTTGCGCACGACGCGCTCGGCGACGCCCTCGGAGAGCCCCGCGCTGGCGAGTTCGTCGACGCCGGCGTCGACGAGGTCCCGGGGCGTCCGCAGTCCCCCGGTCGCCAGCGACGACGCCCGGCTCGGGCCGACGCCGTCGACGGCGGTCAGCCCCACCGCGTCCCGGCTCACGCCGTGTTCGACGCGGGCCTCGACCCGGCGGGCCAGGTTGGCCGCCCGGGGGCCGGCGAAGCGGTCGAGGAACTCCCGGAGGGCGGCCAGCAGGCGCAGGGCGTTCTGCCGGATCACCCAGGCGTCGCTCCGGAGGTCCGCCGGCGTCGACCCGGAGAGCCCCGACCGCAGGATCGCCAGCACCTTGCGGTTGCCCCCCTCCAGGTGGGTGTCGGTGCCCGCCAGCACCGAGTCGACGGCGTCGCCCTCGGCGGCCCGGGCGGAGACGGAGTCGAACTCCTCGGCCTCGGCCACCGTCTCCAGGACGGCGTCGACGTCGATCCGCTCGCGGTCGGCCAGCGCGCGGAACCGCCGGGCGGTGTCGAGGCGCAGGTAGTACTTCGAGGCCAGCGAGCCCAGCGGCGTCGGGTCGACCTCGAGGTCCTCGGCCGCGACGAACCCCTGTTCGACGAGCCCCTCCAGTTCCGCGCGGACGCGCTCGCGGAGCCCCTCGAAGTCGTAGGCGTCGGGTTTGCTCCTCGCGCGCACGTAGTAGAACGTCGTCTCCAGCCACGCCATCACGTCGTCGAGGTCGGCGATGGTGCCCATGGCGATCTCGGCGTTGAGGTGGGCGTCGAGGTCCTCGGCGAGTCGGGACTCGATCTCCTTGCCCTCCCGCAGGAGTCGGCGGTACTTGTCGGCGTCCGAGCGGTCGCAGACGATCCAGCCGTAGCCCACGTCGTCGAACTGGGGCCGGCCGGCGCGGCCGAGCATCTGGAGGATGTCCAGCGGGCTGATGTCGACTTCACCCTCCAGCGGGTCGTGGTACTTGGTGTCGCGGATGACCACGCAGCGGGCCGGGAGGTTCACCCCCCAGGCGAGGGTGGAGGTGGAGAACAACAGCGAGATCTTCCCCTCCTTGAACCACTGCTCGACGCGGTCGCGGTCGTCCTTGCTGAGGCCGGCGTGGTGGAACGCCACGCCGTCGAGGACCGCCTTCCGGAGGCTGTCGTTGCCGAGCTCCTTGGCCCGGTTGTGGAAGTCGTAGTCGCCGCGGTCGCCCGCGGGGATGTCCCGCTGGGCGATCTCGTCACGGCTCTTGGCGGCGGCCTGGACGGCGTCCTGTCGCGAGGAGACGAACACGAGCGCCTGGCCGTCTTCGCGGATGTGCGGTTCGGCCAGGTCCAGCGCCCGGTAGAGCCGCCGGTACTTGTCGGCGAAGGAGTTCTCGCCGTGGCTGTAGGTCTTCACGCCCGTCTCCAGGTCGACCGGGCGGTAGTCGTCGCCGAACTCGAAGGTGGTCTCCGGCGGCGCGTCGAGCCACTCGGCGACGTCATCGATGTTGGGCATCGTCGCCGACAGCGCCACCACGCGGGGGTCGCAGAGCCGTCGCAGCCGCGAGATCGTCACCTCGAGGACGCCCCCGCGGGACTCCGAGTCCAGCAGGTGGACCTCGTCGATGACGCAGCAGTCCACGTCGGCGACGAAGCCGTAGCGCGAGGAGTCGTGCTTGCGCGTCGCCGAGTCGGTCTTCTCGGGGGTCATCACGAGGATGTCGGCGCGCTCGGCCCGGCGGGGGTTGAGGTCGCGCTCGCCGGAGACGACGTAGACGGAGTACCCCAGCTCCTCGAAGCGCTCCCACTCGCTCTCCTTCTCGTTGGTGAGCGCGCGCAGCGGGGCGACGAACAGCGCCGTCCCGCCCTCCCGGAGGGTCTTGCAGATCGCCAGCTCCGCGAGCGCGGTCTTCCCGCTGGCGGTCGGCGCGGCGGCGACGACGTTCTCCTCGGAGTCGAGGATGCCCGGCAGCGCCTCCCGTTGCATCCGATTGAACTCCTCGAAGCCGAACGCATCGGCGAACTCGGGAATCGCGTCGGCTACCTTCACTGGTCTGTGAGGGGGCGTGATCGGCAAAAGTCGTTCCGACTCCGGCCGTCTCCACGGCGGAAGTGAACCCGGGTCGGCGCGGGGGAGGTCAACCCGGGCCGCGGCGGTGGCGTGCCGGACTCCCGCACGCTTTTACCGCCGGCCCGAGGAGTGCCGGCCATGGGCTACCGCCGGAAACCCGACTGGCTGAAGACGCGGCCCCCGGCGGGCGAGCGGTTCACCGACATCAAGGAGACGCTCCGGGAGCGGGACCTCAACACGGTCTGCGAGGAGGCCAACTGCCCGAACCTGGGGGAGTGCTGGTCCGGGCGGGGGACGGCCCCGGCGGCCGACGGGGCCGCCGAGGCCGGGCCGAACGGGCCGGGAACGGCCACCTTCATGCTGCTGGGCGAGCGCTGTTCGCGCGGCTGTAACTTCTGCGACGTCGAGACCGGGGGGATGGCGCCTCCCGATCCCGACGAGCCTGCCCGGGTCGCCGACGCGGTCGCGGAGATCGGCCTCGACTACGTCGTCCTGACGTCGGTCGACCGCGACGACCTCCCCGACCAGGGCGCGGGCCACTTCGCGGAGACCGTCCGGGAGATCAAGCGCCGCGATCCGGGCACCCTCGTGGAGGTGCTCGTGCCGGACTTCCGGGGCGAGGCCGACCTCGTCCGGGAGATCCTCGACGCCGGCCCGGACGTGTTCGCCCACAACGTCGAGACGGTCGAGCGCCTGCAGTGGCCCGTCCGGGACCGCCGCGCGGGCTACGAGCAGTCCCTCTCGGTGCTCGAGCGCGCGAGCGACGAGGCCGACGTCTACACCAAGACCTCGCTCATGCTCGGCGTCGGCGAGTACGCCCACGAGGTCTACCAGACGCTCTCGGACCTCCGGGAGGCCGACGTCGACGTGGTGACCCTCGGGCAGTACCTCCAGCCCTCGCGCTCGCACCTGGAGGTCTTCGAGTACGTCCACCCCGAGACCTTCGAGACCTGGCGCCGGGTCGCCGAGGACGAACTGGGATTCCTGTACTGCGCCTCGGGTCCGCTGGTGCGCTCGTCCTACCGCGCGGGCGAACTGTTCGTCGACGCCGTCCTGCGCGACGGCAAATCCGTCGCGCAGGCCCGGCGAGAGGCCCGCGCCGACGGCAGCGCGTAGCGACAGTTCTTGGCCCCAACTGTGCGACGCTCGACCGACCAGCCGCCGTACGACGCTCGACCGATAAACCGCGGGTGGGACTGAAGGGGGCTTTCGAAGTCACAGTCTCAGCGAGCTCACCTCCCGATCTTCACACACCGTCCCGGGCGAACACCTATACTCCTCGCGCGCCCACGCGTCCCCATGAGCGACGCCTGCGACGCCTGCGGCGACCCGGTCGAGGACCCGCTCGCGCGGACGGTCCGCCTGACCGTCGACCGCTCCGGCATCGACGAACAGCGGCTCTGCCCGGCCTGCTTCGCGGAGTGGATCGACCGCTACCGTCAGGAGATGCAGAGCCAGCCCGAGACCATCGGGGACGACGGCGACGAGATCATCGTCGACTGAGTCAGGGGTCGACCCGACAGCTCGTCCCCGCGGCCAGCCCCGCCTCGTCGACGTGGGCGGCCAGGCAGCCGTAGTTGCAGAAGGCCCGGGTCGCCCCGGCGTCGTCCCCCGAGCTGCCCTCTCTGACGTAGACCGGGTCGTGGTCCCGCACGTCGCAGCCGCAGTAGGTGCAGTCGAAGTTCATACCCTGTGGTACGCCTTCCACGGCGAAAAACCCCGTGCGCGCAGTCGCACCATCCACAGCGAGTCCCCGGTTCACCGTTCGCTGTTCGCCGTCCGTTGTCCGCTGTTCGCTGTTCGCCGTCCGCCGTCCGCGAGGCCGAGGTCACCCTTCGGGGTCGCTCCCGGATCCCGTCCGCCCGCGAACTGGATCGGACTCGGAATCGATCGCGACCAGGAACCGACCCAGTAACCCGAGACTGACGACCGTCAGCGTGCCGAAGACGACCACCTGCGGAAGCGGCACGGCCTGTCCGTCGAGCACCAGGAAGGCGATCATCGAGAGGACGGCGCCGCCGAGGGTGGCGATCTTCACCAGCAGGACGGCGGTGAACGCGTACCCCCAGGGGCGACGCTGCCAGAGCCAGGAGGCCGCCAGCGCGAACGCGGGGACGACGACGCCCAGGTCCAGCGAGTAGATGACCGACGTCGGGAGTCCCGCCTCGGCGACGCTCGCCGGCGTCGTTCCCCCGAGGATCGCCGGGAGGATCTCCGAGAGCCACAGCGCCGAGACCAGCACGACCAGCACCAGCTGGAAGGCGACGAAGGGCCGGACCGACACCCCATCGAGGTCCCGTTTCAACGCCCCCGTGTCGAGCCGAACGGTCCCGCCGACGAACGCGTACAGCGTCGACCAGAGCAGCGCCGCGTACACCAGGTACAGTTCGTTGAACGCGGTCATGAACGCGTAGGAGGCGTAGGTGTACAACAGGTAGCCCGTCACGCCGAGCCAGACGACGTACCCCCGAAACGATCCGCGGTCCGCGTAGTACAGCGACACCGCGAGGGCGGGGACCCCGACCACGAGCGTCAACAGGTCCTGGCCGTAGAGCTGGGGCAGCAACGCGGGCGCGTCGCGGTAGAACCCCGGGACGAGCAACCCGACGACCGTTGCGACCGTCGTCAGGACCAGCGTGGCGAGCGTCGCGATGCGATAGGGCCGGGGGACTGGTGTGGGATCCATGTGACCGTCGACTAGTCGGTCGTTCCCGCAGCTACGAGGTAGTTGCGCCCCTGCGAGGGGTTCGTGGGGGTCTCCCGGCGGTCGCCGACCCGGCCCTCTAATACCGGGGCACCTGTTGGCCCTACCTGATGCCGCAGTCGCCGCGCCCCCCGAACCGCGCCCCGCGTGAGGTCGTTCGGTTCTACCTCCTCGACCACCAGACGCCGGTCGGCAAGGCGATCGACGTCGCGCTGCTGTCGCTGAACCTCCTGTTCGTCGCGGTGTTCGTCGTCGAGACCTACCCCCACTCGGCGGCGACCGACGCGTGGCTCTGGCGCCTGGAGGTCGGCATCGCCGGCGTGTTCCTGCTCGAGTACGCGCTGCGGATCTACGGCGCGAAGGACCGCCTCGGCGAGGCAGCGAACCCGTACACGGTGGTCGATCTGCTCTCGATACTGCCGACGGTGTCGGTGCTGCTGCTGCCCGGCGTCGTCACCTTCGAGGTCGGGTTCCTCCGCGTCGTTCGCGTCGTCCGGGTCCTCCGCTTCTACCGGTTCACCCGGGACGAGGAGTTCTTCTTCGGCACCGTCGAGGCCCAGACGCTCCGCGCCGGGAAGTTACTGCTCACCGTCTTCGTCCTGCTGTTCGCCACGGCGGGGCTGTTCTACAGCGCCGAACACGCCGCCAACCCCGGCGTCGACACCTTCGGCGACGCCTTCTACTACACCGTCGTCACCCTCACCACGGTCGGCTTCGGCGACGTCGTCCCGGTCACGCCCGGCGGCCGGTGGGTGACGGTGAGCGCCATCCTCGCCGGCATCCTCCTCATCCCCTGGCAGGCCGGGCGCATCGTCCGCGCGTGGGCCGCCCGCGACAAGGTCGACGTCACCTGCCCGAACTGCGGCCTGACGCGCCACGACGCCGACGCGTCCCACTGCAAGGCCTGCGGCCACGTCATCTACCAGGAGTACGGCGCCGACGGGTGAGGGCGGGCAGTGGCGACCGCCGGCGCCGCCCGTGGCTACCCCAGGTCGACCCGCCCGCTGGTCGCGCTTCGGAGCCGATCCCGGAGGGCGTCGGCCTCGTCGACCGGGACCCGGACCTCGAAGGCCACGTCGGCCTCGTAGGCCGCCTCGAACTCGACGCCGGCGCTCTCGAGGATGCCCCGGACGGTCCCCGAGTCGTCGTAGGTCGCCCGCGCGGTGAAGCGTTCGTGGGGCACCGTCTCGACGACGCCGGCGTTGTCGACGGCCTCCTTCACGGCCCGGGAGTACGCCCGCGCCAGCCCGCCGACGCCGAGGTTCGTGCCGCCGTAGTAGCGGGTGACCACGGCCACGACGTTGCGGAGGTCGCGCTGCTGGAGGACGTTCAGCGCGGGCTTGCCCGACGACCCCGTGGGCTCGCCGTCGTCGCTCTGGTACTCCCGGAGCATCACCTCGCCGGGGGCCTGGCGGGCCGAGGCCCCGCCCGCGGGCACCCGGTAGGCGGGTACGTTGTGGGTCGCGTCGTCGTACTCGGTCTCGATGGCCTCGACGAACGCCTTCGCCTCGGCGACGGTGTCCGCCGGGGCGACGTGGCCGACGAACGTCGACCCCTGGACCTCGAAGCGGGACTCGCCGCGACCGGCGACGGTCCGGAAGGACTCGACCATTCAGGGTACCCCCGCCGGCATCGTTCAGCGTCCCTCCGGCGGCATCGTTCAGCGTCCCTCCGGCGGGATCGTCCGGCGTTCCTTCGGCGGGATCGGCCGGCGTTCCTTCGGCGGGATCGGCCGGCATTCCTCCGGCAGCATCGCTCGGCGTCCCCCGGCTGGCATCAGAACTCCACCTTGCGCACGTACTCGAGGCTCCGGATCGCCAGCAGCAACTCCCCGGTCACCGGGTCGTCGGTGATGATGTGGAGCTTCGGATCGTCGGTGAACTCCGGGTCCTCGCTGATGACCTGCCGGATGGAGATGCCGTGGTCGGCGATCAGCTGGGTCACCTCGGCGACGATGCCCGGCTCGTCGGCGTCGTAGACCTCGATGGTCAGCACGTCCAGGTCCAGCACCGGCGCCAGGTCCATCAGGCTCGGGATGGCCGAGATGTTCTGGAAGATGCGCCGCAGCTCCTCGTCGGCCAGGATGGCGTCGGTCGTCGAGTCGACGACGCGGCGGTCGACGTCGATCTCGCGGGCGATGCCGGTGTTCGGGATCTCGATCCCGCCGGAGACGACCCGGCCCTCGTCGTTGACGGAGAAGCCCCGCTCGAGCAGCAGGCGGATCACCTCCTGCTGGCTCGGCGACCCCTCGAACTTCTCCATGATCTCGTCGAACATCCCTACAGTTCGCCCTTCGTGCTGGGGGTCTCGGCGCCCCGGCGTTCGTCGATCCGGGTGGCGTCGTCCAGCGCCCGCGCGAGGGCCTTGAACAGCGCCTCGACCTCGTGGTGGGCGTTGTCGCCGCGCTCGATCTCCACGTGGAGGGTCAGCCCGGCGTTCATCGCCAGCGAGTACGCGAAGTGCCGCGCCATGTCGCTGGTGAACTCGCCGATCCGCTCCTGGGAGAACGCGCCGTCGAACCCGAAGTACGGGCGCCCGGCCACGTCGACGACGACGCCCGCGACGGCCTCGTCCAGCGGCACCCGGCGGTCGGCGTAGCGGACGATGCCGCGCTTCTCGCCCAGCGCCGCGGCGAACGCCTGGCCGAGGGCGATGGCTACGTCCTCGACGGTGTGGTGGTCGTCGATCTCGAGGTCGCCGTCGCAGGCGACCGTGAGGTCGAACAGGCCGTGCTTGGCGAACGATTCGAGCATGTGGTCGTAGAAGCCAACGCCCGTGTCGACGTCGGCCTCGCCGGCCCCCTCGACGGTGAGCGTGAGGTCGATCGTCGTCTCCGCGGTCTCCCGGGAGACGGCGGCGGTGCGGTCGGTCATGTGCCACATGTGGAGGGCACGGGGTTTGACGATTGCGCTCCCCCGGGACGGACTCACACGGCCGAGCGCGACGCGTTCGACGGGGGAACCGCCCGGATACGGCGACGCCTGCGGGGGTCGCGACCACGTCTCTACCGCGTCGCCTCGAGCGCCGCCGTCACGCCGTCGGCCAGTTCCCGCGCGCGGTCTGGGTCGCGCGCCTCCGCGTAGATGCGCACCTTGGGCTCGGTCCCGCTGGGCCGCACCAGCACCCAGGAGTCGCCGTAGTCCAGCCGGTAGCCGTCGATGGTGGTGAGTTCGGCGTCGGCGTCGCGGGCGTAGGTCTCGGCGGCGTCGAGCATCGCGTCGAGGGCGGCGTCGGACTCGTAGGCGAAGTCCCGTCGGACGTTGTGGTAGCCGGCGTGGGGGGCGACCACCTCGCTGGCGGGGCGGTCGGCGAGCAGTTCGAGGAACTTCGCCGCCGTGAACGCGCCGTCGCGGACGAGCCGGTACTCCGGAAAGAAGACCCCGCCGTTGCCCTCGCCGGCGACCGGGACGCTCGCGCCGCCGACGCGAAGCTCCTGGATGCGCGTGATGATGTTCGTCGAGCCGATGGGCGTCAGCTCCAGGTCGGCGCCGGCCTCGTTGGTCACGTCGACCAGCCGCTGGGAGACGTTCACCGCGGCGACGGTGGTGTCGCCCGCCTCGAGTTCCCGCGCCGCCAGCGCCGCCAGAGAGGCGTCGCCCTCGACGTAGGCGCCGGTCTCGTCGAAGAAGATGGCCCGGTCGGCGTCGCCGTCGTGGGCGACGCCGACGTCGGCGTCGGTCGTCCGCACCAGCCGCCCGAGGTCCGCGAGGTTGTCGGGCACCGGCTCGGGGTCCCGGCCCGGGAAGTGGCCGTCGGGCTGGCCGTTGACCGTCCGCACCGAACAGCCGAGTTCGCGGAAGAACCCCGGCGAGGTGAGCGCGCCGGCCCCGTGGCCCGGGTCGAGCGCCACCGTCAGGTCGGCGTCGGCGATGCGCTCGCGGTCGACCGTCGCGAGCATCTCGGCGACGTACTCCCGGTTGGCCGACTCGACCGTGCGGGCCTCGCCGACCGCGTCCCAGGCGGCCTCGGCGAACGACTCGGTCAGGATGCGGTCCTCCACGCGCTCGAGGTGGTCGACGGTGAGTTCGATCCCCGAGGCGTCGACCAGCTTTAGCCCGTTGTACTCCGGCGGGTTGTGGCTGGCCGTGACCATCACGCCCGGCACCGACTCGACCTCGCAGTAGCGCGTGATCGCCGGCGTCGGGGTCACCCCGAGCCGGTCGACGTCGACGCCCACACTCGCGAGCCCCGCGGCGACGGCGTCCGCGAACATCCCCCCCGACGTGCGGGTGTCTCGGCCGACGGCGACCCGGTCGGCGTCCCAGACGGTCCCGGCTGCCTTGGCCACGCGCGTCACGAACGTCGGGGTGAGTTGCTCCCCGACGACCCCGCGGGTGCCGCTGGACCCGAACAGTTGCATGGGCCAACGTGCCGACTCGGAGGGCAAAGCCGTTGCGGAGCCCCCGGTCGACGCCGCGGCGCCGCGGGGAGTGGGGATTAATACGGCCACGGCCGGAACACAGGCCGATGTACTCGCGCGACCACGCGCTGCTGTCGGCGCTTCTGGGCGCCGGTCTCGTCCTCGAGGCGCCGCCGGCGGTCTCGCCCGTCCGCCTCTGGCTCTTCGTCGTCGCGCTCGGCGTCGGCATCGACCTCGATCACGTCCTCCTGGCCCGGCTCAACACGGGCTCCTGGGAGAGCGCCCGGCGCTGCCTCCGGGACCCGCGGCGGGTCCTCCTCGACCAGGAGGAGATCTTCGGCGACGGCGACGTCTGGCGGGATCAGCGCCTGTTCAGCCACGTCCTGCTCGGGGGCGTCCTCGTCGCCGGCGCCTGGTGGATCCGCCCCTACTGGGCGGTCGCCACGGCGCTGACGCTGTACGTGCACGTCCTGGCGGACCTCTACAGCGACGTTCGCAGCCGGGAGTCGTACTTCGACGAGGTGGTCCGGCACCGGTCCGACTGAGGGAGCCGGCGGCGACCTCGCCCCCTCGCGTCGCGTTCAGTCGTCGGCGACGGCGGCGTCCTCCTGGGCCTGGGCGGTCCAGAGATCGGCGTAGGTGCCGCCGCGGGTCAGCAACTCGGTGTGGGTCCCCAGCTCGGCGAGTTCGCCGCCCTCGAGCACGGCGATGCGGTCGGCGTCCTGGATGGTCGAGAGCCGGTGGGCGATGACGAACGCGGTCCGGTCGGCGGTCAGCCGGTCGAGGCTCTCCTGGATCAGCTCCTCGGTCTCGGTGTCGACGTCGCTGGTGGCCTCGTCGAAGAGGATGATCTCGGGGTCGTTCAGCAGCGCCCGGGCGATGGAGATGCGCTGGCGCTGGCCGCCCGAGAGCTTCACGCCGCGCTCGCCGAGCTGGGTGTGGTAGCCCTCCGGGAGGTCGGTCACGAACCCGTGGGCCTGGGCGGCCTTCGCCGCCCGGACAATCCGCTCGTCGACCTCGTGCTCGGGGTCGTAATGGGGGTCGTCGGGCCCGGTCTCGAGGGTCGAGAGGTCGCCGTAACCGACGTTCTCCGCCGCCGTCCCCGAGAAGAGGTAGGGGTTCTGCTCGACGATGCCGACGTGCTCGCGCAGCGACCGGAGGTCGTACTCCCGGACGTCGACGCCGTCCACCCGGACCGCGCCCGCGTCGACGTCGTAGAACCGCGGGATGAGCTTCAGCAGCGTCGACTTGCCCGCGCCCGTCGGTCCCGCGAGGCCGACGGTCTCGCCCGCCTCGACGTCCAGCGAGACCCCGGAGATGACCGTCTCGTCCTCGCCCGCGTAGCTGAACGAGACGTCCTCGAAGGTCACGTCGCCGTCGACGGCGGCGGGCACGTGGGCGTCGTCGGGGCTGGTGATGGCCGGCTCGTAGCCGAGGACGCCGAAGATGCGCTCGGCGCTGGACTTGGCCAGCTGGTACTTGTTCGCGGTCCGGCCGATCCGGCGCAGCGGGGAGTAGAGCCGGCGCAGCAGCATGAAAAACAGCGCGAACGTCCCCGCCTTCAGGGCCCCGGGCGCGCCCGCGATGATGTCCATCCCGCCGACGTACAGCAGCAGGACGAAGACGACGCCCGTGACCCCCCGGAGCGTCGCGAAGTACGCCTTGCGGATCTTGATGGCCTGGACCTTCTCGTCGTGGTAGGTCTGGCTCCCCTCGGCCACCCGCTCGCGCTCGAAGTCGTAGCGGTCGAACGCCTTGATGACCGGGGCGCCGCCGAGGTTGTTCTCCAGCCGGGAGTTGAGCCGCGCGACCGTCTCGCGGATGCGCCGGTACTTCGGCTCGATCCACCGGAGGAACCCCCCGCTGGCCACCGCGATGATCGGGACCGGCGCCAGCGCGATGGCCGCCAGTTTGGGCGAGAACCACACCATGATCGCCGCGATGCCGCCGGCGGTGGCGACCACGCGGACGATCTGGCGGATCTCGGTGTTGAGGAACTGCTCCAGCCGGTTGATGTCGCTGTTGAGGATCGACATCATGCCGCCGGTCTGGTGGTTCGCGAAGAACGACAGCGACAGCCGCTGCATGTGGTCGTAGGCGTCGTTCCGGAGGTCGCGCTGGATCTTCTGGGCGGTCGACTGCAGCAGGTACCGCCCGAGAAAGCGCGTGATCGACCGGATCACGTACGCGACCGCGGCGATGGCGACGAGGCGCTCGAGCAGGGCGACCCGGGCGGCGGTCGCGGCGGTCGGGATCGACCCGTCCGGGAGCAGGCCGACCCAGACCAGCGGCCCCGGCGAGCCGGCCTCCCCGAGGACGACGCGGTTGATCGCCGCCGCCACGAGCAGCGCGGGGACCAGCCGGGAGAACCGGGCGGTGATCCCCGCAAGCACGCCGACCGTGAGCCGCACCCAGTAGGGCCTGGCGTACGCGAAGAGGTTCACCATCGGGTGGCCCTCGACCGTCTCGCGGATCTCCTCGAAGCCGCCGTGTTCGGCCTCGCTCATGCCGTCGGTCTATCGGTTCGCGCTAGAGGCTCAATACTCTTCGCCCGTCGAACGGGGCTCACTGCTGGGTCGCCCGGCGACGCCCGTCGCGTTCGCGGTGGCGCGCGCAGCGCGCACCTCGTGTGCGCGCAAGTCCGTGCGAGGGATGAGTAGCACAGGCGAGCGACCGCAGGGAGCGAGCCGAGCAACGCAATCGGTTGGGGAGGACGTGGCCGCGGTGCGGTCACGGCGGGCGGGACGGAAACGGCCAGGGGCTTTCGAGGTCACCGTATTGGGGTACGAGTCGAAGTAGTGGGGACGGGCAGAAGCGGTCGAGACCTCCGTCGCCGAGGTCGCGGTCCCCCACACCCCGAGCCGGGAAGTCGCCCCGCTGTTCGCGTAATGTCGGTGCGTTTAGGCCCGCGCCCCGCCCACACGCACGCATGAGCCACTTCCCCGAGTTCGAGGTCGTCCCGGCGGTCGACATGCAGGACGGCCAGGTCGTCCAGCTCGTCCAGGGCGAGCGCGGGACCGAGAAGACCTACGGCGACCCCGTCGAGGCCGCCGAGCGCTGGGTCGCCGAGGGCGCGGAGACGCTCCACCTCGTCGACCTCGACGGCGCCTTCGAGGGCGAGCGCGCGAACGCCGACGCGGTCGAACGCATCGTGGAGGCCGTCGACGTCGACCTCCAGCTCGGCGGCGGCATCCGCACCGCCGAGGACGCCCTCGGCCTGCTCGACCTCGGCCTCGAGCGGGTGATCCTCGGGACCGCCGCCGTCGAGAACCCGGCCGTCGTCGAGGAGATCAGCGCCAGCCGGCCCGGGACCGTGATGGTCAGCCTCGACGCCAAGGACGGCGAGGTCGTCGTCGCCGGCTGGACCGAGGGGACGGGACTGGACCCCGCCGAGGCCGCCGTCCGCTACGAAGAGTTGGGAGCCGGCGCCATCCTGTTCACCAACGTCGACGTCGAGGGCAAGCTGGAGGGCGTCCGGACCGACGCCGTCGAGCGCATCGTCGCCGCCGTCGACATCCCCGTGGTCGCCTCGGGCGGCGTCGCCACCGTCGACGACGTGCGCGCGCTGAAGGACGCCGGCGCCGCCGCGGTCGTCGTCGGCACCGCCCTCTACGAGGGTCGGTTCACGCTCGCCGAGGCGATGGACGCCGTCTGAGGCTCCGCGACGCCTCCCGCGCCGGCCGTGGAACGGCCAGTCCCCGGACCGCGGCATTTATTTTTAGGCCGGCCTAATACGCTACCATGGGAACCAGCGACAACCCGGCCTACGAGACGCTCGGCCCGTACCGCCGGCGACGGGTCGACCTCCGGCTCGCGCTGCTCGGCAGCCTCGACGCGCTGTTCGGGCACGCGCTCCTGGGTCACGCTTCGCACGACAGAGCAACGCTCGACTCTACTGCCACCGCTGACGCTGCCACCACCGACGCTGCCGCTGGTGCCGGCGCCGACCAGTAAGCGAGCGACCGCCATCCGACGCACAGGTTTAGGCCAACCTAAAGATCGGAACCCTTTTTACTTTTAGGCTGGCCTAAAACAGTATGGCAACCAATCGACGCGACCTCTTGCGGACGCTCGGCCTGACGGTGAGTGCGGCGACTCTCGCGGGATGTACCGGCGGCGGATCGACCGGCGGGACGGCGACGCCCACGACGGACGACGACGGCACCGACCACGGCGGGGACACCGGCGCGACCGCCGGCGCGGACCTGGCCGTGGCCGCCCAGTGGAACGTCTACCGCGCCCGCTTCGACGACGCCGCGGCCCTCGCTACCGCGGGCGAGTTCGCGGCCGCCGCCGACGTCGCGACCGACACCTTCGCCCGGTTCGAGTCGGCCACGGGCGAGTACGGCGCCCACGAGCGTCTGGAGTCGACCAGCCACGAGCGCTACGAGGGCTTCGAGGAGGAACTCGGTCTCGTGAAGGAGCGGGCCAACGAGCGCGACCTCGCCGAGGTCCGCGAGGCCCGCCGCCAGGGCGCCGGCCACCTCTACGCGGCCCAGGAGACGCTGGTCGGCGAGTCCGTCGCCCACGCGCTGGACCTCCAGCGCCTGGGCGTCCGCGCGGCCAACGCCCGCGTGCTCGCGACCGCCGGTCGGTTCGACGCCGCCGCCGACGTCGCGGCCCGGACCTACGAGGCCTTCGAGGACGCCGACGCACACGAGGCCCTCGAATCCGCCGCCCCGGAGCAGTACGAGGCCTTCGAGGGCGGGCTCGAGGGCATCGAGGAGGCCGCGGGCGCGAGCGATCCGATGGCCGTCGGGGACGCGGTCGACGAAACGCTCGCGGCGGCGGTCGAGGGCGCGTACGCCATGGCCGGGACCGAGGCCGTCGGCGCCGGCGAACTCGCCGCGATGCAGGCCCGCGGCTTCGACGCCGTCGCGCTCGTCGGGTTCGGCGCGTCGGCCGCCGACTACGCCGACGCCGCGAACGGCCTCGTCGGCGACGTCTTCGGCGACTTCGAAGACGCGACGGTCCACGAACTCCTCGAGGAGGCCGACCACGACGCCTACGAGTCCTTCGAGCACGCGCTCGAAGGGCTCGCCGAGGCGGCGAAGGCCGGCACCGACGTGGCCCCGGCCCTCGACGCCTTCGCGCGGGCCAGCGTCCACGCGCAGTTCGCCGTCGTCGGCGCCGCCGACCAGTCGCCGGTGGGCGGTGGCGAGGCGGGCGACGACGGCGGCGAACCCGACGCCTCGCTCTCGGGCGGTCCGGACGTCGTCTCGGGCGTCCCCGACGACGCCGACCACGTCGTCGAGATGCGGGCGGTCACGTTCGACCCGGACTCGCTCACGGTCGCGGCGGGCGACACCGTGGCGTTCGCGCACGTCGACGGCGACGCCCACACCGTCACGGCGGTCGAGGAAGGGATCCCCAGCGGCGCCGACTACTGGAACTCCGCGGGGGCGGACGATCAGGCGGGCGCAGAGGAGGCCTGGGAGCACGGCGCGGGCGCCGTCCAGGCCGGCCAGGCGTACGTCCACACCTTCGAGACCGTCGGGACCCACGAGTTCTACTGCATCCCGCACGAGGCCGCGGGGATGACCGGGACCATCACGGTCGAGAAAGCGTAGGGCCGGGGTTCGCTTCGGCGCTTATTCGGTCGCCGCGTCGATGGCCTGCGACAGGTCCGCGACGATGTCCTCGGGGTTCTCGATGCCGACCGACAGGCGCACGAGGTCGTCGGTGACGCCGGCGGCCTGCTTCTCCTCGTCGGTGAGCTGCTGGTGGGTGGTCGAGGCGGGGTGGATGATCAGCGTCTTCGCGTCGCCGACGTTGGCCAGCAGGCTGGCGAGTTCGACGTTGTTCACCGTCGCCTTCGCCGCCTCGTAGCCGTCCTCGAGACCGAAGGTGATCATGCCGCCGTAGCCGCCGTCGAGGTACTCGCGGGCCTCGTCGTGGGTCTCGTGGCCGTCGAGGCCGGGGTAGTTCACCCAGGCGACCGCCTCGTGGTCGGCGAGCCAGGTGGCGACCTGCATGGCGTTCTCGCAGTGGCGCTCCATCCGCATCGGCAGCGACTCCAGCTTCTGGAGGGTCACCCAGGCGTCGAACGGCGACTGCTGGTTGCCCAGGTCGCGCAGTCCGCGGGCGATGCCGGCGTAGGTGAACGCCGCCTCGCCGAACGTCTCCGCGAAGTTGACGCCGTGGTAGGCGGGGTTGTCGGCGGCGATCTCGGGGTAGTCCTCGGCGTGCTCGGTCCAGGGGAAGTTCCCCGAGTCGACGAGGACGCCCCCGACGGTCGAGCCCGCGCCGTGGATCCACTTGGTCGTCGAGTGCCAGACGATGTCGACGCCGTGCTCGATCGGGTTGCACAGCGCCGGGGTCGCGAAGGTGTTGTCCACGATCACGGGCACGCCGTGCTCGTGGGCGATGTCGGTGATGCGTTCGATGTCGGGCGTCACCAGCGCGGGGTTGCCGATGGTCTCGAAGAGGACGTAGGCGGTGTCCTCGTCGATGGCCTCCTCGTACTGGTCGTAGTCGAGGGTGTCGACGACGCGGGTCTCGATCCCGCGGCGCTCGACGGAGTGGGTGAGGTAGGTGTACGTCCCGCCGTACAGCGCCGACGCAGCGACGATGTTGTCGCCGGCCTCCGCCAGCAGGAACGTCGCCAGGTCCAGCGAGGCCATCCCGGAGGCGGTCGCGATCGCGCCGACCCCCCCTTCGAGGGCCGCCATGCGCTCCTGGAGCATCCCGACGGTGGGGTTCATCAGCCGCGAGTAGATGTGGCCGGGCTTCTCCAGGGCGAACTGGGCGGCGGCGTCCTCGGCGTCCTCGAACTCGTAGGAGGTCGTCTGGTAGATCGGCGGCGCCCGCGCCCCGGTCGTGGGATCGGGCTCGAAGTAGCCCGCGTGTACGCTGTTCGTCCAGAATCCGTAATCCTCTGTCATGCGCCTGTTTCTGCGTCTGCCCGGGGCTAAAAGGTGTCGTGCGTGTGCCACGCCCACCCGTGTTTCCGGTTCGACGGTCGCCGCGACCGGAGCCGGGACGGGGGTGGTCGCCGCCGACTACCCGAGAATAGTGGTCGCTGCCCGCTCCCCCGAGAACAGGGGTCGCCGCCGACTACCCCGAGAACAGGCTCGTGTGGACGGGCGCGAAGTCGCCGGAGACCTCCTCCTTCTCGGCGGTGTCGGTGACCGCACGCCCCGTGACCCCGTCGGCGAGGAAGTCCCGGAGCGGCGGGCCGACCTTCTCGGGTTCGACGAGGAAGGCGTCGTGGCCGTGGTCGGACTCGATCACGTGGTGGGCGACCGGGGCCCCGTTCGACCGGAACGCCTCGGCGAGGCGCTCGGACTGGCCGACCGTGAAGTGCCAGTCGCCCGTGAACGACAGCAGCAGCGCCTCGCCCTCGAAGGCCGCCAGCGCGGTGGCGACGTCCTCGTACCCCTCCGCGAGGTCGTAGTCGTCCATCGCCCGCATGAGGTAGAGGTAGGAGTTGGCGTCGAAGCGGTCGACGAACTTCTCGGCCTGGTAGTCGAGGTACGACTCCACGTCGCGGTAGGGGAAGAAGGCGGCGGCGCGGTCGCTCGGGAACAGCTCGCTGTAGGCGTCGCGGCCCGCCGCGCGCCGGCCGAACTTCTGGTCCATCGACTCCTTCGAGAGGTACATGATGTGGCCGAGCTGGCGGGCCAGCGCCAGCCCCTGGTCGGGGTGGTCGCCGCCGTAGTAGTCGCCGCCGTTCCAGTTGCGGTCCGTCTGGATCGCCCGTCGGGCGACCGCGTTGAGGCCGAGACACTGGGCGTCGAGCCGCGCCGCCGCGGCGACCGAGACGATCCGCTCGGGGTCGTCGGGGTACTCCTCGGCCCAGTCGAGGACGTTCATCCCGCCGACGCTGCCGCCGACGACCGCGTGCAGCCGCCCGACGCCGAGCGAGTCCAGCAGGGCGCGCTGGGCGTGCGTCCAGTCCGAGATGGTCACCGGGGGGAAGTCAGTCCCGTAGGGCTCGCCGTCCGGGCCGGCCGAGGGCGGCCCGGAGGAGCCGTAGCAGGAGCCGGGGACGTTCGCGCAGACGACGTAGTACTCGTTGGTGTCGATGGCCTTGCCCGGGCCGACGATGTCGTTCCACCACGCGCGGGCCTGGCCCGCCGTGTTGCTCGCCGCGCCCAGGCTCGCGACGTTCTGGCTGCCCGTGAGGGCGTGACAGATCAGGACGGCGTTGTCGCCGTCGAACTCGCCGTAGGCCTCGTAGGCGATCTCCAGGTCGTCGATGGACTCGCCGCACTCGAAGGTGAACTCGCCGAGGGAGACGACGTCGGCTTCGACCGGGGTCATTCGGCCCCACCTCCGGCGCCGAGCGCTTTCAGCGTGTCGCCATCGAGACGCCCGAACCGGGGCCGTTTCGGGGCCACGGCAGGGTTCGGCGTCACGAACGCGGCAGGGTTCGGCGTCACGAACGCGGCAGGGTTCGGTGCCACGAACGCGGCGGGAGTCGACTCCACCAGCGCGACGTGAGTCGGCCTCACGACGTCACCGCCTCGATTCCCCGCCGGAGGTCGGCGACGACGTCCTCGGGGTCCTCGATGCCGACCGAGAGCCGGAGCATGTCGGGCGTGATGCCGCCGGCGCGCTGTTCGTCCTCGCTCAACTGGGCGTGGGTGGTCGAGGCGGGGTGGATGATCAGCGTCTTCGCGTCGCCGATGTTCGCCAGGAACGAGGTCAGTTCGACCGCCTCCGGGAGCTGCTTGGAGGCCTCGAAGCCCGCCTCCAGGCCGAAGGTGAGCATCCCGCCGTAGTCCTCGAGGTACGCGCTGGCGTTGTCGTGGGTCGGGTGGTCGGCGAACCCCGGGTAGGTCACCCAGGCCACCTCGTCGTGGTCCCGGAGGAACTCCGCGACGATCCGCGCGTTCTCGCAGTGCTTGTCCATCCGCAGCGGGAGCGTCTCCAGGCCCTGGAGGGTCACCCAGGCGTCGAACGGGGACTGCTGGTTGCCGAGGGTGCGCAGCGCGCGCTGGCGGGCCGCCGCGGCGAACGCGCGTTCGCCGAAGCGCTCGGTGAAGTCGATCCCGTAGGCGGGGTTCTCCCCCGAGAGCTCGTCGTAGTCGGCGTCGGGGTGGTCCCAGGGGAAGGTGCCGCCGTCGACGAGGATGCCGCCGACGGTCGTGCCCGAGCCGTGGATCCACTTGGTCGTGGAGTTCCAGACCACGTCGGCGCCGTGTTCGAGGGGGCGACAGAGCGCCGGCGTCGCGAAGGTGTTGTCGACCACCAGCGGCGTCGCGTGCTCGTGGGCGACCTCGGCGATGCGCTCGAAGTCCGGCGTCTTCAGCGAGGGGTTGGCGATGGTCTCGACGTGGACGAACGCCGTCCGGTCGTCGATGGCCGCCTCGTACTGGTCGTACTCCAGCGTGTCGACGACGCGTGTCTCGATCCCGCGGCGCGAGCCCATCTTGGTCAAGTACGTCGAGGTGCCGCCGTACATGTCCGACGAGGCGACGACGTTGTCGCCCGCGCGGGCGAGTACGCTCGTCGCGGCGTCGAGTGCGGCCATCCCCGACGCCGTGGCGACGGCGGCGACTCCGCCCTCCAGGTCGGCGAGGCGGTCCTCCAGCACGGTGGTGGTCGGGTTGGCGATCCGCGAGTAGACGTAGTCCTCGGCCTCCAGGGCGTAGAGGTCGGCGGCCCGCTCGGCGCTCTCGAAGGCGTAGGAGGTCGTCTGGTAGATCGGCGGGGCGCGCGCACCCGTCGCCTCGTCCGGCTCCTGGCCCGCGTGGAGGCTCCGGGTGTGAAAGCCACGAGTCATGTGTAGTACGCATATTTCTCCAGCATCTTATAACCCTGAGTTACGGACTCGTCGTCCCGACCCGATCGGCGGGCCAGCAGGTCGACAGTTGCGGCTGTCTGTGCGGCTCTCGCACCTGCCGGGAAGCGCCGTCGCTACCGGCGGTCGAAAACGGGAGAACTGCTCGGCCTTAGAAGGGGGCCTGGGGGCCTTCGTCGTCCTCGCCGCCGAGGTCGTCGCTGGACTCGCCGGGGAAGGAGGGGGTGGAGCCGCCGGCCATCCCCTCGCTGCCGCCCATGCCGGTGTCGGCGATGACCGACTCGATCTCGGGGATCTCCTTGACCATCCGGCTCTTGATCGCCTGGATCGTCATCGGGGAGATGCCACAGCCCGAACACGCGCCGCCGAGCTGGATCCGGACTTCGCCGGTCTCGCGGTCAAGTTCCTGGATCGCCGCACTCCCACCGTGCATCTGGATCTGCGGGAAGTTCCGGCGCAGGAAGTTCGTCACCCGCTCGCGCAGGTCGTCCTCGCTCTCCTGGGTCTCCGTGCTCATGTTCGTGGATTGGCAGTGAAGACGCTTAGGCCTTTGGTTCGGTCGAGAAACGCCCCCGGCGGAAGCGATGCCGGTGTGGTCGCGCTCGCCGGCTTTCCCGCCCCGTCGAGGTCTGCGGCGGCCCCCTGGCTCACTCCTCCAGGCCGAACACGCGGTAGAGTTCGGACTCGATCTCGTCGACGTAGCGCTCGAGCACCTGCTCGAACTTCTCGTCGTCGACGAGGACCGCGGTGAGCCGCTCGCGGGGGTTCTCCGGGAGCGCCACGGTGAACTCGCCGTCCTCGTAGAAGGGCTCGCTCTCGTTGAGCACCTGCTGGTCGATCCCGTGGATCAACTGGGAGTCGTACTCCTCGTTCATCGTGCTGAACGCGTTCTTGTACGCGCGCTGGAGTTCCGGGAAGTAGTGGACGTACTTGTCCTCGAACTTCTCGGGGTCGAAGTCGGTCATGGTCGAACGGAGAGCGACGACGGCTAAAAGTCGGCCGGTCGGGGGTTCGGATGCGATCGGGGTCCCAGCCTCGGCGGGTGGCGCTGCTGCGTTCGCTCAGCTCACGAGGCGGTTGCGCCCCGGGAGTCGAGTACGACTCGAGCCGCCTGGACGACCCGCCGGGGTGCGCCGGGTCCTGCCACTACTGCTGCTCTGATTCGCCGACCTCGTAGATCTCGATCCCCCACGTCGGGGACGTTGACCCGTCCCGACACGCCCACCCTCCGTCGACGGCGACCCCGTTGGCCTCGGCCTCACGAATGAGGTGCGCGAGGGCGTCCTCGAACTCCGCTTCGGTCGAGACCGTGCCACGTCCACCCGGCGGTTCTCGACGCACAGCCACCTCACCACTCGACGTGATCTCCACGTGGCACCCCTCGAACGAAAATTCGGTGCGCCACTCCTCGTCCCGGGACGCCGACCCCTCGAGTGACGACACGAGCTTCTCCAGCGCGTCGGGATCGACCACTGATTGGAGCGGGTCCAGATCGATCGGATCCACGTCGTTCACGCGTGCCACCGCCTCGACGATGGCGAACGTGAGCGACTCACCGCGCGCCTGGTCATACGTCGAGTGATCTCTTCCGGTCCCTTCCGGGGCGTCGGTACTCGTCATGGTTCGACTCCCACGCAGTCCATCAGGTCTCTCGCGCACGATGCCATTCGATATCGTTGCCGTCGGGTGTGGCGGGCGGTCCCACCAGATTGCCTCGGCACCATCTCTATACACGTTCGCCCCGGGCAGGCTTTTCGGTGTCTCTCGAGGCCGAGAGGCGTTATATGCGACTCGCGATTTCGAGTGTCAGGCTACCGGGACTCGTCGGGGGGCACCGACTCGTAGGGCTTCCCACTCGAGCCGTAGAGTACCAGCTCCACCGCGAGTTTCACGCCGTCCCGGAGGCGTCGAGACAGCACCGAGTCGATGATGCCGATGAGATCGGCCAGTTCCTGCTGGGTGACGGTCCGGGGAACGTCCCAGTAGCCGTTCTCGTAGGCCGTGGCGAGGACGTCCTTCTGCTCGGCTGTGAGCGGCCCTCGTTCCGACGGCATGAGGGGATTGAACAACTCAAGGAGCTCCACGTCGATCCCGTGGTCCCGACAGGCTCTCCGGAACCGGTTCAGGTCCGCGCGCTCGCGAAACTGGAGGCGGAACGCCCAGTACTCGGCGGTCCCGTCGGCTGACAGGACGTCGACACCGAGGGTGACGAGCGTCTCGACCAGCGCGTCGACGTCGGGACTCCAGTCGACCGAGTAGAGGATCCGGTCTTCCGTCCGCGTGAGTTGGGCGACCGCTTCGACGAGCGGATCCGACCGAAGCGTCTCCTCGACCGCGCGTTCGTCGTCGCATTCCGTCCAGAACAGCGGGATGATCGCCTCGTCCGTCGGAACGATTCGCTCGAGTTCGATCTCGATGTCCGGGTACTCCCGGAAGATGCGCCCGAGGGGGAACTGGTCCGCCGGAATCCGGATCTCGGTGATGATGGTGACCACGTCACCCCACCCCCGCTGACGGTCCCCGCCACGACCGTGATTGCAGTCCGATCGTCACTCCGATCACTCCCTCGATTGCTGGCGTTGCTGGTTTCCGGTCCCGTACAGCATCTCCGCGACGGCGACCTTCACGCCCCGCCGGAGCCGCTGGGACATCGAGTTGTCGCTGATGCCCACCAGCTCCGCGAGTTCGGTCTGCGTGATCCCCCGCGGGACGTCCCAGTAGCCGTTCTCGTAGGCCGTGGAGAGGGCGTCGGCCTGTTCGGGCGAGAGCGGCCCCTGCTCGGGCGGCACCATCGGATTGTAGACCCGCAGCAGCTCGATGTCGATATTGTCCCCCTCACAGGCGCGCCGGAACTGGCTCAGCTGCTCGCGATTGGTGAACTGGAGGCGGAACTCCCAGAAGTTCGCCGTCCCTTCCGCGGTCAACACGTCGACCCCGAGGTCGACGATCGTGCGCACGAGTGCGTCGATGTCGGGGCTCCAGTTGACCGAGTAGAGGATCCGGTCGGGCGTCCGGGTGAGCTGGACGATCTCCTCGACGAGCGGGTCGTCCTTCAACGTCTCTTCGACCGCCTCTTCGCTCTCGGTTGCGACCCAGAACAGCGGGATGACCTCCCGACTAGTCGGGACGATGCGCTCGAGTTCGATCTCGATGTCCGGGTACTCCCGGAAGATGCGCCCGAGGGGGAACTGGTCCGCCCTGATCCGGATGTCGGTAATCGTGGTGACCATCGGTGATGTTTCCTGTGAGACACTTTTATGTCCCCGTCTCGGGCGGGCAGCCCGGTGGGGAGTGCGCTCTCACCCGGATCGTACGTGTTCGAGGGCATTGAACTCGAGACATCGATGTCGAATGTGTTGAAGTAGTCGGGTGGTCCCAGCCGTCGACCTGTGCAACCTGGAAGCTCTCGGACCGCAGCCCCCCGTCCGCCGCAGTTGCCTGTCCGACCTCCCCGCCGCCAGGGGCCGCATCCGGTGCAACTTCGAGGGCAGATCCGTCCTCGACTGCTAGCGCCAGTCGTCCGGGAGCTGGTCGCTGTGTTCGTCCATCAGCTCAACGAGCGGTCGAATCGCTTCGAACGCCGGTCCCGGGGCAACCGTGCGGGCCTCCCGGTCCCACTCGACGAACCCCCGATCCTCGAGCTTCGGGAGATGGACGTGGTAGAATACGATCTCCAGGCCCTCTGACCATCCGTCAGCGGGGAGAACCGCTTCCGGGACCTTGAGGGCGCCGGACTGGGGGTCGCGTCGGGCGAGTGCGACGAGAACTCGTCGCCGATACCTGTTCGCCAGTGCGTCGAAGGCGTCGTCGATCCGCGTTCGATCCTGGGGGTCCACCGATTTTCACTACCATCCGTAATCACCCAATTAAAAAAAAGTACGTGTTTAACCCGAGGACGCAACAGCGGGCACAGCCTGAGCTCGTGAGATCA
>JBDGUA010000044.1:0-11849 GCA_042216345.1 Haloferacaceae archaeon
CAATCAGACACGATGTAGCCAGTTTTGAACCACCCTCCGAAACTGTGAACCCTGCCGCGGGCGGATTTTCTATAGCAGAATAGCGTTTACTCGTCTGCGAACGGTGAAATCCCGGCGAACTCTCCATCCGCCAGTGAGGCCGCGAGGCCGGCGATATCGAGCGACTCGGGGACGTGGCGCGGATACTTGCGCCGGAAGTAGGCGACGACGTTGTCGACGTCGCGCTCGAGCAGTTCGCGGGCGTTCTCGTGGTCGGTCGGGACCGCCTGGGGCCAGTCGAAGATCGTGATGCCGGACTCGGCGACGAAGACGTTGTACTCGCTCATGTCGGCGTGGACGTAGCCGGCGGCGTAGGCGTCCTGCATCTCCCGGAGGATCAGTTCGAGGGCGCCGACGACCTGCTCGTCCTCGAAGCTCGCCTTCGCGAGTTCGACGCCCTCGAGTTTCTCCATCACGATGGCGTGGCGGTTCTGGTCGATCGGTCGGGGGACCGACACGTCGGGGTACAGCGTCGTCAGGGCCTCGTGCTCGCGCTCGGCGGCCTTGCGCGCGGTGTAGAGCCAGGAGACGTGCTGGCGGTCCGCGGTGTAGTCGCGTTCTTTCATCACCTCCCGGAAGTTCGTGTACCCCTCGCGGTGGAACTTCAGCGCCAGCGGTCGGTACGACTGCACCTCGAAGACGTCGCTCTCCTTGCCGACCCCCAGGGGCGAGCCCACGCCCTGGATGGTCTCGCGCTCGGCGAACGCCCGCAGCGCCAGCGCGTCGTAGCCCTCGACCGCCAGCTGGTACCCCTCGTACTGCATGGTCTTGCGCTGGATCAGGTCCCGCTTCATGCAGCGGTCAAGTCGGTAGTCGACCTCCTCGGCGGTCAGCCCCGAGAACTCGGGGAGTTTCCCCCGGTTGACCCACTTGCTGAAGCGCATGCCCTGCTCGATGCCCGAGAGGAGGTAGAAGTCCTCGGGCTCCAACTCGGCCATCACGCCCGCGACGTTGCGCACCATGCCCGCTAGTCGGTCGCTGAGCCGTAAAAGGACCCCGAGTCGACAGGTGATAAACGACATGTCGCGATAGCAAATCCGGTTCGCGGTGCGCGCCCCACGCCGAGGCGACGCGCTCGCCACGGCAGGGCCGATAGTCACGAACGGAGCGGGCATAGAGAATCGCGAGAGTCACGGAGAATCGCGATCACGGGGAACCGCGGAGTCCACACGCCGTCGACGGAGGATCGGTAGTCAGCCCGCGGCGTCGACGCTCAGATCCCGAGCAGTTCCCGGGGGTTGTCCTGGAGGATCTTGGTCTTCAGGTGGTCGCTCAGGTGCGGGTGGTCGAGGACGGCGCTCGGCGCGTCGAAGTCGTAGTGGGGGTAGTCGCCGGTGAAGCAGAGCTGGTCCTCGAGGTCGTAGCGCTCGACGAGTTCGGCCAGTTGCCCGGGCTCCTTGCTCTCCTCCAGCGGCTGGGTCGTGTAGTAGAACTCCGAGAGGTACTCGCTGGGGAGCTTCGTCAGTTCCGGGGCGTCGTGGGGGCGCTCGACGTACTCGCGGTCGAGGCGGTTCGCGAGCATCTGGATCCACGACTGGCCGGCCTCCATGAAGCAGATGTCGATGTCGTAGCGCTCAGGGACCCCCTGCAGGATGACGCTGGTCGCGTGCCAGAGTTTGAGGAACGGGTGGACCAGGGCGTGGTGCTCGAGGAAGGTGCCGAACTGGAAGTCGCCGGTCGGGAAGCCGGCGTAGACGCTGCTGTCGCTGTGGAGGAACAGCGGGAGGCCCGCGCGCTCGACCGCCTCCAGCACCGGCGCGTAGCGGTCGTGGCCGAGGGGGTAGTCCAGCAGGTCCGCGCTGAAGATGCCGACGATGCCGTCGGTGCCGGCGACGCGGTCGATCTCCCGGGCGCTCTCCTGGGGCAGGTCGGGGACGATCAGCATCTTCGCGAAGTGGACGTCGTCCTCGCGGACGAACTGGTCGACGATGTAGTCGTTCATCGCGCGCATGAACGTCGCGCGCGTGTTGTCGTCCGGGATCTGGAAGGTCTTGAACCCCAATCCGGGCGAGAAGACGACCCTGTCGATGCCGAACTCCTCGAGTTTCGGGTCGTAGTCCTCGGCGCACTGGATCTTCAGGGTGTCCTGCTGGATCCGGCCGTGGGCGCGGCGGTCCCAGCCGTCCCAGGGGAGCGGCCCCCACTCGTCGGGACCGATCGTGTAGCCCGCCTTCTCGTTCTCCCGGACGGTCTCGTCGTCGACGTACTCGACGACGCGGGGGAAGGTGTCGTAGGTGTGGACCTCGCAGTCGTAGGTCGTCAGTTCCGCGTGTAGGTCGGCGGATCCCTGGCTGTCTGCGCTGGCCATGTGAGGGCATTGCTAACTCGACCCAAAACTGTTTCCCACGGCACGCCGAGCGGAGGGTATGCGCGACGACCTCCGCACCCGACTGGTCACCGCGAACCACATCCTCGCGAACGAGGGCATCATCGAGGGGTTCGGCCACGTCAGCGTCCGCGACCCCGAGAGCGGGGACGTGTTGATCTCCGCGGCCAAGAGCCCCGGCCTGGTCGAGGCCGGCGACGTCATGCGACTCTCGACCGACGGTGAGGTGCTCGAGGGCGAACCCGACGACGTCTACAAGGAGGCGGTGATCCACACTGCGATCTACCGCGCCCGCGAGGACGTGAACGCGGTCGTCCACCATCACGCCCCGGAGATCATGCCCTACACCGTCTCGGACGTTGAGCTTCGGCCCGTCTTCCGGATGGCCGCGCTGTTCCACGCGGGCGTGCCCACCTTCCGCGAGTACGACCCGGAGTACGGGCTGTTGATCACGAACCGCGAGGAGGCCGACCGGATGGCCGCGACCCTCGGCGACTGCCGGGCGCAGCTACTGGAGGCCCACGGCGCCAACGTCGTCGGCGAGGGGCTGAAGCCGGCGGTCCTCGGGACGGTCTACCTCGTGATGAACGCCCGCTACCAGGCGTGGGCCGAGCTGTTCGGCTCCCCGCGGTACTACACCGGCCCCGAGGAGTCGATCCGGACGATGATCGAAGACGTGATCCTCTCGGAGTCGAGCATGGACCGGATGTGGGCGTACCTCCAGCGCCAGCTCCCAGATCGGAGCGAGCGGACGGCCTGAGTTCGAGGGCCACCTAGTCGGAAACCCTATTGAGCGGTACGTCCGCACTCAAGGTATGAGCGACGTCGCCGAGATGGACTGGCGGTTGATCCGCGAGCAGGGTCGGCCGGGGGCGATGCAGATGGCGCTGGACGAGGTGGCCGCCGAGACCGCCGCCGACGGCGGGCCCTGCACGGTCCGGGTCTACCGCTGGTCGCCCGGGGCGCTATCGCTGGGGTACAACCAGGGCGCAGAGACGGTCGACTGGGACTACTGCGAGACCCAGGGGGTCGACGTGACACGCCGCCAGACCGGCGGCGGCGGGATCTACCACGACGTGGTCGGCGACATCTCCTACTCGATCACGGCACCGACGGAGGCGTTGCCGGGGGATCTGATGGACTGTTACCGGCTCCTGCTGGAGCCGATCCTCCGCGCGTTCGAGTGGCTCGACGTCCCCGTCGAGTTCGCCGAGGAGGAGAGGCCGGAGCTGTATCAGCCGGCGTGTTACCTGCGGGAACTGCACCCCGCCCACGACGTGGTCGTGCCCGGCGAACACGCCGGCGGCCAGGCGCGGAAGATCAGCGGCACCGCCCAGTACCGCCGCCGCGGCGCCGTCGTCCAGCACGGCTCGATCACCTTCTCCGCGCGACCCGAGCGCCACCTCGCGGTGTTCGACGACCCCGGGGTCTCCGTCGAGGCGTTCCGCGAGCGCGTCACGGCGGTCGACGAACACACGGCGGCGACGCGCAAGACCGCCGTCCGCGCGGTCGAGCGCTCGCTCGCCGGGTGGGCCGACGCCTACGACGGGTCCTGGTCCGAGGCGGAGCTGGACCGCGCGCGCGAGCGCGTCGCCGAGAAGTACGGAAACGACGCCTGGATCCGCGGACGGGACGGAGAACGGTGAGGAGACGGAGAGGGGGCGGCCAGCGGTAGGTCGCGACCCGCGTCAGAACCGGCTCTGCAGTTCCCCGCGGAGGTCCGCGAGGTCCATGTCCTTCATGGCCAGCAGGACCAGCAGGTGGTAGACGAAGTCGGCGCTCTCGTGGGCGAGTTCCTCGCGGTCGTCGTCCTTGGCGGCGAGGACGATCTCGGTCGCCTCCTCGCCGAGTTTCTCCAGCACCCGGTTCTCCCCTTTCTCGTGGGTGAACAGCGACGCCGTGTAGGAGTCCTCCGGGAGGTCGCGCTTTCGCTGCTCGATCGTCTCGAAGAGCTCGTCCAGGACGTCCGCGTCGGAACCGTCGGTCATACTCGCGGAGACGGCACAGGAGGGTGAAAAGGATGCGCTTCGATCCCGGGACCGCGGAGAACCGGACTGGCCCGTCAGTCGTCGCGACCGTCCGCGTCGCCGGCCCGGGAGACGCTGTCGTAGAGCGCCACGAGCGAACCGAGGGTCACGACCCCGCCGACGAGCACGCCGAGTTCGCCGATCGTCGTGGTGAACCCACTCGTGGCGTTGACGATCTCGCTCAGCAAGACGACGCAGCTCCCGAGGAGAAAGATCACGACGAGCAACAGTCGGCGGACCGAGAGGCGCGGATCGACGGTGGGAGGGCTCATTGTCCACGTGCTCGGCTCTGCGCCAAAATCGATTGTGGTTCGACCCCGACAGCGAGGACACCGCCTATCGAACATCCTTTTTACGTCGGATGTGTCCTCGAACAACGGATTTATAAATCAGGTTTTCGAACGAACACTTGCCGTCGGTCAGGCACCCACCAGCGCGGACCGGCCGACGCCGGCCGACCCGCGGCACGATCGACGGCCACCAGCACTCGTCGTGCTGCCGGACCATGTAGGACTGGGAGGGGGCCGCGATGCCCGACTGGATCCATGGGTCGCCACCCCCCTCTCGGATTCGACACGCTGGCGACGCGTCAGGCTCCTCGGAGAACTGTGCTTCGTTCAGCGGCAGCGACGGCGACACCGACAGACGGCGACACCGTCGGACGGCCAGCGCCGGTGCGGACGCCGGTCGGCGCGTGAATTATCCGCGGGGGGGCTCAGAGTTCGGCGGCCGCCGTCTCGAAAAAGGCCAGCCGGTGGATCCGGACGTCGTCGGTGAGTTCGGGGTGGAAGGAGGTCCCGAGGACGTTGCCCTGGCGGACCGCCACGGGATCGCCGTTCCACTCGGCCAGCACCTCGACGCCCTCGCCGACCTCGTCGATGAGGGGCGCGCGGATGAACACCGCCGGGAAGGGCTCCTCGAGCCCCTCGACGTCGAGGGGTGCCTCGAAGCTCTCCTTCTGTCGCCCGAAGGCGTTGCGGTCGACGGTCACGTCGATCAGATCGAGGGTATCGACTCGCTCGTCGTTGGCGTCGCGGGCGGCCACGATCAGCCCCGCGCAGGTGGCGAGGATTGGCTTGCCCGCCTCGGCGAAGGCGACGATCTCGGAGGCGATGCCTTCCTTGTGGAGGAGCCGAGAGATGGTCGTCGACTCGCCACCGGGCATCAGGAGGAGGTCGCACTCGGGGACGAGCCCGGCGTCGCGGATCTCGACGACGTCGATCTCGCGCCCGTGGGCGCGGCCCGCGCGCTCGACGGCGGCGGCGTGTTCGCTCACGTTGCCCTGGACGGCGACGACGCCCGCACGAAGCATCCGCGTCAGAAGGCGACGGCGTTCAGCACCATCACCAGCACGCCGATGAAGACGCCGAACGCGAAGACGCTCTTGGGGTCGATGCGGATGGCGTTGCGGTCCTCGGCGTCGAAGTAGCGGACCAGGCCCGCGCTGGACATCAGGCCGCCGCTGTTCTGCCCACTGCTCATACCTGTGGATGGGCGCGTGGGGCGGGTAAGCGTTTCGGGTCCGAGACGACGTTCGTGCGGTCGACGGAACACGGTATTCTGCCTCGACGATTTCGAACGTCTCGGCGCATGGACGAGTCTCAGGTGCCTCGAAAGCCCCTGCCTACGGAGTTGGCGCGGTGACCCCGAAAGCCCCTGGCCGTCTCGCGGGCTGCAACTCGCTGCGGTCCTCGGCGTTCGCTCACTTCGTTCGCTCACGCCTGTGGTCCTTGCGTCGTTTCGCTCCGCGAGACGGCCAGCCCCTTTCAGTCCCGCCCGCCGCGACCGCCCCGCGGCCACACCCTCCCCAGCCGACTGCGTTGCTCACCTCGCTCGCTCCGCTCGCTCGGTTGCGCTACTCGTCCCTCGCGCCTGCTCGCGCGCACACGAGGTGCGCGCTGCGCGCGCCGTGGTGAAACTTTGGCCTCACTCGTCCGAAACCCGCCCGACCGTCACGTCGAAGGGGACGACCTCGACGCGGCGGTACTGCCCGTCCTGCATCTGCTCGATGACTTCCCGGCCCATCTCGCGCCACCGGGCGCGGAGGCGGTCGTACTCGTCGTCGGAGAGGACCGCCCGGAGTTCCGTCTCGTGCTCGGCCAGGCCCTCGCCGCTGGCCTTGCGCCGGGCGTCCTCCAGTTCCACCTCGTCGTAGGGGGGCTCGATCAGCTTCTGGTGGTGGTACCGCCGGCTCCGCACGTCGGCCAGGCCCGCGTCCTCGAAGAGCCGGGCCACCCGGTCGCCGAGGGCCACGTCGGTGCCGACGCCCGCGAGGTAGGCCTCACGGACCGTCTCCTCGAGGGTCACCTCGCGGGCGACCGTCGAGTCGACGCCGACCTGGGCGTTGTTGGGCTCGACCGCGGCCACCAGGTCCGACGAGACGCGGGCGAACTCCGCCACCGCCGCGGCGGGGTCGGGGAGGTTGATCAACAGCGCCTGGCAGACCACCAGGTCCGCGGCGTCGTCGGGGAACGGCAATCGGGTGGCGTCGCCGGCGAGGACCGGGAGGCCGGTCTCCTCGCGGGCCACCGCCAGGAGGGCTGGGTCGGCGTCGACGCCGACGACCTCGCCGGGCGCCTCCTCGGCGAGGACGCGGCTGAGTTCGCCAGTGCCGCAGCCCACGTCGACGACGCGCTCGCGGGTCGACAGCGAGAGGTCGGCCAGCGCCTCCCGCTCGCCGGCCCACATGCCCTCCCGGGTCCGACTGAGGTATTCGGGCGAGAACCGTCGCACGGACGCGGCTACGGCGGTCGATATGAAAAGCGGGTCGGTGTGCGGGCGGGAGCGGGGGCCGACTTCGGAGCGACGCCCCCGAGCCCCTCCCTCAGATCTCCACGTGCGGCGTCTCGATGGGGCGGACGGCGTCGGCGGGCGGCGACTCGAACTGGTCGGGATGGATCACGCTGGCGAGGTACTCAAGGGTGTCGACGAGCCGGGGGCCCGGGCGATTGACGTACTGGTTGCCGTCCATGGCGTAGGCGGCCCCCTCGCGCACCGCGGCCAGGTCCGCCCAGCCCTCGCGGCCCGTCAGGTCCGCGACGTCCCGGAGGGCGTGGTCGACGTCGAACCCGCAGGGGGCCGCGACCAGCACCTCGGGGTCGAACTCGCGGACGACGTCCCACTCCAGCGGGACCGAGTGCGCGCCGGGCTCGGTGATGCCGTACGTCCCGCCCGCGCGCTCGACGAGGTCGGGCATCCAGTGGCCCGCGACCATCACGGGGTCCATCCAGTCGAGGACCGACACCCGGGGCCGGCGGTCCGCGAGGGCGACCCGCTCTTCCACGCGCTCGATCCGATCCCGGAGTTCGGCGACGACCGCCCGGGCCTGTTCCTGGCGCCCCAGGACCTCGCCGAAGCGCTCGACGTCGGCGAGCACGTCGGCGAGGCTGTGCGGGTCGGTCGTGAGGACGTCGCAGTCGAGGTCGAGGCGCTCGACGGCCTCGCGGACCAGCACCCGGTCGACCGCGCAGACGTCGCAGACGCCCTGGGTGACGACCACGTCGGGGTCGAGGTCCCGCAGGGTCTCGTCGTCGATCTCGTAGACGCTGCCGTGGTCGGCGACGGCCTCGTCGACCTGGTCGTTGATCTCGTCGCTACCGGCCTCGGGGTCGACCCGGGAGCGGTTGACCGCGGGCACCGACGCCGCCGCGGGCGGGTAGTCGCACTCGTGGGAGACGCCGACCGGTTCGACCCCGAGGGCGTAGAGGATCTCGGTGGCCGAGGGGAGGATGGAGACGACGCGCATACGTCGGCGTTGGCGGCGCCGCGGCATAAATCGGTCGCGAAAATCAGCCGTGGATGCGAACGTGAACGATCGAGAGGGGCGTCACTACCGGACCATGAGGAAGGCGACGCCCCCGCCAGCGACGAGGAAGAGGCCGCTGACCAGGAACGTCCCGGTCGGCCCCGTGAACAGCCCGGTGAAGCCACCAGGACCCGGAGTCGGTGTGACGGTAGCGGTCGACTCCGATCCCTGTGACTCCTGGAGGACGAGCGTCGCGACCGTGCTCGGGGTCCCGTCCGCGGCAGTGCCCGAATACACCGTGATCGGGTAGTCACCGGGGGCGAGCGCGGACGAGCGGTTCGTCTCCGACTGGTCGCCGAGCGTGTCGTTCGGGGAACTACTCGCCGTGGGACCCTCGCGGCCCGCCAGCGCGGTGTTCACGAAGACCGTCGCCTCGCCGTCGTCGTTCGCGTCCGTGATCGTCGCGGTCAATCGATAGTCCGAGTCGTCGGCTGCACCTACGACCAGCGTTGCGGTGTCGGTCCCGTGGAGGCGGAGATCGATCGCGGCCACGTCGCCCGCCGTCGCGAGCACGACGGCCTCGTCGAGCGCGACAGCGGCCCGGTCGGGCGGCGACGTCGTCGTGGGCGTCTGTTCGGGGATCGGGGTCGGCGTGCCGGTGGGGGGCTGGTCGGCACAGCTCTCACCGCAGGCGACGACGTCGCCGTCGGCCGAGACCGACGCGGAGTCGTTCTCCGTGAGCACGGTGACGGTGAAGGTGTCCCCCGCCGACTGTGCCGAGAAGTCGAAAGCGACGGCCCAGGTCCCGTCCCCGGTCACGACCGCTTTCTTCGTCTTGAGGAACCGCGGCTGGGTCTCGCCCGTGGCTCTCACCCGCACGACGAGTTCGGTTCCCGTCCGGTAGGCTGCAGTGCCCGAGAGCACCTGCGACGTGCCGTTGGACACGGTTACGCTTCCGTTCGTCTGATTCAGCGTGATCCGGCCCCCGGGGTCAGTCGAACTCGCGGCCCCGGCGACGGACGACGATCCAGCCAGGCCGACCGTGAGCACGAGGACCGCGACGACGACGGCGCGGCTCCGGGTCGTCACGGGGACCACCCCGTCGGTGCCGATCGATATCTGCGCGTTCGGGAGGGCATACGGGGGTGCCAACGGACGGGTGCATCTAAGAGCCACCGGATGCTTCGAACGGCGTTTACGCTACCGGCCGTCGGGCCAGCCGCTCGGTCGCCACATTCAATCGCGGGGCGCGAATAGTCAGGGACAGCAGTGTCAGACGGCCCTCCAGCGTCCGGCGGAATCGACCGACGGCGAGCCCTGACGCTCGGTGGCGGGGCGCTCGCCGCCATCGCGGCGACGCTACCGGTTCCGGACCTCGGTTCCGGACCGACCTCGCGATCGGATTCCCGGGACGGGAGCTCGGGGAGGGTCGATCCAGGGGACCCCGATCCCTTCGAGCGGTTACACGCCGCGGGGATCACTGGCGAGGGGGTCTCCGTCGGCATCCTCGACCCGACGGGGGTCGACCTGGGCGAGGAATCGATACGCCGATCCGTCGCGGACGTCGCGTCGTTCAGTCGGACCGGCTCCGCCTCGGGGGGCGCACACGGCACGGCGGTCGCGACGACGGTGACGAACATCGCGCCGGACGCCGACCTCTATCTGGGGACGTTCGACCGCCCGGAGTCGTTCGAGCGAGCGGTGGCGTGGTGCGTGGCGCGATCCGTGGACCTCGTTCTCGCGCCCGTCGCCGCACACGGAGTCGTGCCCGGCGCCCGGTCACTGGTGACGGAGGCGGTGCGTACGGCGACGCGGGCCGAGATACCGGTCGTCGCCCCGACGGGGAACGCGGCGCTGGGGCACTGGACACGGCCGGTCGCACGGAGCAGCCTGCGCGAGACCGGCCGGCTGGATCGTCGCATCCAGATCAGCCCCCTGGCAGACGGGGACCAGGCGGGCTCGCGGTTCGTCGGGTGGCTGACCCACGACGGGCCACCGGAGCTGTCGTTGCGACTCGCGCTCTACGAGCGGACAGACCGCGGCACCCGGAACCTGCTCGCGCTCTCGGAGGCCGTCGGGGGCGGTCGCGGGGACCGACTGGTCGCGCGACTGACCGGCGGGGACAACTGGCTGGAGATCCTGATCCCCTCGGGGCTCGCGTCCGACTTCGGTCGGCCGGGGATTCGAGTCGAGGTGACGACGCCGACGCATCGACTCGCGCCGGCGCACCCGGCGGGGAGCGTCGCCTTCCCCGCCGCGATGCCCGCGGTGATCGCCGTCGGCGCACTCGATGTCGACGCACGCGACGGCGGGACAGGCGCCGCCCCGTACAGCGGTCGGGGGCCGACCGCAGACGGCCAGACTGGCGTGGACGTCGTGGCCCGTCCGGCGCCGTGGGACGGCCCCCGCGGAGCGGGGACCTCTGCGGCGGCGGCCCGCACGGCGGGGATCGTCGCCCTGGCGGCGCAGTATCTCACCACGACGCCAGCGCGCGTCGCGCGAGTGCTTCGGGAGACCGCGAGCGACGTCGGCCGGAAGGGCCGCGACTCCGCGACGGGATACGGGCGGATCGACGCCGACGCGGTCGTCCAGCGGGCGCGTGCCCGCAGTCGGGAGGAGGGCAAAAGCGGGTCGGGTTAAACACCGATTTAACCCACACGTACGTTGAAATAGCTCCGTGCGAAGGTACCGGTAGGGATGTCCTCGCCGATAGCTCGCCTCGGGCGGTCCCGCTCGGAGACGGATCCCCGACCGACGGTCCTCCAGGTCGACGACGACGCGACGGACGCGGTGATCGACGCGCTGGGCTCGGAGACTGCCAGAGCGTTGTTCAGCGCGCTCTCCACGGATCCCGCCACCCCGTCCGAGCTCGCACGACAGGTGGGTACGTCCGTGCAGAACGTCCACTACCACCTCTCGAACCTCGAATCGGCGGGCGTCGTCGAGCCAGTCGGGACGGCCTACTCCGAGAAGGGCAACGAGATGACGATCTACGGCCCGGCCGCGGACCCGATCGTGCTCACGGGGACCGACGACGCGAACCGGGAGGCCCTCGAGCGCTCGATCGCCGACTGGGCGACGGCCCTGGTCGGACTCGCGCTCGTGAGCGTCGCCGTCCAGATCGGGGTCGACCGGCTGCTACCCAGTTCCCGCCCCGGGCTGTTCGAGCCCGCCAGCGTCGGCGCCGCTGATCCGGGGAGCCCGCTGTGGCTCGCGCTGTCGATCGCGGAACCGGGACTCCTGTTCTTCGTCGGCGGCGTCGTCGTCCTGGCGATCCTCGGTCTGTCTGATCGCGTTTCCATCGCCCCGTGAGGGGAGGGGCCCGACGGCGGACCGCTCCCGCCCCCCTCTCTCCGCCGCGACTTAAATCGCCGTTTGAACTTTGACCGGGTATATCTCCCCGCCGTGCGACCTTCCAGCTGCAATGGTCCCCCAACGACTCGACGCTCCGACCCGGATCCTGCTCTCCGGATTCCTCGTCGCCAGCCTCCTGCTGGCCGGGGCCGCGGGCGTCACCAGCGCACAGTCCAGTAGCGTCAGTTTCGCGACGACCAACGGCACCGTTACCGTCGATCCCGGCCCGTCGGCGACCGTCCGGGGCACGTCGAACTACGAGGCGGGAACCACTCTCACCGTCCGCCTGCGGACGACCGGCGACACCGACCCGCGCAAGCTCGCCACGCAGACGGTGACCGTGGACGAGGACGGCGCG
>JBDGUA010000044.1:11949-35096 GCA_042216345.1 Haloferacaceae archaeon
CGACCTCCCCGTATCGGTTCGGCGACCACCCACCCGATTTTTCGAGCGGCGACCTACTCCTCTCGGAGCTCCTGCACGCGCTCGATGTTCCACTCGTAGCTCTTGCCGTCCTCGGTGGGCGTCTCCAGCACGAACGGGAGGTCGCGGATCCCCTCGTGGTTGACGAACGCGCGCATGCCGTCCTCGCCGATCAGCCCCTCGCCGACGTGGGCGTGCTCGTCCTTGTTGGTGCCGCACTCGTGCTTGGAGTCGTTGAGGTGGATGCACTGGAGGTGCTCCAGGCCGACGACGTCGTCGAACTCGCGGACGGTCTCGTCGACGCCCTCGGGGGTCGAGAGGTCGTAGCCCGCGGCGAAGGCGTGGGCGGTGTCCAGGCAGAACTGGATCTCCAGGTCGGTCCGTTCCTTGACCGTCGCCAGGTGCGCGAAGTCGCCGCCGAGTTTGGTCCCGCTGCCGGCGTCGGACTCGACCAGGACGGTCACGCCCTCCGGGACGTCCAGGTCGTCCAGCGCCGAGGCGGCGTTCGTGAGGCCCTGGTCCACGCCCGCGCCCGTGTGCGCGCCCAGGTGGACGTTGACGTAGGGGATGCCGAGTTTGGCCGCGGCGTCGACCTCCGCCTGCATGGAGTCGACGGACTTCGCCCGGAGGTCCTCCTTCGGCGTGCAGAGGTTGACGAGGTACGACGAGTGGATGACCCACGGCCCCTTCAGGTCGCGCTCGGTGCCCTCGCGGAACAGGTCGGCCTCCTCGTCGCCGATGTCCGGGTCCTGCCAGACCTGCGGGGAGTGGGTGAAGATCTGTCCGCAGTTGCCGCCGACGTCGAGTTCCCGGCCGACGGCGTTGTCGACGCCGCCCGCGATGGAGACGTGCGCTCCGACTCTGAGGCTCATAGCCGTCGATGGATCCCGGGGGTCAAATCGGCTTCGATACGGGGGATAGGGAACCTGCGACGTGGCTATAGGGTCCTCGAACGCACCTGCTGACGGACTGGTGGTGGTGACCTCGAACGCCCCTCCAGACAACACGGTCACGGTGACCTCGAAAGCCCCTGACCGTCTCGCGGGCTGCACCTCGCTGCGCTCCTCGCCTCGCTTCGCTCGGCTGCGGTGCTTACGTCGGTTCGCTCCGCGAGACGGCCAGCCCCTTTCAGTCCCACCCGTGGTTAGCCCGGGCGAGCGTCGTCCGCCGGTTGGATCGGTCGCGCGTCGCACGCCGGCTGGTGGGTCCAGTGGAAAATCCGGGATCCGTCTCAGGGCGCGTACTCGGGCTTCTCCTCGTCGTCGGGGGTGTAGTCCTCGCTCTCGTAGGCGCCCTCGGGCATCTGGGACTCGCGGCCCTTCGCAGCGAGTTCGGCCTCGAAGGCCTCGCGGATCTCGGGGTCCTCCTGGGCGTGCTTGAGGGTGTTTCTGGGGTTCTCGACCTTCAGCAGCGGGCTCTGGAACAGGTGCAGTTCCGGGGCGTGCCAGACCAGGTCGCGAGCGGCCTGGTCGCTCGTGTTGAAGTGGTGGTGGAACCAGCCCGCCGGCGGGACGATCATCGAGCCCGGCCCCCAGTCGAAGCGCAGTTTGTCCTCCATGTCCTCGAGCCACATGAGGCTGTAGCCCTCCCCCGAGATGAACATCAGGTGCGCACCCGGGGCGTGGCGGTGGGCCATCTTGTAGGTCCCGACGGGGAACTCCCCGACGTGGCAGTACATCGAGGAGTCCGGCATCGGGAAGTGGACGTTCGAGTAGTTGACCCCCGAACTCAGGTCCGTCGAGAGCTTGTCGAACTTCAGCACGTCCGGGACGAAGTTGGCGTCCCACAGCGCCGGCTTCTCGCGGTGGTAGCCCGTCCCCGGGTACTCGCCGCTGTAGATGGTCCCCTCCGCGGAGTAGAAGTTGCTCTCCTCGACGCGCTCCCAGTAGTTGAACCCGGGGTCGAAGATGAACTGCTCGTCCTTGTTGAGGAACAACTGCAGGGGCAGCGGGGTCGAGGCGACCAGCAGCGCGCGCTCGTCGCCGGACGTGTTGACGTGGCGGAACGGCGTCGCCCGCGGGACGTAGAACAGCGCCCCCTGGCTCCACTCGAAGGTCTGCTGGGCGTCGCCCTCGCCGATGACCGTCAGGCCCGACCCCTCGGCGACGTAGACGATCTCCTCGTAGAAGTGGTGCTGGCGGTCGGTCTTCCCCCCCGGGGTCAGTTCCTGGAGCTGGACGTCGTTGAGCCCCTCCGCGCCGTAGAAGTTGACGATGGCCCCGCGCTCGCCCGTGCGGTCCCAGGGGCCGGTCTCCAGTTCGCGGAGGTCCTCGACGAAGAACCCCTCGTGGACCGGGACCCCCTCGTCGTCGCGCCACTCGACGTACTCCTCGGGCACCTGCGTCTCGAACTCCCCGGCGTGGTCGGCCAGGTACTCCTCCGCCGGAACGATTGTCATGCTCACGTATGGCCCGGACCGGGCCCTGAATCTTTCCCTCCTGGCAGCCGTTGTCGCGGCCCCTGGTACCACTCACCGGTAGATTTATCGGCGGCATCGGCGACGTTGCGCCCGTCAGATGATCGAAACAGACCCCGGGTGGACGGATCTCTCGCTGACGATCCGCCCGGACATGGCGAAGATGCCGTTTCTCCCCTGCCCGGAGATCGACCGCCTGAGCGAACAGTCCGAGACCTCCCTGCAGGTGAGCGAGGTGTCGTTCGCGACCCACGTCGGCACCCACGTCGACGCCGCCTGCCACGCGGTCGCCGACGGCAAGAGCGTCGAGGAGTACGGCCCCGACCGGTGGCTCGGCCGGGCCGTCGTCCACGAGGTCGACGCCGAGCCCAGCGGCGCCATCGAGGTCGCCGACGTCGAACCCGTCGCCGACGAGCTCGCCGACGCGGACGCGCTGGTGCTCCGGACGGGCTGGGAGGAGCTGATCGACGAGGAGGCCTACTACGACCACCCGTTCTTCTCGACGGAGCTGGCCGAGTGGCTGACCGAGCGGGACCTCTCGTGGGTCGGCATGGACTTTCTCACCCCCGACAGGCCGCCGGAGCTCCGCCCCGAGGGGTTCACCTACCCGGTCCACACGACGCTGCTCGACGACGACACGCTCATCGTCGAGAACCTGACGAACCTCGCTGACCTCGAGAGCGACGTGGTCGACGTGGCGGCGCTGCCGACGAAGCTCGCCGACTGCGACGGCGCGCCGATCCGGGTCGTCGCCCGGGAGGTGGCCGAATGAGCGGCCTCGTCACCTTCGAGTGCGAGGGCAGCGTCGGTACGGTCACCTTCCGCCGGCCCGAGGTGGGCAACCAGGTGAACCTGGCGACGATGCGGGCGCTCATCGACGCGCTGGAACAGGCCGGCGACAGCGACGCCGACGTGCTCGTCCTCCGGGGCGAGGGCGAGACCTTCTGCGTCGGTCGCGACCAGGACGAAGAGCCCGAGGACCTCTCCTTCCGGGAGAACCTCTCGCTGATCCTCACCGCCAACGAGCTGTGGCGGGACTTCGACGGCGTCACCGTGGCGGCGGTCTCCGGCGACGCGCTGGGCTTCGGCTGCGGGCTGGCGCTGCAGGCCGACGTGACCATCGCCGCCGAGGACGCCCAGCTCGGATTCACCGAGATCCACCACGGCTTCGCGCCGACCATCGTGCTCACCTACATCGAGACGTTCCTCCCGCGCAAGCGCGCGCTCGACCTGGTGATGACCGGCCGGACCGTCCCCGCCGAGGAGGCCCGCGAGATGGGGATGGTCACCCGCGTCGCGCCGTCGGAGGGGTTCGAGGGCGCCGTCGACTCGTTCGTCGACACGCTCGCGGGGCTGAACGCCGACGCGCTGCGGACCTGCAAGTTCTACATGCGCGAGATCGGCGACGTGCCCCCCGAGGAGCGCGGCGAGTACGCGCTCGACACGCTGACCGGCGGCGACTGAGCGAAAAGAGCCGAACGCGACGGACCGCCGTCCCCGCTCAGTCCGTCCAGCCCGCGACCTCGACGTCTTCCATCCAGTCCTCGATCTGCGCGTACACCTCGTCGGTGACGTCGGGGTACGGCGGGCGGATGCCGCCGACGTCGCAGCCGGCGATCTCCATCGCGGCCTTGCAGGCGGCGTTGAGACGGGCGCCGCCCGGCGGGAACTTCGAGAGGTGGCGCTGGACCGCCAGCGCGCGCTCGGTGTCGCCCGCCTCGTAGGCGTCGATGATCTCGCGGGCCGGGGCGGTCACCGGCGGCGGCATCGTCGCGCCGACCCCGCCCATCTGGAGCGTCTGGTAGAGCACGTCCAGGGTCGTGAGGACGTGTTTCTCGCCCGGTTCGTGGACCTCGTCGAGCAGCCACGCCAGCTTGCGCCAGTTGCGCGAACTCTCCTTGGCGTAGGCGACGCCCTCGAGCGCCATGATGTCGGCCATCCACTCCTTCGGGAGGTCGAAGGTGGTCGTGGGGTTGTTGTAGAGGACGACGGGCACGTCGGTCCGCTCGGTCACGTGCTCGTAGTAGGCCATCGTCGTCTCCCGGCTTGGCTGGATGCCCCACGGCGGCATCAGGAACAGGCCGTCGGCACCGGCGGCCAGCGCGTGGTCGGTCAGGTCGTCGACGACGGGCAGCGCCGGGTGGGAGACGCCCGCGAACACCGGCACCTCGCCGTCAGCGGCGGCGACCGTCTCGGTGATCAGGGCCTCGCGCTCGGGCACCGTCAGCGAGGTCAGCTCCTGGGCGACGGCGGTCCCGGCGGCGACGACGGCGTCGGCGCCGCAGTCGATGGTGAACGCCGTCGAGTCGGGGACGCGGTCGAGGTCGACCGCGCCCGCCTCGTCGAAGGGGATCATCACGGGCGAGAGCAGCCCGGTCACGTCTGCAGTCATGGTGGGTGGTAGCGACCTTCGATGGCACGCGCAAAAAGCTACCGCCGACGGGGTGGTCGGCACCGACCGGCGGCGAGCGATCCCCGGCGGCCGGCCCGCGACGGTAACTATAAAGGGTGGACTGCGGAAGGGTTGACCATCGACGCGCGAATATGAGTAGCATACCCACACAGTCATCTGAGGAGCCGGGCGGAGAGGTAGAGCAGGGCCACGCCAGCGCCGCGAAGACCGAGACCAGCGGCGCGCGCCGCGAGGACCAGGAGATCCTGACCGGCCAGCGCCAGTTCACCGCCGACTACACGCCGGAGGACGCGCTGCACGCGGCCATCTTCCGGAGTCCGTACGCCCACGCGGAGATCCTCGAGGTCGATCTCTCGGACGCCCGGGAGGTCGACGGCGTCGTCGCCGCCTGGAGCGGCGAGACCCTCCCGGAGTTCGTCAAGCCGCTCTCGCCGTTCCCGTTCCAGGAGACCGACCCGTTCCACGTCGGCAACCCGCGCATCAAGTTCCACGACCACCGGCCCCTGGCCGAGGGGAAGGTCCGCTACGTCGGCGAACCGGTCGCGGTCGTCCTCGCCGAGGACCGCTACGTCGCCGAGGACGCCGTCGACGCCATCACCGCCGAGTTCGACCCGCTGCCGGCGGTCGTCGACGAGCGCGAGGGGCTCTCGGAGGACTCGCCGCTGCTGTACGAGGAGTGGGGCGACAACGAGATGGTGAGCTTCGAGGTCGAGGGCGGCGACCCCGACCGGGCGTTCGCGGAGGCCGACCACGTGCTCGAGGAGGAGATCGAGCACCACCGGTTCACGGGGACGCCGATGGAGCCGCGGGCGGTCGTCGCCGAGTGGGACGGCGCCGACCACATGCTGCGGCTGCACGACACGACCCAGCTCCCGCACGTCATCACGACCGTCGTCGAGGACAGCCTCGACGTCGACTCGCTGAAGGTCGAGATCAACGCCGAGAAGCTCGGCGGCGGCTTCGGCCAGAAGTGGGGCTTCTACCCCGAGGAGGTGCTGATCCCGAGCCTCGCGATCGAGGCCGACCGGCCCGTGAAGTGGGTCGAGCGCCGCCAGGAGCACATGGTGGCGACGAGCCACGCCCGCGAGCAGGCCCACGAGGTGCGGGTGGCGCTGGCCGAGGACGGCGAGATCCTCGCGCTGGACGACACCGTCTACGCCAACGCCGGCGCGGCCTACCCGCAGGGCGCGCCCGCGACCCACATGACGACCACGATGTTCCTGCCGGGGACCTACACCATCCGCAACTACCGGTGCGAACTCCACTCGGTGGCGACGAACAAGACGCCGTTCGGCGCCCACCGCGGCTTCGGCAAGAGCGAGGCGGCCTACGTCATCGAGCGGATCATGGACATCTGCGCCGCCGAACTCGACATGGATCCCGCGGAGATCCGCCGGCGGAACTTCATCCCGCCCGAGGCGTTCCCCTACGAGTCGATCACGGGCAACCGCTACGACAGCGGCCGCTACGAGGAGGCCCTCTCGAAGGCGCTCGAGAACGTCGACTACGACGCCTGGCGAGAGCGCCAGCGCGAACTCCGCGAGGACCCCGACGCGAGCAGCTACCTCGGCATCGGCGTCGGCGTCTGCGTCGAGCCCTCGAGTTCGACCCGGATGGGCTCGTACAACGCGGGCTACTACACCGTCCGGATGCGGATGGACTCCGGCGGCAGGGTCCACGTCTACCCCGAGGGCGCCGACATGGGCCAGAGCCACGAGACCACCATCTCCCAGATCGTCGCCGGCACCCTCGGCGTCGAGATCGACGACGTGCAGGTGACCCAGGGCGACACCGAGGCCTGCCCGTACGGCTCCGGGTCGTACTCCTCGCGGTTCTCGGTCGTCGGCACCTCGGCGTGTTACGAGGCCGCCGAGGAACTGGCCAAGAAGGTCCGCGGGATCGTCGCGCACAACGCCGGCGACGACCCCGAGAACGTCGTCCTGGAGGGCGGCGAGGCCGTGGCGACGGGCACGGGCGAGCGGGTGACGCTCAAGAGCGTCGCCAACACCGCCTACCAGCGCATCCACGACCTGCCCGAGGGGATGGACCCCGGCCTCGAACTCACCCACTACTACCGCGACCCCAACGTCACCTTCTACCCCGACGAGAACGGGCGACTGCGGATGTTCTCGGCGTTCCCGTACACCGCCGACGTGGCCGTCATCGAGATCGACGAGGAGACCGGTCTCTTCGAGATCCACGACTACGTCAGCGTCCACGACTGCGGGAACATCCTCAACGAGACGGTCGTCTACGGCCAGCACATGGGCGCGCTCGCCCACGGCTTCGGCGGCGCGCTCTACGAGGAGTTGCCCTACGACGACGACGGCCAGCCGCGCCACCAGACGTTCGTCGACTACACGGTCCCCTCCGCGGTCGAGATCCCGGAGGTCGACATGAGCCACATCGAGACGCCCAACCCGTTCACCCCCGGCGGCCACAAGGGCGGGGGCGAGACGGGGACCATCTCGCCGCCGCCGGTGTTCGCCAACGCCGTCGAGGACGCGCTCCGACCGCTGGGCGTCGAGGTGCGCGAGAAGACGCCGATGACGCCGGAGTACATCCGCGAGCAGATCCGCGAAGCCGGCGGCGACGAGTAGCCGCGACGGCGTTCTCGTTCTCAGAGCCGGTAGATTTAGCACCCCTGTCACCCCGAGTAGGCGTATGTCAGAGCGTGGCTACCACGACATGGGCGAGCACCTCGAGCGCCTCGAGGAGATCGGGCGCCTCGAGCGGATCGACCGGGAGATAAACAAGGACACTGAGTTGCACCCCCTGGTGCGCTGGCAGTTCCGCGGCGGCATCGACGAGGAGGATCGCAAGGCGTTCCTGTTCACCAACGTCGTCGACTCCAACGGTCGGTCGTACGACGTGCCCGTCGCCGTCGGCGCGCTGAGCGCGAACCCCGAGATCTACGCCACCGGGATGGGCGCGAGTGTCGAGGAGATCCCCGCGACCTGGGAGTCGGCGCTGAGCGACCCGCTCGACCCCGTCGAGGTCGGGAGTTCGGAGGCGCCGGTCCACGAGGTCGTCTACGAGGGCGAGGACCTCGAGTCGGGCCACGGGCTCGACCACCTGCCGGTGCCGATCTCGACGCCCGGCTTCGACAACGCCCCCTACTGGTCGTTCTCGGGCGGCATCAGCCACGACCCCGAGACCGGCACCCGGAACATCGGCATCTACCGCGGCCAGCAGAAGTCCCCGACCCGGACGGGCATCTACTCCTACCAGGGCCACGGCATCTACGAGCACTGGCAGAAGGCCCGCGAGCGCGGCGAGCCCCTGCCGGTCGCGTTCACCGTCAGCGCGCCGCCGGTGATCGCCTACACGGCGGCCCAGTCGCTCTCGATGGAGGTCGACGAGTTCGCGGTCGCGGGCGCGCTCGCCGGCGCGCCCATCCGCGAGGTCGAGGCCAAGACGATCCCGGTGAAGGTGCCCGCCGACGCCGACATCGTCATCGAGGGGCAGGTCCGCACCGACGAACTCGAGCCCGAGGGGCCGTTCGGGGAGTCCCACGGCTACATGGCGCTGCAGGAGTACAACATGATCTTCGAGGTGTCGGCGATCACCCGGCGGCGGTCGCCGATCTACACCTCGATCATCAGCCAGGTGACCCCCAGCGAGAGCTCCGTCATCAAGAAGGTCGCCCTGGAGCCGCTGTTTTTCAACCACCTGACCAGGGAGTGCAACATCGACTCGGTGGTCGACGTCGAACTCCACGAGCCCCTGACGAACCTCCGGCGGCTGATGGTCGTCCAGATGGCCGACGACGCCGACGACTCGGAGGTGTGGCGCGCGCTGTACGCGACCGTGTCGCTGCGGCCGGCCCACGGGAAGATCGTCGTCGCGGTCGACGAGGACATCGACCCCTCGAACCTCGACGCGCTGTTCTGGGCGATGAGCTACCGGTCGAACCCCGCCGAGGACATCGAGTTCGTCGAGGGGCGCAACATCGGCCACGCCCCGAAGAACGAGCGCGGCGTCGTCAACGACTCGGCGGTGCTCTGGGACGCGACGCTCAAGCAGGACCTGCCGCCCATCTCGCTGCCGAAACAGGAGTTCATGGAGGACGCCCGGGAGATCTGGGAGGAGCTCGACCTGCCGGAGCTGGACCCGGAGCCGCCGTGGTACGGCTACTCGCTGGGCGAGTGGGACGAGTGGAACGAGATCCAGGCCGAGCGGGCGGTCCAGGGCCGCTACTACGAGACCGGCGAGGACCTCGAGCGGTTCCGCCGCCCCGCCGACGAGGTGAACCCGAACGAGCCGGCGAACATCACGCCCGAGGACGTCGAGGAGCGGGAGGCCGAGGAGGAGTAAGGTTCCGCCCGGCCCGGCTCGACGCGAGGGTTTTTCTCCCCCGACCGGCAGTCTCCGACACATGCCCACCCTACGCGCACCCCAGGTCGTCGTCGCCGACGCGCCGACCGACGGCGTCGCCCTCGAGGGCGACACCGTCGGCGCGGTGCTCGAGGACCACGCCGAGCGGTACGGCCCCGAACTCCGCGACGCCGTCGTCGACGGCGACGCGCTCGCGACCCACGTCGACGTCTACGTCGACGACACCGGCGTCCGCCGGGGGCGGGGGCTGGCGACGCCCGTGGACGAGGATAGCGTCGTTCGGATCATTCCCCGCGTGTACCAGTAAGAACAGACAGCGACGCCCCGGCGCCGGGGGTCAGTCCGCTCGGGCGTCCAGCGCAGTCCGGACGTTGTCGGCGGTCTCGTCGAGTTTCTGGCGGATTGCGACGCCGGCGACGCCGCGGTTGAGCGAGCTCAGCACGCCCCCGACGTCGGCGGCGCCCCACCACTCGACGTCGACGCCGTCGTCGCCCTCCTCGAAGTCGAACTCCCCCTCGAGGTCGACCTTCACGCGCGAGCCGACGCCGTGGCCGGAGTAGCGGACGCGACCGTCCCCGGCGGTCGAGTCGTCGACGTAGAACCGGACGCGGACGTCCTCGCTCGCGCCGGCGTGGCTGGCGGTCATGTGGACGGTGACGCCGCCGTCGTCGCGGCCGTCGACCTCGTGGATCTCGCCGGGGAGGCACTCGCAGACCTCGATGGCGTCGGTCAGGTACTCCTCGGTCGTCTCCCGGGAGGCGGCGACCGAGAAGTCGCCCGCGGACTCCAGGCGCATCAGTCGTCCCCCGCGACGCCCTCCTCGGAGCGTCGCTGGTCGGCGTCCTGGATGGCGTCGACGATGTTCCGGTAGCCCGTGCAGCGACAGAGGTTGCCGTTCATGCCCGCCTTGATCTCCTCGCGCGAGAGGTCCGACTCGTTCTCGATCAGGTCGTGGGCGGCCATCACCATCCCCGCCGTGCAGTAGCCGCACTGGAGGGCGTGGTTCTCGGAGAACGACTCCTGGATCGGGGTGAGCTCCTCGTCGGCCAGCCCCTCGATGGTGGTGACCGAGCGACCGTCGGCCTGGGCGGCCAGCAGCGTGCACGACTTCACCCGGTCGCCGTCGAGCAGGACCGTACAGCAGCCGCAGGAGCTTGTCTCGCAGCCGATCGTCGGGCCCGTCATCCCGAGTTCGTCCCGGAGGAAGTGCACCAGCAGCATCCGCCCGGGGATCTCGCGTTCGTACTCGGTACCGTTGACCTGGATCGTCACGTCCTGTGTCATCTAGATTGCCCCCATCTGCGCTAGCGGATCGGTCGCCACGTCCTGGCCCTGCGCCCGGTCCTGGGCGGTCTTGGCCGCGCGCTTGAACAGCGCCCGGACGACGTCGCGCTTGTAGGTCTCCGAGCCGCGGGTGTCCGCGAGCACCTCGAGGTTCGAGAGCAGCAGGTCCGCGGCCTCGCGGATGCGCTCGTCGGTGAGGACCGACCCCTCCAGGGCCGCCTCGACCTCGGTGTCGTGGTGGTAGTCGGGGCCGACGGAGTTGACGACCGCGCCCGCGTCAACCACCTCGTCGCCGTCGAAGACGAGGTGGACGCCGACGCTGGCGGTGGCGTAGACGCCCTGGCGGCGCTTGACCTTCAGGTAGGCCCCGCCGACTTCGTGGGCCGGGTCGGGCAGGGGGAGCGTGACCCGCTCGATGAGTTCGTCGTTCGCGAGCGTCGTCGAGAGGGTGCCGTCGAAGAGGTCGTCGGCGGAGAGGTCGCGCTCGCCGTCGGGCGAGACCGTGTGGATGCGCCCGGAGAGGGCCATGCAGACCGGCCCCCAGTCGCCGCTGGGGTCGGCCTGGCCGAGCGAGCCGCCGACGGTGCCCATGTTCCGGACCTGGGGGTCGGCGATCTGCGGGATGGCGTCGTCGACGAGGTCGAAGGTGTCGGTGAGTTCGTCGTGGTCGATCGCCTCGGCGTGGGTCGTCAGCGCCGGCAGCACCGCGCGGTCGTCCTCGAGGCGGACGCCCGGCGACGGGATCGAACTCACGTCGATCAGCGTGGGCGGCGCCGCGAGCCGGAACTTCATCATGGGAACGAGGCTCTGCCCGCCGGCGAGGACGCGGGCGTCGGGGCCGTGTTCCCGGAGGAGTTCCGCGGCGTGTCCGAGGGAGTCCGCCCGGAGCACCTCCGTGTCTTTTGGGAACATTTGTCGGTCGCTACTCGCCAAGGGGAGCACTTAGTCATGTCGGTCACTGCAGCGCGCGTCGGACGCCCGTGATGCGATCCGACGGGGGTGGCCATCCGCGCGACGGGCGCCTTCGCCGCCCCGAGAGCGGCCCGAAAGAAAGGTCCCGACAGCCGCCCTCGGCGGCGATCCGAAGCCCTTAACCGGCAACTCCGAGTAGTTCCGCCAACTCGCTGGCCGATGGGCCGCCAGCGGGCACCCGGTTCGCCGGGACGAAATGTGGCCGGCGGGGTCGCGTCGCGACCCCGGAGGCGGTGAACCCGCCGATCGCTGGCTGAATCGCAAGCGCCCGTGGTGAAACCATGGCACGAAGCTTCTACTCCCACATCAAGGAAGCGTGGAAGGACCCCGGCGACGGGGCCCTGGCAGAACTCCAGTGGCGACGCAAGCAGGAGTGGCGCGAACAGGGCGCCATCGTCCGCGTCGACCGCCCGACGCGCCTGGACAAGGCGCGCGAACTCGGCTACAAGGCCAAGCAGGGCATCGTCGTCGTTCGCGTCGCCGTCCGCAAGGGGACCGCCCGCAAGCGCCGCCACAAGGCGGGCCGGCGCTCGAAGCGCCAGGGCGTCAACCGCCTCGGTCGGCGGACGTCGATCCAGCGCGTCGCCGAGCAGCGCGCCTCGCGCAAGCACCCCAACCTCCGCACGCTCGCCTCCTACTGGGTGGGCGAGGACGGCTCCCAGAAGTGGCACGAGGTGATCCTCGTCGACCCCGAGCACCCCGCGATCCAGAGCGACGACGACCTCAACTGGATCTGCGACGACAGCCACCGGGGCCGGGCCTTCCGCGGGCTCACGAACGCCGGCCGCGACAACCGCGGCCTGCACAACCGCGGCAAGGGCACCGAGCACAACCGCCCCAGCGTGACGGGCGGCAAGGAACGCGGCAAGTAACCCGCGGACCGACGCGGTCCCGCGACCGCGACGCACACGTTCTCCCGTTTTTCCGCCGGTCCAGCGACGCGTCGACCCCCGCCGTCGCTGCAGTCGCAACCGAAGGTTCATGGGCCCGCTCGTCGATTTCCGCCCGTGCCCTCCATCGACACCGACCGGGCGATCCGATACGCCATCGCGATCGTCGCGGCGCTCACGCTGCTGTACAGCCTCCTGATCACCCAGCAGGTGCTGGCGTGGTTCGGGATCCTCATCCCGCTGCTGTTGCTCTACCTCGTCTGGCGGTTCGTCCGCGCCCACGAGCGCGTCGCCGACGCGCTCGAAGTGAACGCGGGGACCGGGGACTCGCCGGACGCACGGGGCGACGCGGGCATCGACGCGCGGGAGCGCGAGTCCGACGAGGACGAGGACGACCACGCCCGGTAGCGCCGACGGCGGCAACCGCTGACCGTTCCGTCAACGCTAACCCCGGACCGATACTCCGAACGACCAGCGAATGCCCTCCGACGCCGCCCGCGGGACCGCCAGGGAGCCGGACAGCGACGGCGCCGCCGCGAGCGACGCCACCGGCGACGAGGCGGACGACGCCCGCACCGGCGCGGTCGACGGCGACGGCGACGACGCCGCACCCGCCGCGGCGACGCCGACGGGCGTCGAACTGACCACCGACGCCCCGGCGCGGGCGCTGCTGACCGACGAGCGCCTCGTCTCGATCCTCATGCTGTCCGGCGTCGGCGTCGTCGGCCCGCAGGCGGTCCCGCCCGCGCTGCCGGCGATCCAGTCGACGCTGGCCGTCCCCGACGCCCAGATCGGCCTCGTGATGACGGCGCTGTTCCTGCCGGCGATGGTGCTGACCCCGGTGACGGGCGCGATCTGCGACATCTACGGGCGCCGCCCGGTCTCGCTGGCGTCGCTGGCGCTGTTCGGCGCCGCCGGGGTGGCCATCTTCGCCGCCCCGACCTTCGAGGTGGTGCTGGCGCTGCGGGTCATCCAGGGGATCTCCTTCGCGGCGCTGACGCCGCTGTCGGTGGCGTTCATCGGCGACTTCTTCGCCGGGACCGCGGGGACGACCGCCCAGGGCATCCGGGTCTCGACCAACGGGCTGGTGATCATCGTCGCGCCCGCGATCGCCGGCGCGCTCGCGGACGTCGCCTGGAACTACCCGTTCCTGCTGTACGGCGCGGCGTTCCCCGCGCTGGTCTACGTCTACTACAACTTCCCCGAGGCGACGGCGTTCGACGACGACGCCGAGCGCTCGGTCACTGGCGAGTTCGGTGCCTACGTCCGCGGGATGCTCTCGGCGCTCAACGACCGGAACCTGCTGCTGTTGATCCTCGGCGGGTTCACCCTCTTCCTCGTGAAGTTCGGCATGATGACCATCGTCCCGCTGCTGGCGACCCGGGCGGTCGGCCTGCGGCCCGCGACGGTGGGGCTGCTGTTCTCGCTGATCGGGCTCGTCCGGGTGGTGGTCTCGCCCCAGGCGGGCCGCGTCGCCGGGTGGCTGCCGCGCAAGACCGGCTTCGTCGTGACCATGGGGATCGTCGCCGCGTCGATGGCGCTGTTCGCGGTGGCGACGTCGCTCGCGGGCCTGGTCGCTGCGGTCGTGGTCTACGCGCTCGGGATGTCGGTGTTCAACCCCACGCTCAACGACACCGTCACCGCGACGGCGCCCCCGGACAACCGCGCGGGCGTCGTGAGCGCGCTGCAGGCCTCGAAGAACTCCGCGAACACCGTCGGCCCCGCCGCGGCGAGCCTGCTGTTCGCGGCGACGGACTTCCGGACGGTCTTCCTCGCCGGGGGGGTCGTCGCCGTCGGCTACGTGGCGCTGGTCGTGGTCGGCCTCGACCCGGAGGCGTACTGAGTCGGCCACGGGGTGGACTGACGCCCGGTCGCGACGGCGGCGACCCCCGGACGACCCCGGCAGAACACTCGGCCGGACCGACACCGACAGGACTACCACCCGGGACAATGACCGGGCGGCGTGGTGACGTCGAACACGCCAGCGGACGCGGACGCACCGGCGACCGACCCCGGGGACGAGGCAGCCACCGGCGGGCGACTGCTGACCGACCCCCGGCTGGACGCCGTCGTGTTGCTCTCGGCGGTCGGCGTCTTCGGCAACCAGGCGGTCCCGGCGATCCTCCCGAGCATCGGCGCGGGACTGGGGCTGCCCGACGCGCGCATCGGGCTGGTGATGACGGCCTTCTACCTGCCGACGATGGTGTTCGTCCCGATCACGGCCATCGTCTCGGACATCTACGGGCGGCGGCCGGTCGTGCTGACCTCGCTGCTGGCGTTCGGCCTGGCCGGCGTGGCCGTCCTCGGCGCCGGGTCGCTGGAGGCGCTGCTGGCCCTCCGGGCGATCCAGGGGGCGGCGCTGGCGGGGCTGACGCCCCTGGCGGTGGCGCTGCTGGGCGACTTCTTCGACGGGACGACCGGGACGGCGGCCCAGGGCATCCGCTCGTCGGCCCACGGGATCGTCATCATCCTCGCGCCCGCCATCGCTGGCGTGCTGGCGGGCCTGAACTGGCGTTACCCGTTCCTCCTCTACGGCGCCGCGTTCCCGGCGTTCGTCCTCGTCTACGTCTACCTCCCGGAGGGCGTCCGCGACCGCCGAAACGGCGACGTGGGCGCGCGCCTGCGGGAGTACGCGGGCAGCATCGTCGAGGCGCTACGGGACCGCAACATGGCGGTGCTGATCGCCGGCGGGTTCACCCTCTTTTTCGTCCGCTACGGGATGCTCACGACGGTCCCGCTGCTGGCGACCCGCCGGCTCGGCGCCAGCGCGGCGGAGACCGGGCTGGCGCTGTCGGCGCTGGGGGTCGTCCGCATCGTCGTCGCGCCCCTCTCGGGGCGGTTCGTCGCCCGGGTGTCGCGCAGGCCCGCGGCGGCGGCGACGACCGGCGTGCTCGCGGCCAGCCTGGCGGCCCTGGCGGTCGTCCCGACCCTGCCCGCGATGGTCGCGGCGGTGGCGCTGTTCGGCGTCGGGATGGCGCTGTTGAACCCGCTGTTGAACGACACCGTGACGGCCATCGCGCCCGCGAGCGAGCGCGCGGGCGTGGTCAGCAGCCTCCACCTCTTCAAGAACCTCGCGACGACCGTCGCGCCCACGGCGTTCACGGTCGCGCTGGCGGCGACGGGGTTCGCGGTCGTCTTCGCCGCCGGCGCCGCGGTCGCGCTGGTCTACGTCGCCGTCGTGGTGGCGTTCTTCGAGCCCGCGCCGGCTTGAGACGGTCGGGACGAGCGGGCCGGGCCGGGCAGAAGCCCGCCTCCGTCTTGCCGTCCGGGCCGGTCAGAAGCCCGACTCGGTCTCGCCGTCCCAGGAGGACATCCCGTCGACCAGGAAGGAGACCTCGGTCTCCGCGAGGCGCTCGCCGATCTTCGGCGCGGCGCCCTCGGCGGTGTCGCCGGTGTAGTCCACCAGGACGATCAGCGCGGGCCACTCGCGGGTGAGAAACGAGTCGTCCATCTCCGTGATCGGGACGTTCTCCGCGCCGGGGATGTGGCCCTGGCGGTAGGCGTGTGCGTCGCGGACGTCGACGACGGCGAGGTCCTCCCCGGCGTCGAGCCACGCGGCCAGTTCGGCCGCGGTCGTCTCGGTGCTCATGGTTCCGAAAGGGGTGGCGGGAGGGAAAGGAGCGTCGGAAGTAATCGCCCGCGGCGCGAGTGCATTCGACCGCGGCGCGTTTCCGCCGCGGTCGTATCTCTCTACTCGCTCACCGCCGCGACCGTCGTCTGACGGAGCGAGTAACGGGCGCGGACCTTGCCCACGTCGACACGCCTTTCCCATCGGAGCGTGACCGGCCGTCGACTCGATGGCACGCGACGCCGGGACCGTGGCCGACGCCGACCAGCCGCGGCTGGTCTTCGACCCGCGGCTGCTCTCGATCGTGGCCGCCTCCGCCGTGGGCGTCTTCGGCAACCAGCTCGTCCCGCCGATCCTCCCGAGCATCGGGACGGGGCTGACGCTGTCGGACACCCAGATCGGGCTGGTGATGACGGTGTTCTTCTTCGCGTCGATGCTCTCGGTGCCGGTGCTCGGCGCCGCCGCGGACATCTACGGGCGCCGCCCCGTCATCCTCGGCTCGCTGCTGGCGTTCGGGACCGGCGGCGTGGCCGTCCTGGCCGTGGGGTCGTTCCCGGGACTGCTGGCGATGCGGGCGCTCCAGGGGATCGGCATCGCCGGGACGACGGCGCTGTCGGTGGCGTTCATCGGCGACTTCTTCGAGGAGGAGCGCGGGACGACCGCCCAGGGCATCCGCTCGGCGGTCAACGGCGCGATGATCATCGTCGCGCCCGCGGTCGCCGGGGCGATCGCCACCCTGAGCTGGCGCTACCCGTTCCTGCTGTACGGCGCCGCCTTCCCGGTGTTCCTGGTGGTGTACCGCTACCTCCCCGAGGCGACCGACGCGACGGGCGAGGGCGGGCCGGGGAGCGCCGACGGCGGCGCGGTCAGCATCCGGGCCGAAGTGGGCCGGTACGTTCGGACCATCGCCGACAGCCTGCAGGACCGCAACGTGGCCGTGCTCGTCCTCGGCGGGTTCACCCTCTTTTTCACCCGCTACGGGCTGTTCACCATCGTCCCGCTGCTGGCGACCCGCCGGCTCGGCGCCAGCGTCGCCGCGCTGGGGCTGGCGCTGTCGCTGGTCGGCATCGTGCGCGTGGTGGTGTCGCCGCTGTCGGGGAAGTTCGTCTCGGTCGTCTCGCGCAAGCAGGCGTTCGCCCTGACGATGGGGGTGGTCGCGCTGAGCATGGCGATGCTCACGGTCGTCGGCGACATGCGGGGGCTGGCCGCCGCGCTCGTCGTGTTCTCGGTCGGGATGGCGCTGTTCAACACCGTGCTGAACGACACGATCACCACCGCCGCCGACGCGCGCAACCGGGCGGGCGTGGTCAGCAGCGTCCAGACCGCCAAGGGCGTCGCCAACACCACGTCGCCGACGGTGTTCACCGCCGTCCTGGCGTTCGGGGGGTTCCTGCAGGTGTTCGCGCTCGCCAGCGCGGTCGCGCTGGGGTACGTCCTGCTGGTGGTGGTCGCGCTGGACCCAGAGGCGTACTGAGTTCCGCCGCTCGCTCACCGGGTCCCCGTCCCCTCCCTCACCGGATGTCGGCCCCTGTCTCGACCGGGCCGTCCCAGCCGTCGAACCCGCCGCGGAGGCTGGAGACGTCGCTGTCGAGGTGCTGATCGAGCAGTTGGGCGACGCGCTTGCTGCTCTTGCCCAGGTAGCAGGAGACGACCACCTCCTCGGGCCACTCGCGCTGGACGACCGAGGCGTCGATCGTCTGGGCCGGGATGTTCTCCGAGCCGGGGATGTGGCCGTCGGCGTACGCGTTCGGATCGCGGATGTCCACGAGGGCCACCGACTCGTCGTCGAGGCGCTCGCGGAGGTCGTCTGGCGACGTCTCTCGGACCATGACTACCCGTCGGGGATCGGTCGGCAAATGTGCGACGATTCTCCGGGACCGCGACCGCGACGGTTCTCCGGGACCGCGACCGCGACGGATCGCCGGGTCCGGGGCCTCAGTAGGAGCCGGGGTCGTCCTCGAGGATCTCCTCGTCCTCGACCTCGTCGTCCTCGTGGGCGGCCCAGTAGGCGTTGCGGTAGCGCTTGATCTTCCGGTAGAGCAGGTAGCCGAAGAAGCCGTCGTAGACGACGACGAACAGGAAGTACGGGAGCAGCCCCTGGATCCCGAGCAGGAGGCCGATGAGGCCGCTCCCGATGCCGACGACGTTGTTGTAGGTGCCGTGGATGAACGCCGCGATCAGCAGTCCCTTGACGATGATGGGGCCGCGGTTCTCCGGGTTGAACTTCGCCAGCCCGAGGTAGTAGCCCGCGAACGCGGAGTAGATGACGTGACCCGGGCCGGCGAGCGCGCGGACGAGCGTGATGCCGCCGCCGAGACCGATCACGCCGAAGCCGATCTGGCTGGCGCCGCCCCCGGCGACGCCGGCGGCCGCGAGGCCCCCGCCCCAGGCGGGCAGCGCCGCCACCAGGTCGATCACCTGCCCCGACGAGCCGCTCTCCGAGAGGGTGCGCGCGATGTAGAGCACGTTCTCGATCGTCGCGAAGCCGAGGCCGGCCATCGCGCCGTAGACCGCGCCGTCGATCACGGAGTCGAACGTGGCCGTCCGGTAGGCGTGAAAGCGCACGGCCAACAGCTTGACGGTCTCCTCGACCGGGCCGACGACGAGGTAGAAGAACAGGATCGAACCGACGACCCCCACGAGTTCGAAGTAGGGGTTGAGGACGCTGTTGACGACGGCGGCGAAGTTGGCCATCAGCACGCCGAGGAGGAACGTCGCCACCAGCGTCGAGAGCGGTTCGGAGTCGGTGACGTCGCTGTACCAGATGTACGCCGCCAGCGCCACCGCCGGGGCGGCCGAGAGCAGCGTCAGCACCCGCACCCGGGGCTCGGCGAGCATGCTGAGCCCGCCGATGGCGAACAGGATCCCGAGTGCGGTCAGCACGACGATCACGCGGGTCAGCGCCACGACCAGCTTGTAGACGCCGACCGCGAGGCCGTCGAGCGACGTTCGCTCCTCCCACGTCGCAACGTCGTAGAGGTCGGCACCCGCGCCGGACGCATCCGCGACCGGATCGGTACCGTCGGAGTCGACCATGAGCCGTCTTCGGGTGCGATCACATAAGTGATGGTGGCCGGGTGCGGACGGGGCCCGGTGAGGCAAGCGCGAGCGCGACCGGACCTACTCGTAGCGTTCGACGACCTCGCCCTCGTCGACGACGACGAGGCCGCGGTTGTTGACGGCGTAGGGGTCCAGGCCCAGTTCCTCCAGCTCCTGCTTGTAGAGGCGTTCGACCGTCTCGGCGTCGGCCTGGCGGTCGGAGGCGTGGTCGCACAGTTCGACGAGGTTCTCGGGGACGTCGTTCTCGTGGACGATCCAGTGGTTGATCAGGTCCGAGAGCCGCCGGATGGGCGAGGTGAAGTGGCCGTAGATGTCGAAGTTCAGCGCGTGGTGGCCCCCGAAGGGGTCGTTCATGTACTTCGCGCGGGGCATGACCTTCAGGACGGCGCGCTGGATCTTGTTGAGCGCGCGGTCGGGGGCCTCCTCCAGCGCCGCGTTGACGGCCTTGCGGGGGTCGTCCCACGAGGCGCCGGGGATGGAGACGCCCTCCAGTTCCTGGATCTCGCGCAGGGCGTCGTCCCACTGGTCGGGCGTGGGCTGGGGGTGGACGCGGTACATCGCCTCGACGCCGCGCTCCCACATCAGCGTGTGCGTGACGGCCTTGTTGGCCTTCAGCATGCACTCCTCGATGATCGTGTGGGCGCGGTCGCGGCGGGGGTTGAGCACGAGCGAGCCGTCCTCCTTGCGCTGCTCGTGCATCCGGTCGGCGAGTTCGAACGCCAGGGCGCACTCCTCGTGCAGCGGCGCGTCGGGGTCGTCCAGCCGGTGCTCGGCCTGCGTGTAGGTGAGCCGCTCGTCGGACTCGATGACCGACTTGTAGATGTCGATGGTCTCGAAGCTCAGCGTCTCGGGGTCGAGGTGCATCTCGACGGTGTGGGCCAGTCGGTCCTCGTTGGGGACCAGCGAACAGACCGTCTCCGCCAGCACCGGCGGCAGCATGTGGACGGTGTAGGCCGGCAGGTAGGTGGTGTTGCCGCGCTTGACCGCCTCCTCCCACATGTTCGAGTCGGGGTGGACGTAGTGGGTGACGTCGGCGATGTGGACCCACAGCACCCACTCGTCGTCGCGCTTCTCGATCGAGATGGCGTCGTCGAAGTCCTGGGCGTCGGCGGGGTCGGTCGTCCAGGTGGTCATCCCGCGGAGGTCCTGCCGCTGGCCGATCTCGTCGGCGATCTCCTGGACGACGTCCTCGGTCCGCCGCTCGGCCTCCCGGAGGACCGCGTCGGGGAACTCGTCGCGGACGCCGAACTCCTCGAACAGTTCCTCGCGCTTGTCAGCGAGTTTCTGGGCGACCTCCGGCGAGATCTCGACGGGGCCCTGCCCCTCCGCGGTCCCGGCCTGGGCCTGCTCGTCAGTCATACCGGGGGCAACGAGAGGGAGGGAGTTAGGCGTGTCGGGGCGTGTCGCCGCGCCGCCCCCGAACGGGGACGCCCGGACGGCGCGCGGGCGGGCCCCGACGACGCGCGGGAGCCCGACGACCGCCGACACGTCCGGGCCGGAGCGTCACCGCCCCAGCGCGCGCTCGATGGAGGTCGCCACCGAGCGCGCCTTCTCGGCCAGCGGGTCGGAGATCTCGCCCGCCGCGACCGACGCGTCGAGGTCGTCGTCGTCGACGCGTTCGACCCGCCCGTCGCGGTGCTTGACCACGTCGACGTGCAGGTCGACGTAGCGCACCACCTCCGGGAAGACCTCCACCGGCGTGCAGACGTTGACGTAGGTCCCCTTGCGCTGGCCGTCCTCGTCGCGGTAGACCGTGGGGTACCACCAGCGGCCCTCGCGGAACTTCGTGGTGGCGGTGTCGCCGGCGGCGCGCTCGGCGTCGAGGGCGTCGTAGGTCCCGCCGGGGGTCATCTCGCGGACGACCTCGACGGTGCCGTCGGGGTCGCGGGCGACCACCTCGCCCTCGCCGAGGACGATCAGTCGCCCGTCGGGCTTCCCGTGGCCGATGCGGACGGCGTCGCCCTCGACGGGGCCGAACTGGCGGGTCACCACGTCGAAGGGGAACTCGCCGCTCGGCTCGCAGAGCGCCTCCGCGAGGTCGACGCCAGCGCTGGCGGCCGAGGAGGCGGCCTTCGTCCGGTGGTGACCCGGCATCGTCGTCGTCACGTCGCGGCGGATCGCGTCGAGGGCGTCGCGGCACTCCCGACCGAACCAGACGTGGCGCACCGCGAGCGGCGCGGCCAGTCGGCGGGGCTCGTCGGCGACGGGTTCGTCGAGGGTCTGCTCGATCACCTCGGCGCGGCCGACGGTGCGCGAGAGCGCCGCCCGCAGCGCGGTCATCTCGGCGTCGGTAGCCTCGCGTCGCCAGCGCACGCGCCAGCCATCGGGCACGTCGACGTCGAGCAGCCCCGTCAGCCCGACGAGTTCGCGGCCCGGCGCGCCCTCGCCGCCGGCGACGGTCACGTCCGGGCCACTCCCCCGCACCAGGTCGACCAGCCCGCCGGGGACGACGAGGTCGGTGTCGAGGACGGGCTCGTCCCGGTCCCAGGGAGGGTGGGCCTCGCACACCTGGACCCGGACCGCGTCGCCCGCGTCGACGTAGTCGTCGGCGTTGTGGTAGGGGAGGTAGCCGACGGTCTCGCCGAGGTCGACCGTGGCGCCGGTGCCGGAGGTGTCTGAGACGTAGCCGTCGAAGACGGCGCCACGGGCCGCCGGCGACGCCCAGGCGAACGCGTCGAGGCCGACGCCCGCCAGCCGCTCGGCGAGGGTCGCGACCGCGTCGGGGTCGCCCTCGAGCGTGACGCCCTGGCGATCGGCGGTCGTCTCGACGCTGGCGTCCTCGTCGGCGACCGGAAAGTCGGCGTCGAAGCGGTCGCGGATCGCCGGCGAGGCCTGGACGACCTGGTGGCCGTCGTCTGTCAGGAGGCCGGTGAGCGCCGTGGCGTAGATGCCCCGGATCCGGACGTTCATCGCTCGACGGCGTCGCCCGCGACCGGGACGCGGTCGCGATCCCTCGGATCGAGAGAGCGGTCGACGCCCCCGTGGGCCGGGGGGCGGTCGCCCTCGACGTCGCCACCTCGGGTCACCGATCGGAGACGCGCGCGGCGCGCCCGCCGGGTACGCTGATCGAAGTACATACCTGCTCTTCGACGCCCGGGGTTTTCAGCCTACGTGGTCCGGCACGACGGCTCCGTGTCGTCGTCGCGAGCGAGCCACGTGCCGGGACGCCGTCGCGGGCGAGCCGCGGGTCGGGACGTCGTCGTGGGAGACGCACCCGACCCGGCGGCCACCCCTGAATACTGGAAAACCGACAGAGCGTGTGGACGAAGTGGCCACAATGAGTCCGATCTGGGGCAGACAGGGCAGACTCTGTCGGCGACGGCTCCTGCGGGTCGGGGGTACTTAGTCACTCCGAACAGCGCCAAATATCACGACGATACGCCGCGACAAATACGGATGGGCTGGAGTATAGTCGGCGGATGCCCCGCGGTCGCCGACGGATCGTCAGTCGAGCGGGAGGCAGTAGCCGCGGCCGCGTCGCTCCAGGTCACCGTTCTTCAGGGCGTCGCTGAGGACGCGCTCGGCCTCCTCGACGTCGATCCGCTGGAGTTCGAACAGCAGGCGGTCCTTCTCCACGGTGGCGCGGGAGTCGCCGGTCTCGTGGGCGATCACCTCGATGACCTGCTCGTAATGGGCGTCCGAGCGGGTCACGGTTCTACCTCGTCGGGCGGGCCCCGTCGCCGCGGGGACGTGGTGGCTGTGCGGTGCCGGTGCATGTGTGGTACTGTGTACCACAGAAGGATAAAACGTCGGGTCGCCCCGTCGCCAGCCACCGCGCTTTTTAGCCTGGTGGGGCGACCGTAGCGTATGACCGACAGGGACGGTGCGCTCGTGGTTCTCGCGACGATGGTGCTGGGGTGGCTGCTCGTTGTCGCGACCATGCCCGCCTGGGACAAACCCGCGGTCCTGTTCTGGACGGCGGTCGCGATGGCCCTCACCGGAGGGTCGCTCTGGCTCTCCCACGAACTCGGCGAGGCGTCGACCTGACCGCTCAGAACCCGCGCCGGTGGCGGGTGATCCGGTCCGAGTCGCCCTGCTCGGTCCGGCCCAGGAGCGCGTAACAGTGGGGACACTGCAGCGGTTTCGACCCGTGGCTGTCCGGTTCGCCGAGGAAGTCCCGGAGTTCGTAGGTCCGTCCGCAGTCCTCGCACGTGACCCCGATCATTGCGAAGGCGTTCGCGGGCATCA
>JBDGUA010000057.1:0-34072 GCA_042216345.1 Haloferacaceae archaeon
CCCGCCTCGGTCGTGAAGGAACTCGTCGAGAACAGCCTCGACGCCGACGCCTCCCGCATCAGCGTCGCCGTCGAGGCCGGCGGGACCGAGGGCATCCGCGTCCGCGACGACGGCGTCGGCATGACCGCCGACCAGCTCTCGGTCGCCGTCGAGGAACACACCACCAGCAAGATCAGCGACATCGAGGACCTGGAGGCGGGCGTCGCCACCCTGGGCTTCCGGGGGGAGGCGCTGCACACCGTCGGCGCCGTCTCCCGGCTCACGATCCGGAGTCGGCCCCGGGGTGCCGGCGACGCCGGCGCCGAGATCACGGTCGAGGGCGGCGACGTCGGCGAGGTCCGCCCCGCCGGCTGCCCGGAGGGGACGACCGTCGAGGTCGCGGACCTCTTCTTCAACACGCCGGCGCGCAGGAAGTTCCTGAAGACCGACGCGACCGAGTTCGACCACGTCAACGCGGTCGTCACCCACTACGCGCTGGCGAACCCGGACGTGGCCATCTCGCTGGAGCACGACGGCCGCGAGGTGTTCGCCACGCAGGGCGACGGCGACCTCCGCTCGGCGGTCCTGTCGGTCTACGGCCGGGAGGTCGCCGAGGCGATGGTCGAAGTCCGACAGCCGGAGGCGACCGACGACGCCGACGAGGAGGCACCCACCCTCGACGGCCCGGTCGACGCCGTCCGCGGGCTGGTGAGCCACCCCGAGACCACCCGGAGCAGCCGCGACTACCTCTCGACGTTCGTCAACGGGCGGTACGTCACCGCCTCGGCGCTGCGTGAGGCGATCCTCGGGGCCTACGGCGGCCAGCTCGCGAACGACCGCTACCCGTTCGCGGTGCTGTTCGTCGACGTGCCCGCCGACGAGGTGGACGTGAACGTCCACCCCCGGAAGATGGAGGTTCGCTTCGACCACGAGCCGGGCGTCCGCGCCGCCGTCGAGGGGGCCGTCGAGGACGCGCTACTCGAGCACGGGCTCGTGCGCTCGAGCGCCCCCCGGGGGCGCTCCCGGGCCGCCGAGACGGAGGTCCGTCCTGATTCGACCCAGCAGGAGGTCGGCGGCGGGGCCGGCGGCGGGGCCGACGCCGGGGGCCAGGATGACGGCCAGGCGACTCCCGAACAGGCGGCAGCGGAGACAGCGGCGGAGTCAGCAGCGGAGACAGCGGCGGAGTCAGCAGCGGAGTCAGCGGCAGAGGCAGATGCGACAGACGGCGCGACACCCGGAGCGACGGGGGCGGACGCGAGCGACCCCCACGACGGGACGACTGAAGATCGGCCCTCCCCGCGGCCCTGGCAGGAGGGGCCGGACGAGGCGACCGAGGAAGGATCGGCGGGGGAGGACCGGCGCCAGTCGAGCGACCCCTTCCCCGACCGCGAGAATCTGAGCGACGCGCCGCAGTCGTCGTTCCAGGGGTCGGCGATCGCGGACGACGACGCCGAGACCCGAACCGGTACCGGCCCGGAGTCCGTCGAGTTCGAGGCCGACGCGGCGGACCCGAGCGAGAGCGCCGACACGGCGGACCCGAGCGAGAGCGCCGACACGGCGGACCCGAGCGACGGCTCCGACGCGGCGGCACCGAACGAGGGCGCCGCCGCGATGGGGGCGTTCTCCGGCTTCGACGCGCCGACGAGCCAGCGCACGCTCGGGGGCGAGGCGGCGACGATCGACCGCGAGTTCGAGACGATCCCCCACCTGCGGGTGCTGGGCCAGCTCCACGACACCTACATCGTCGCCGAGACCGCCGACGGGATGGTGCTGATCGACCAGCACGCCGCAGACGAGCGGGTCAACTACGAGCGCCTGCGGGCGGAGGTGGCGGGCGACACGCCGACCCAGGCGCTGGCCGACCCGGTCGAACTGGAACTGACGGCCCGCGAGGCCGAACTGTTCGAGCAGTACCGCGACGCGCTGGCCCAGGTGGGCTTTCACGCCAACCGCACGGGCGAGCGGACCGTCGAGGTCCGGACGGTTCCGGCGGTCTTCGACGCCGCGCTGGACCCCGAACTCCTGCGGGACGCCCTCTCGGGGTTCGTCGCCGACGAGGCCGACGGGGGGCAGGCGACCGTCGACGCCGTGGCGGACTCGCTGCTGGCGGACCTGGCCTGTTACCCCTCGATCACGGGCAACACGTCGCTGCGGGAGGGGTCGGTCGCGGACCTGCTGGCGGCGCTCGACGACTGCGAGAACCCCTTCGCCTGCCCCCACGGGCGACCGGTCATCGTCGGCTTCGACAGCGATGAGATCCAGGACCGCTTCGAGCGGGACTACCCGGGCCACGGGGGGCGGCGCGAGGAGTGAGGTCGCTACTGCCCCTCGGTCGGCGGTGAGTCGCCAGTTTCACGGCGCCGCATCGGGTTGTCGGGCTCGACCGGGACCGTCCGGATCACGTAGAAGGCGGCGATCAGCACCGCCAGCAGCACCGCGAAGGTGGCGGCGGCGACCAGCGCCGTGTCCATGTCGGCGTACTGGTGGGGCCGGAAGCTGATCACCTTCCGGGCGATGGCGATCAGCGCGGCGTTGATGACGATGCGGACCACGGGCTCGTCGCGGCTGAACGCGATCACCGTCTGGTAGACCTCGACGATGATCAACAACACCAGCACGGTGTCGATCAGGTCGATCACCTGGTCGGGGTCGGTGAAGCGCCCGGAGAGCAGCAGTTCGTACAGCGTGAGCCCCATGTCGAACGCGCCGATGGCGAACAGCGCCACCAGGAAGTACGCCACCGCCAGCTCGAGCCACCGCATCGCCTGCTCCGAGCGGACGACGTAGTCGGCGGGGTCGGGCACGGCCGGAGGGTCGACCGGCGACGGGAAAATAGTACGGGCCGCCACGAGCGGCCCGCAGACGGACGGATCGAGTGCGGGCGGGCAGAGCGGTGAACTGGCCGTGGGCCGCGAGCCCACTCGTCGGTGCCGGGAAGCCATCGTCGGCGACGAGAGGCCGCCGTCGACGACGACCGACCCCTACTCGACGGTCGAGATGAAGACGAAGTGGGTCGTGTGCGCCGCCTCGTGGTCCTTCGCCAGCGCGTAGGTCTCCGGCTCGTCCTGGACCTGTCGTTCGAAGTCGCAGGTGTCGCACGACAGTCGGTATGGCATGTTAACAAATACCACTCGTGACGGGATAAGGGTTCGGACACGGGGACCGGCCAGCGGCGGGAGCGACCGCTTCGAGGGAGGACCAGTGGAGCGAGCGTCGACACCCGGGCCAGCGATGAAGCTCGGCATCCGACTTTATCTCGCCGAATTATCACTCCAGAATACAGTTTTTATTCTCGATAAGTCGCGTGTCGAGCGCCGTCGGTCCACCGATCACAACCGGGTACAGAAAGCCGATCGACAGCCGAGGCGGGGGTGAGCCGGAGCACGGTGCGGTCGACGTGACCGTGATCAAGCGGTACGACGATCGAGACTGGTAGTACGTCGTCACCCGAACGCTCTGCGTTCTCGGTGGCGAACGGGAGCAGCTCCCTCATTGCCCCCGATCTCGCGTCGAAGTGCGTGCCGCACGTCCACCTCTCTCCGACGAGCACTACCTCGTCGACCACGCGGTCGTTCTCGTCGATGGAGCACAGGGGGGTGCACGCGGCCTCTCGTCGCCTCGGACTCCGATTCCTGCATGAGATTCACGGGGATCGGACAGCCGTCGAACGTGTCTGTCGAGAAGTAAAATACCGCACCAACCAGTTCCCGAACGGGTCCAGCTACGCAGACGCAAATACCGTCGAAAGCGGGTTGCAAGCGTTCCCCGTGGCATGGAACCAGCTATGCTGAACCGTACCCGAACGCTGGCGCCGTACACGCCGGACCGACCGCGATCAGGCCGGGACGACGGAAATCTGCTGCTTGCGGTCGATGGCGTCCTCGAGCTCCTCGGCGATGGCGCTGCCGCGGGAGACCTGCACCTCGCCGCCGCGGCCGACGGTGGCGGTGAAGAGGTAGTCGCCGTCGGCCTGGACCTCGACGGTCTCGCCGACGTGGTCGGCGAGCGGGATGATCACGTGCCGGGAGGTGACTTCGGGCTGGACGACCTCGCCGGTGGGCTCGACGCTCCCGGCCTCGCCGCCGTCGGCACCGCCCTCACCCCCGCCGTACCCCGGGGGCTTCTCGTCGTGCGTGCGGACATCGATGTCGATGCCGAGGCGGTCCTCGATGTCGCGGATGCGACCGCCGCCCTTGCCGATCACGTAGGAGATGTCGTCCTGGTCGACGTAGGCGACCGCCCGGTCCTGGCCCTTCAGGTCGACGTCGACGTGACCGCGGGCCGCCGAGCGGATCTCGCGCTCGATCTCCTGTTTGGCGAGGCGGTCGACGCCGGTCTCGCGCTCCTCGCCGCCCTCCCCCAGGGGGACCGTGACGACCTGGCGGTTGAAGGTGTAGATCTCGTAGGCCGGCCGGCCCGTCTCCACGTCGACGACCTGGATGACCGGGCGGGCGAGGTCCTCGGCGGTGAGGCCCTCGGGCACCTTCACCTCGGTCGTGACGTCGTAGACCGTGTGGACCTCGCCGGCCTCGATGTAGACGACGGTGTCGACGACCTGCGGGATCATGCCGAGTTCGACCCGGCCGACGAGGCGCTGGAGCGCGTCGACCGCGCGGGTGGCGTGGACGACGCCGATCAGGCCGACCCCCGCCAGGCGCATGTCGGCGAACACCTCGAAGTCGGCGGTCTTGCGAACCTCGTCGTAGATGGTGTAGTCCGGGCGGACCAGTAGCAGCGCGTCGGCGGTGTTGGCCATGTCGCCGCCCAGCGCGGTGTACTGGGTGATCTCCGGGGTGACCTGCAGGTCGCGGGGCTTCTCCATGGTCTTGACCGCGAAGTCCCGGTCGTTCAGGTACTCGGCGACCGCCTGGGCGAACGTCGACTTCCCGGCCCCGGGCGCCCCCGCGATGAGGACGCCGCGCTGGCGCTCGGTGAACCGCTCTTTGAGTTCGTCCGCGAGGTCGTAGTCGTCCATGTCGGTCTTGACGACCGGGCGGACGGCGGTGATCTCGGTCGCGTCGGCGAACGGCTGGCGGGCCACCGCGATCCGGAAGTTCCGGAACTGGACGATGGTCATGCCGGGCTGGTCGAGTTCGACGAACCCCTCGGGGCTGCCCCGGGCGCTCTCGATGACGTCCTCGGCCCAGGCCTTCATCTCGGCGTGGGTGGACTCCTCCTCGCGGATGACCTCGTAGCGGAGGTCGCCGATGGAGCCGCGCTTGGCCTTGGGTTTCGTGCCGGTCTTGAGGTGGACGCTCATCACGTCCTCGGCGAAGAACTGCTCGATGTCGAGCTCGCCGACCGCCCGCCCGCGGGGCTCGACGAACTCCACGGTCAGGCCCTTCGCCCGGGCGACCTCCGCCTGCACGACGTCGCTGGTGAGCAACTCGGCGTCGTACTCGTCGGCGATGTCGCGGATGAGCGCGTCGATGTCCCCCTCGTAGGCGCCGGCCTGCTCGCCCGCGCTCGGACGCCGCCCGACGTAGTCGACGGTGACGGTCCCCTGTTCGACGAACTCGGCGAGGCGCTTGAGCTCCGCCAGGCCGTCCCACGCGGTGTCCCGTCCCTCGTTGGCCTGGGACTCCAGTTCGCTGACGACCGCCTCGGGGACGACGACGGTCGCGCCCTCGTACGCCCCCGAGTCGATCCGCTCGGACACGCGGCCGTCGATGACCGCGCTCGTGTCCGGTACGACGTTCATACCGAAATCAAGGGGTGGCCGACTCATAAGGGTGTTTGCCTGGGTCCGCGCCGTGGCCCGGATACCCACGGCGTGGCGACGGGAGCAGCGCGGCTTTCCACGATGACAATCTTTTTATTTTGCTGGCAATGTCTGATGGATAGATGTCTGAGGGTTCGTCCCCGCTGGTCGAGGCCGCCCGCGACGAGTTCGGCGACCGCCTCCGGGCGGTGATTCGCTACCGGATCGAAGGCGAGCGGCCGACCTCCGACCTGCTGTTCCTCCGGGACGACCTCGCGGCGACCCACGACGACGTCGACGAGTACGCCGCCGACCTCTCGGCGGACTACACCTTCGAGTCGATCGAGCGCCGCTGGCACGAGCGCATCCACGGCGCCGGCTCGTTCCGCGCCACCGTTCGCGTCTTCGAGGAGGAGGCCGAGCTCCGGCTCCACGCGGGGCTCGGCGACGGCTACTCGGTCCACGTCGACCCCGCCGCCCTCGCCGAGACGGTCGCGTTCCTCGACCAGCTCGAGGACGTCGACGTCTGAGACGGTCGTCCGGGCCCCGGGCGGCCCTGTCGGTAGTGCTGGGCTGGACAGACTCGTCGAATCGTCGCCCAGTTCCGGCTACACCGATCGATCGAAGGTGACCCGGCGGTCGCCGCCCTCGCGGCGGACCGTCCGCTCGGCGGGGGCGGCGGCGGCGATCTCCCGGCCCTCCTTGACGACCCGGAGCCGCGTCGCGCGCGTCCGCAGCGCGTCGAACGGCGTGGTGGCGTCGAAGACGACCAGCGACCCCTCGGCGCCCTCGCGGAGGCCGTAGTCGGCGGCGTCGGTCGTCCCCGCCGCGTCCCCGGACGCGGTCCGGCAGCCGAAGACCTCGGCGTTGGCCTCGGTGAGCATCTGCCAGATCGCTCCCACGTCGTCCTTGCCGGCCATGTGGGCGTAGTGGACCAGCACGAACGCCGCGTCCAGCGGGTCGCCGACGCCGTAGTGGTACCAGGGGTCGACGACCGAGTCGTGGCCGAGCCCGACGGTGACGCCGGCCTCGCGGAGCTGGTCGATCCGGGTGTGGCCCCGGCGGCGCGGGTAGTCGTCGTAGCTGCCCTGGAGGACCGAGTTGTCCGGCGGGTTGGTGACGACGCTGGCGCCGCTCTCGGCCAGCAGCGAGACCACCTTGTCGGCGTAGGCGTTGTCGTAGGAGTGCATCGCGGTGGCGTGGCTGGCGGTGGTGCGTGCGCCGAGGTCGCGCTTGATGGCCTCGCTGGCGAGGACCTCGGTGAACCGGGAGCCGGGGTCGTCAGTCTCGTCGATGTGGAGGTCCAGGGGCCGGTCGTACCGCTCGGCGAGGTCGACGGCCAGTTGCACGTCCTTCACGCCGTCCTCGCGGGTGTGCTCGTTGTGGGGGATGCCGCCGACGACGTCGAGGCCCATCTCGAGGGCCTCGCGGAACAGGTCCTCGTGGTCCGGGGCGGTGAACAGCCCGTCCTGGGGGAACGCGACGAGCTGGAGGTCGACCAGGTCGGCGACGCGCTCGCGCAGGTCCAGCAGCGCCTCGACGCCCGTGAGCGTCGCCTCGGTGGTGTCGACGTGGCTGCGCACCCGGGTGACGCCGTTGCTCGCGAGCCACTCGACGGTCCGCTCGGCCCGGGCGAGCACGTCCTCGCGGGTGAGCGACTCCTTGCGCTGGGCCCAGACGTCGATGCCCTCCGCGAGCGTCCCCGACTGGTTCCAGGACGGCTCGCCCGCCGTGAGGGTCGCGTCGAGGTGGATGTGCGGTTCGGTGAACGTCGGGGTGACGAGCCGGCCCCCGGCGTCGAAGTGGTCCGCGGGCGCGACCGCGTCGGGGTCGAGGGCGCCCGCGGCGGCGACCGTGGCGATCCGACCGTCCTCGATGCGGACGTCGACGGCGCGCCCGTCGAGGGTCGTCGCGTCGGTGACGAGGTAGGAGGTCATACCCGTCACTCTACCGGGCCGGCACAAAAGCGACGCGGCACTGGCACGAGAGCGCCGCGGCACTGGGGCGATGCGAGAGCGCCGCGGGACCGGGAAGATGCGAACGCGACGCCAGCGATCGTGGCCGGCACGAGAGCGACGCCAGCGACCGTGGCCGACGGGCCCCCGGCGCGGCCCGGACGATGACGCGTACTGCACGTATGTGGCGTGAACAGATACGTTTATGGGCGAATCTACGCACAGGGATGATGGAATCATGGCAGCGCGCGACTGGCGGTCACACGTTCGTCGTATCGTTTTCGGGGAGGAGGGGCTCGCCGACCCCGACTGGCCCGTCGATCACGTCCCGCAGTCCGAGCGCCGGGACCTCTTCAGCATCTCCGCGGTGCTGCTCGGGTTCGTCTTCTTCGCCGGCACCATGTGGGCCGGCGCCGACGTCGGGGCCGCGCTGGGCTTCCGGCAGACCCTCGGCGTGATGGTCGTCGGCTACGCGATCCTCGGGGCGTACGTCTCCACGCTCTGTTACATCGCCGCCCGCGCGGGGCTGACCACGGTGCTGCTCGCCCGCTACACCTTCGGCCGGGCCGGGGCGAAGTGGGCCGACCTGCTGCTCGGCGGCACCCAGGTCGGCTGGTTCGGGGTCACCATCCCGATGGTGGCGGTGCCGATGGCGAAGTACCTCGGCGTCAACACCTCCACCTGGGTGGGCGGCCTGATCGTCCTCTGGGGGCTGTTGCACCTCTCCTCGGCGTACGTCGGCTACGACGGGATGGAGAAGCTCTCGTTCGTCGCGGTGCCCGCGCTGGTGGTGATCGGCCTGCTCTCGATCTGGGTCGCCCTCGGCGACGTCGGCGGGTTCGGGGGGCTGATGTCGGTCTCGGGCGACGCCGGGACGACGATGACCTACGGCGCCGCAGTCACCATCGTCGTCGGCACGTTCGTCTCCGGCGGCACCCAGGCGCCCAACTGGGCCCGCTTCGCGCAGAACAGCCGGGTCGGCTTCTGGGCCGGTCTGATCGCGTTCCTGGTCGGCAACGGCTTCCTGTTCGTCTCCGGCGCCGTCGGCGGCGCCGTCTACAACGTCACCCCCAGCGGCGACCTCTACGAGGTGCTGGCCGCCCAGGGGCTGGCGACCATCGGCCTGATCGCGCTGATCTTCAACATCTGGACGACCAACGACAACGCCGCCTACGCCTTCGGCGTCGCCGGCAGCGAGGCCTTCGGCGTCGAGAAGAAGCGGCCGTTCGTCCTGGCGGGCGGGCTGGTCGGCATCGGGCTGGCGCTGGCGGGCGCCTCCGGCCTGCTCATCCCCTGGCTCTCCACGCTGGGCTACTACGTGCCGCCGCTGGGCGGGGTCATCATCGCGGACTTCCTCGTGCGCTGGCGCCTGTCGGTGCCCCGGATGCGCGACGTCAGCTTCGTCGCCCTGCGCCCGGTTCCGATCGCGGCCTACGTCGTCGGCTGCGCGGTCGCGCTGCTGACCGCGGGCGCGCTCGTCCCCGGCGTCTCGCTGCCGCAGTTGCTCCCGGGCATCCCCTCGCTGAACGGCATCCTCGCCGCGATGGCGACCCACGTCGTGGGCCACGTCGCGCTTGAGCGCTCGGGCGCCGTCCCCACCCACCGCGTCGCCGAGAATCCGGAGTACGTCCACGACTGACGCGGGAGCGACTCCCTTCTTCTCACCGTTGGCTCGCTGCGCTCCCTCGCACTGCGGTCCCGGCTCCCTCGCTCCCTATCCGTCTCCCTCATCGCTCGTCCGTCACTCCCCTTACGCGCCCGTCTCTCCCCTCACTCGCCCGCTTCCCTCCAGTCCCACGTGCCGGGCGCCCCCCTCCCCCACGGCCTCGCGTGCCGGGGCTTAATGCCGCGGCGACGGAACGGCCGACCATGAGCGAACTGACGGACCTCACCCGGCGACTCGTGTCCATCCCGAGCCACGAGGACGAGTCGGCGGCGGGCGACGCCGTCGCGTCCTGGCTGCGCGAGGAGACCGACGCCGACGTGACCCGGGACGACCACGGTAACGTGCTCGCCCGGCGCGGCGCGACCGACGCGCCCGCGCTCGCGCTCGTCGGCCACCACGACGTGGTCCCCCCGAGCGACGACCAGGTCGCCTCGCGGGACGACGACGGGACCCCGACGCGCCTGGCGGTCGAGGAGCGCGACGGGCGCCTCTACGGGCGGGGGACCGCGGACATGAAAGGCGCCGTGGCGGCGGCGATGCTCGCGTTCAGAGATACAGAGGTAAATCCCGACGCCTCGGTCGAACTCGTCTTCGCCTCCTTCGTCGCCGAGGAGCAGGGCGGCCTCGGCGCCCAGGCCGCCATCGACGACGGCTTCGCCCCGGACTACGCCGTCGTCGGCGAGGGGTCGACCGGCTACTCCGCCCCGGGCGTCACCGACGTCGCGGTCGCCCACAAGGGCCGGCGCGGGAGCACCCTCCTCGCCAGCGGGACCAGCGCCCACGCCTCCGAGGTCGAGGCCGGCGAGAACGCCGTCTACCGCGCCTGCGACGCCGTCGACGTGGTCCGGGACCTCGACTTCCCGTCGGTCGACGTGCTCGGCCACGAGCTTCGCGGCAGCGTGGCCGTCACGGAGATCGAGGGCGGCGAGGCCTGGAACGTCGTCCCCGACCGCTGCGAGGTGACCGTCGACGAGCGCACGGTGCCGGGCGAGCGCGCCGACCTCGGCCGGACCGAGACGGTCGCGGGCGTGGAGTGGCGGGTCGACCAGGACCTCCCGCCGATGGCCTGCGACGACGAGGCCTTCGCCGAGACGGTCCGCGCGGCCGCCGCCGACGCCCAGGACGCCGAGCCGGAGCTGGTGACCAAGCCCCACGCGACCGACGCGGGGTGGCTCGCCGACGCCGGGACGACCTGCGTGGTCTGCGGCGCCGCCGAGCCGGGCGAGGCCCACACCGGCGACGAGAGCGTCTCGGTCGAGGTGCTGGAGCGCTGTTACCGGATCTACCGGGGCGTCGCCGAACGGTTCAACGCCTGACCGCCCTCCCCCGCGACTAGACGTCCCACGACGAGAGGTGGCTCCGCACCGTGCTGGCGGCGTTGTGGGTCGCGTACGTCCCGCTGGGGTACGTCTCGTAGACCTCGGCCTCGACGGGCTGGGGCGCGCCGTCGCCCCCGCGCCCGCCCATCTCCTTCGGCACGGCGCCGGTCGTGAGTCCCACGACACGCTCGTCCAGCGTGACGACCGGCGAGCCGCTGTTGCCGCTCGCGTCCGGCACCGTCGAGAGAATCGTTCCCTCGCCGTATCCGGGTTCGACGTACTCGCCGGCGCCGATGACCCAGTTGCCCACGTTGAACGGGTGGCCGACCTGGACGAGGCGCTGGCCGCGCTCGAGGTCCGACTCGTCGCCGAGCGAGAGCGTCCGCGGCGCCGTCCCGTCGACGCGGACGGTCGCGACGTCGTGGTACGGGCGCTTACGGAAGTCCGTCCGGTGGGTGACCTCCCCCTCCAGTTCGGTCCCGTCGAGGGTCCAGCAGGTCACCGTGTCCACCTCGCCGACGACGTGGCTGTTCGTGACCACGAGGTCCTCGCCGACGAACCAGCCCGTCCCGCCGCCGCTGCTCCCCGACCTGGTCTGCTGCTGGACGACGACCACCGCCGGACGGACGGCCTTCCCGACCGCCAGCGCCTCGGACGTCTCCGACGCCGCCGGGTCGGCGTCCGCCGGCGATTCGGTGGTCGTCTCCGTGGCCCGTGGCCGGTCCGTGGCCCGTGGCCGGTCCGTCGACTCGGGCGTTCCCGGGCGGTCGGACGTCGCTGTGGCCGTCCCCGCAGTCGTCGACCGCGAGGTCGTTCCCGCCGGCGAGCCGTCGGTCGGTCCGTCGACTGACGAGCTACAGCCGGCGAGCCCGGCGACCCCGACGGTGGCGAGCCCGCGGAGCGCCTCGCGCCTGGTGAATTTCGGCATGCAGGTACGGTGCGAAACGAGGATGCTATAGGTTCCGATCCGACGAGACTCGCCGAGCGACCGGGAACCCTGGACCGGGGACTTATCACGCATGACGGGACCAGACCGCCCCGTGACCTGACCCACAGTCCGGCGTGGCTCGCGGGTGCGCGGCGCCACCGCGTCGGATCGGCCGTGCGCCGCCTGTCCGCATCTTCGTTCGGGCCGAGGCTACCGCGAACCGTCCTTTCATGGCCGTCGGGGGTCAACTGGGGAGCATGGCGACAGAGGAACCCGCGGAACCCGGAGCCGACGCACCCGAGGCCTACCAGGACCTCCTCGGGAAGTACCGCCGCCTGGCGAATCTCAACTACACGAGCAACGTCCTCTCGTGGGACCAGCAGGTGATGATGCCCGAGGGCGGCACGCCCGCCCGTTCCCAGCAGCTCTCGACGCTCTCCTCGCTCGGGCACGAGCTACTGGTCGACCCGGAGACCGGCGAGTGGCTCGACGACCTGGAGTCCGGGGAGCTGACGGAGGACCAGCGCGCCGCCGTCCGCGAGGTGCGCCGCGAGTACGACCGGCAGGCCAGCGTCTCGAATGAGCTGATCGAGGAGATCTCCGCGACCTCCTCGGAGGCGCTGGAGGCCTGGGAGTCCGCGCGGGCCGAGGACGACTTCGAGACGTTCGCCCCGTACCTGGAGGAACTGGTCGACCTGAAGCGGGAGTACGCCGCCCAGATCGACCCCGACCGCGACCCCTACGCGGTGCTGTTCGAGGAGTACGAGCCCTGCCTGCCCATCGAGCACGCCGAGCGCATCCTCGAGCGCGTGCGCGAGACGCTGGTGCCGATGATCGAGGAGATCCGCGCCAGCGACGCCGACGTCGCCACCGACGTCTTCGACGGCACCTACCCTGCCGACCAGCAGGAGGAACTCTCCCGGGAGGTGCTCTCGACGATCGGCTACGACTGGGACCACGGGCGGCTGGACACCTCCTCGCACCCGTTCACCATCGGCAACACCTACGACGCGCGCATCACCACCCGCTTCGACGAGGAGAACCCGCTGGACGCGCTGGCGTCGACGATCCACGAGTTCGGCCACGCCCTGTACGCGCTCGGGCTGCCCGAGGACGACTTCGCCACGCCGCTGGGCGAGGCCCGCGACCTCTCGGTCCACGAGTCCCAGTCGCGGCTCTGGGAGAACCACGTCGGGCGCTCGGAGGCGTTCTGGGAGCTGGTGCTGCCGACGTTCGCCGAGCAGTTCCCCGAGGCGAGCGGGGTCGACCCACGCCGGGCCTACGAGTCCGCCAACCAGGTCTACGAGGACAACCTCATCCGCGTCCAGGCGGACGAGCTCACCTACCACCTGCACATCCTCGTGCGCTTCGAGATCGAGCGGGCGCTGATCCGCGGCGAGCTCGAAGTCGAGGACGTCCCCCAGGTCTGGAACGACAAATACGAGGAGTACCTGGGCGTTCGCCCCGACAGCGACGCCGAGGGCTGCCTGCAGGACATCCACTGGAGCCACGGCAACTTCGGCTACTTCCCGACGTACACGCTGGGCAGCGTCATGGCCGCCCAACTGTACGACGCCGCCGAGGGCGACCTCGACGACCTCGAGGGCGAGATCCGCCGGGGCGAGTTCGGCCCCCTGCGCGAGTGGCTCCGCGAGAACGTCCACCGCCACGGCAGCCGCTACGAGACCAACGAGCTCGTCCGCCAGGCGACCGGCGAGGACTTCACCGCCGACTACTTCCTCGCGTACGTCGAGGAGAAGTACGGCGAGCTCTACGACCTCGACCGGTAGGTCGCGACGGCGTCGGCCGGCGGTCCGTGCCCGCCGGCGGCCCCGTGCCGTGGTCCCGCGGCGTCGGCGTCGCGTCGGCGCCGTCGCGTCGGCGCCCGTTCGGGATTGGCGCGACCATCAAGCCTATAAGGTGCCATGGAGTAGCATACCACGTATGGCAACTGCACCCAGCGACGACGACGAACTGCTCGACCAGTTCCTCTCCGACCGCGGCCACGAGATGGAGGTACCGCGCTGGGATCGATCCTATAACAAGAAGCAGTGCCCGGAGTGTGGCGGCCTCCACGAGGAGTCCGCCACCGAGTGTGCGGTCTGTGGCTGGCAGCCTTCGTAGGCCGACCGCGCCGTCCAGACCCGCCCCCGACACCTGAGCGTCAGCCACGCGACCTGCTGCTCTTGCGCGTGGACACCTTGCTGCACCCCGCGAAGACACCTTGGCTGCTCCCGGGTGGGGACACCCTTCTGCTCCCGGGCGGGCGCCGCGTGCGCCGTGGCGCCTGCAAGCACGCCGTTTATCACGCATCGGCCCGTGTACGGCTACAATGAGCGAGACGGACGCTACGGTCACCCGCCTGTTCGGCGGGCCTGGCAGCGGGAAGACGACCGCGCTGCTCGACCGCGTCGAGGAGATCATGCGACGCGAGGACGTCGGGATGCGAGACGTCCTCGTGGTGTCGTACACGCGCGCCGCCGCCGCGGAGATCCGCGACCGACTGGCCGAGCGGCTCGACGTCTCCCCGCGGTCGCTACAGGGGAACGTCTGTACGATGCACGCGAAGGCCTACGAACTGCTGGACCTCTCCCGCAACGACGTCGTCAGCGAGGACGACAAGGCGGAGTTCTGTGAGGACTACGGCATCGAGTACGAGGACGAGTACGGCGGCGCCGGCCGGCGGACCGCCCGCTCGACCACCATCGGCAACAAGATCATCGCCACCAGCCAGTGGCTCCAGCGCACCCGCCGGGACGTCGCCGACTGGTACGACGTGCCCTTCCAGTGGAACGTCGAGGAGGTCCGCCTCCCGCCGGAGATCGACCCCAACGCCCAGGAGGGCAACAAGTACACGCCCACCTGGCCGAGCAGCGACGACCGCGTCGACGTGCCCGAGGCCATCCGCGGCTGGCGCAACTACAAGGGCGAACACGGGCTGGTCGGCTTCGCCGACATGCTCGAGCGGGTCAAGCAGCGCTCGCTGCTGCCGAACGTCGACTACCTCGTCATCGACGAGTTCCAGGACATCACCACCCTGCAGTACGACGTCTTCGAGGAGTGGAAGCCCCACATGCGCGGCGTGCTGATCGCCGGCGACGACGACCAGGTCGTCTACGCCTGGCAGGGCGCCGACCCGGACCTGCTGCTGGACACGCCGGTCGACGAGGACGTCATCCTGCCGAACTCCTACCGGCTGCCCTCTCAGATTCTCAACGTCGTCAACAAGGAGATCCGTCACATCGACAAGCGCCAGGAGAAGGACCTCAAGCCCCGCAAGGAGGGCGGCGTAGTCGAGGGCATCGAGTCGCCCTCGATGCTGGACCTGGTGCGCAACGTCCGCCACACCGTCCAGAGCGAGAACGAGGACGGCGACGGGACGATCATGGTCCTGTTCCGCGCCCGCTACCAGATGTTCCAGTTCATGGACGAGTTCATCGACGAGGGCATCCCGTTCAGGGCCATGACCGACCAGCGGATGTGGACCGACCGCCTCACCGACTACGTCCGGGCGGTCGAGAAGATCGAGGCCGGCGAGCCGATCACCGGCCTGGAGGCCCGCCGCGTCGCCGACATGCTCCAGGAGTCGGCGTTCGGCTCGAACGAGCGCGACGAGCTCTACGACTACCTCGAGGACCTCGAGGAGGAGAGCGGCGTCGACGACATCACCGAACTGGAGGTCCAGGCCGGCGTCATCAGCGACCACGCGCCGTTCATGCCCGACTCGGCTTCCGCGGGGGACATGGTCCGGAAGATCACCAGCTACCAGCGCAAGTCGATCAAGGCGTACTTCGACGGGCCGTACGCGGGGATGGACCCCTCGCGGGTCCGCGTCGGCACCATCCACTCCGCGAAGGGCCGCGAGGCCGACCACGTCTTCGTCGCCACCGACCTGACCGAGAAGGTGGTCGAGCAGATGGCCGCCTCGGTCGAGGACCCCACGGCGGTCGAGGGCGTCGAGGAGTTCACCAAGACCACCGACCCCGTGCCGGTGCTGACCAACAACGAGCGCCGCGTCTTCTACGTCGGCATGTCCCGGGCCCGCGAGCGACTGGTGATCATGGAGAACCTCATCGGCGGGGCGCCGACGCTCCCGATCAGCGTCCTCCTCTACAACGAACTCCGCGACGAACCCCCGGAGGAACTCATCGCCGGGGTGCAGGAGGAGACCACCGCGCCCGAACCGTGAGCAGTCGGGGAGAGGAGGGCCCTATCGCGTCGCTGGCGACGGCCCTCGACCGCGAGGACGCCGCCGGCTTCGTCCACGTCGGCACCCGGAGCGACCCGGACCTGCGATATCTCTCCCGCGTCGACGTCCCCGACCGACGGCTCGCGTTCGTCTACGTCGCGGGGGCGGACACACCAGCGGGCGACGTCACCGCCGGCAGCGTGAGCGACGCGAGCGAGGACGCCGATGGCGACGCCACCGCCGGGGCGACGCTCGTCGCCCCCGCGGAGGTCGCCACGGGCGTCGACTTCCCGGGTGAAGTCGTCCCGGTCGAGCCGTCGACGGACCCGGCCGCCGCCGCGGCGTCGCTGCTTTCCGACCGGGTCGCCGGGGGCGCCGCCGTCCTGGCGCCGCGACAGCTCCCCCACGACGCCGCGCTGTACGTCGAGCAGGCCGGACTCGAACTCGCGTCGACGCCCGCGGTCGCGACGGCCCGCGCCGTCAAGACGGCGTGGGAGCGCGACCGGATCGCCGCGGTCGCCGCGGCCGCCGACGCGGGCCTCGCCCGGGCGCGGTCGGTGCTGGCCGACGCGGTCGACGACGGCGGCACGCTCCGCCGGGACGACGAACCGCTCACCGCCGAGGGGCTCCGCCGGGCGGTGAACGTCGCGCTGGCCGGGGCCGGCGCCGACGCTGCGGGGAACACGCGGATCGAGGTCGGCGATCCGCGAAGCGACACCCCCGACGAGGGCGGCGCCGACGGCCTGCCCGCCGGCGAGCCCCTCGTCGTCTCGGTGACGCCGCGGGGGCCCGAGGGCTACCACGCCGCGCTGACGCGGACGTTCGTCGTCGCGGGCGAGGGCGGCTGGGAGCGGCGCGCACACGTCGCCTGCGAGGCCGCGCGGCGCGTCGGCCACGGGGAACTCGAGGCCGGCGTCCCCGGCGTGGGCGTCGTCGAGGAACTGGTCGCCGAACTCGGCTCGTTCGGGTTCGCGCCCGCCGGATCGAACGCCGCTGGCGGCGAGGGCACCGTCGCCAGCGGCGTCGGCCACGGCGTCGGCCTGGCGGCCCGCGAGGCGCCGGCCCTGTGCGGCAGCGACGAACTGCAACCCGGAGCGACGCTCGCGATCGGCCCCGCCGTGGCCGACGCTGCGGACGGTCGGGTCGCCCTCGTCGACACCGTCGTCGTCGGCGAGGAGGGCGTAGAGGTGCTGACCGACGCACCGACGTCACTCGTGCCGAGCGGGGAGTGAGGGACGGACCGGGAGAAACGGGGTTCGCGTGGCTCGTCGTCGTTACCGCTCGTCCTCGACGTCGACGGCGCTCCCGACGGCCTTCTCCGCGGCCTTTCCGGGGAGGTCGCCGGGGGTCGTCAGGCGGTAGGGGACCGCGACCATCAGGAGGGCGATGACCAGCAGCGCGGCGCCGACGGTGGCGTCGCCGGCCAGCAGCCGCGAGACCCCGAAGCCGGCCACGGGGACGGCGAACATCAGGGCCGCGGCCAGTTCGAGCGTCTGGATGATCCCGAGTCCCATCGCCGGCCCGTAGTCGACCGAGAGGCAAAAACCCGCCGTTGGGCGCGGGCGGGGGTCCCAGTGCCCGCCGGGGCAGCCCCTACTCGACGATGCCCTCGGGGAGTTCGTGGTCCTCGAGGTCCTCGGTTCCCAGGCCGGTCGTGACCAGCAGTCGGATCCCCCGCCGGACGGACATGTTGACCTCGTGGACGTCGTCCGGGGGGACGAGCAACAGCCGGCCCGCGGTCGGGTTGGGGCTGTTCGGCAGGAAGACGCTGTAGAGGTCCTCGCCGGTCGCGTCGCGGGCCGGGTCGGGCCCCTCGTTGGTGACGAAGCCGACCGAGTAGAGCCCCTCGCGGGGGCTCTCGACGAGGACGACGCTCTCGAAGCCGGAGGAGCGCTCCATGAGCGACTCGCTGACCTGGCGGACGCCGAAGTAGACGGTCCGGACCAGGGGGACGAGCTTCACGCCGCGCTCGAAGGAGCCGAACATGCGCTGGCCGAGCTGTCGCGAGGCCAGGTCGCCAAGCAGCGCGACGAACAGCGCGAGCAGCACCGCCGCGAGCAACTGCGCGACGATCTCGATGTTGCCGGTGTAGTTGGTGAGCCGCGTCGCCTCGACGATCGGGTTGAGCAGCCCCGTCAGCCGGGTGAAGACGAACTGCAGGACGAACACCGTCACCGCCAGCGGGGCGACGACGATGACGCCCGCGATGAAGCTGTTCCGCACGCGCGCGAGCAGTGACATACTCCCCCTGTGCACGAGCGTACCAAAAATGGGGCGGTCAGTGAACGTCGGAGCGATCGACGCGGGGAGCGGTGAGGCCGAGCGCGTCCCGGAAGCCTTTCGACCGGCGGGCGGCTACCCGGACGCATGTTCACGGGGATCATCGAGGAGACCGGCGAGATCGTCGACGTCTCTCGCACCGAGGGCGGCCTGCGGCTCCGGATCGCCTGCGGGTTCGACGAACTGGCCCACGGCCAGTCGATCGCCGTCGACGGCGTCTGCCTCACCGTCGAGGCGTACGACCTGGACCCGTCGGGGTCGTGGTTCGCGGTCTTCCTCGCCGAGGAGACCGTCGAGAAGACCTACCTCGGCGAGCTCGGGGTCGGCGACGCGGTGAACCTCGAGCGCGCGCTCCGGGCCGACGGCCGGTTCGACGGCCACATCGTCCAGGGCCACGTCGACACCACGACCGAGGTGACCGCCATCGAGCAGCTGGGCGACGACTGGCGCTTCGAGTTCGCCCTCCCGCCCGAGGTCGGCCGGTACGTCGTCTCGAAGGGGTCGGTCGCGCTCGACGGGACGAGCCTCACCGTGGCCGAGCGCGGCGAGGACGCCTTCGCGGTCGCGATCATCCCCACGACCTACGAGGAGACGATCCTCTCGGAGAAGGCGGTCGGCGACCCGGTCCACCTGGAGGTCGACGTGGTCGCGAAGTACGTCGAGAGCATGACCGAGGGCTACCTGTAGACCACCCCGGACGCCCCCGCCCCCGGGTAGGGCGCCCGCGCGGGCCCGGTCCCGCGTCAGAACCCTTTACTCGGTCTCACGCCAAGGGCGGGGCATGAGCCTCTCGCTGGACGCCACCCAACTCGACCGCTACTCCCGGCACATCATCATGGACGAGATCGGGCCGGAGGGGCAGGCCGACCTCCTGGACGGCAGCGCCCTCGTGGTCGGCGCCGGCGGCCTCGGCTCGCCGGTGATCCAGTACCTCGCCGCGGCGGGCGTGGGCCGGCTGGGGATCGTCGACGACGACGTCGTGGACCGCTCGAACCTCCAGCGACAGGTCGTCCACGCCGACGCCGACGTCGACCGGCCGAAGGTCGACAGCGCCGCCGAGTACGTCCACGACCTCAACCCCGACGTGACCGTCGAGTCCCACCGCGAGCGCGTCGAACCCGGCAACGCCGCCGACCTCGTGACCGACTACGACGTCGTCGTCGACGCCTCGGACAACTTCCGGACGCGCTACCTCCTGAACGACGTCGCGCGCATCCACGACCGGCCGCTGGTCCACGGCGCCATCTACAAGTTCGAGGGACAGGCGACGACGCTGGTCCCGGACGGGCCGTGCTACCGCTGCCTGTTCCCCGAGGCGCCCGAGCCCGGCGAGGTGCCCAACTGCGCGACGACGGGGGTGCTCGGCGTCCTCCCGGGGACCGTGGGCTGCATCCAGGCCACGGAGGCGGCCAAACTCCTGCTCGACGCCGGCGAGCCCCTCGCGGGCCGACTGCTGTTCTACGACGCGATGGACATGACCTTCGAGACCGTCGAGTACGCGTCCAACCCCGCGTGTCCCGTCTGCGGCGACGACGCAATCGACACCATCGAGGGCGTCGACTACAGCGGCGGGTGCACGATCCAGGCCGACTGACCGACCGACCGCGCGCCCGTCGGCCCCGCCGCTTATTGGGTCCCGCGCCAAACACCGGGATATGCCCGAGATTCACGTCGACGAGGAGACGCTCGAGCGACTGAACTCGCTGCGCATCGACGGGGAGTCCCACGACGAGATCGTCACCGAACTGCTGGACATCTACGAGGCCGAGGAGCTGGCGCTCTCGTACGCGGGCGATCACATCCCACCGTGACCCGACCTCGGTGAGCTGCCACCGTGACTCGATCTCGGAGATCTTCCACCGTGACTCGATCTCGGTGAGCTGACGACCCCACGATCCCCGGCAGACCGACCGCCGAACCTCCCGCAGCGCCCGGCCGCCGAGTGGTAACGCCACCCACACACGTCAGGAAACGTGCAGGACGTCCGCCGCCGGAGGCGGCCCGGGATCGATCCCTCGACCTCCGACGTGCTTTTCCGTGTCCGAACCGCCGGACGCCCGGACGGCGGAATGATACACGAACACGAAATTCCCCCGAATCCAGCGGGTAGAGGCCCCAAAACGTCGTACCTCGTTAGCAAATGCCACGAAATGTTTATATACTCTCCGGCCTTACTAAGGGTGAAGACAGGGCGGCCCGGAACGGAGTCAGGGTCGCCGACGAACGCCGCCCTCCACCCGAACCCATCATGAGTCAGACAACCTTCCGCGCCCACCAGCGCACCGAGACGGACCGAGAAACGACCGACGAACGCGCCAGCGAACACACCCACGAGGACGAGCTCACCTGCCCCGAGTGCGGCGGGAACCTCGAGAGCGAGGGCTCCGAGACCGTCTGTGCGGACTGCGGGCTCGTGGTCGAGGAGGACGAGATCGACCACGGTCCGGAGTGGCGCGCCTTCGACGCCAGCGAGAAGGACAGCAAGTCCCGCGTCGGCGCGCCCACGACGAAGATGATGCACGACAACGGCCTCTCGACCAACATCGGCTGGCAGAACAAGGACGCCTACGGCAACACGCTGAACGCGAGCCAGCGCCAGAAGATGCAGCGCCTGCGCACCTGGAACGAGCGCTTCCGCACCCGCGACTCCAAGGAGCGCAACCTCAAGCAGGCGCTGGGCGAGATCGACCGCATGGCCTCCGCGCTCGGCCTCCCGGAGAACGTCCGCGAGACCGCCAGCGTCATCTACCGCCAGGCGCTCAAGCGCGATCTCCTGCCCGGGCGCTCGATCGAGGGGATCGCCACCGCCAGCCTCCACGCCGCCGCCCGGATGGAGCAGGTCCCCCGCTCGATCGACGAGGTCGCCGCGGTCAGCCGCGTCGACGAGGAGGAGTTCAAGCGCGCCTACCGCTACATCAACCGCGAACTGGCCCTCCAGATCCAGCCCGCGGACCCGCTGGAGTACCTGCCGCGGTTCGCCAGCGAGCTGGACATCCCGGACGAGACCGAGCGCCGCGCGCGCCAGCTGCTCGAGCGGGGCAAGCGCGCCAACGTCCACTCGGGCAAGTCGCCGGTCGGGCTCGCCGCCGCCGCGATCTACGCCGCGGCCCAGCTGACCAACGTCGAACTCACCCAGCGCGAGGTGAGCGAGGTCACCGAGATGAGCGAGGTCACCATCCGCAACCGCTACCAGGAGCTGCTAGCCGCCGAGGAGTCGACCTACCCCGGCGCCGACGGCGGCGCGACCTCGGCCGAGGCCTGAACCGAGAGCCGAAGAGCCGTGAGCCGGCATACTGACCGGAGCGCGACCGACCCACTTTCTCCCCCGAGACGGACTCCCGCGGTCGTCACTCCGCCGTAGAACCCCCGGAGCGCCCCGTCTCGAGCCGCATCGGCCCGGTTCAGCTGCCGGTGGTCGCCCGCACGGCGTCCGCCGTTTCCTTCCGACGGGGCAGCCCCGCACCTACCATCCCTACCTCCTGATACAAGCGTTTATGGCGTTCAGCGACGACTGTTGGGCTATGCCAGCAGAGGAGGGCCCGCTACCGGCCCCGTGGGTGCGGGACTTCGAGGGGCAACTCTCCGCCCGATACCGACGCGAGCCGGTGGGAGTGGAGGTCATCGTCGAGCCCCGGTACAGGATGGCGCGGGGGCGACCGGAGACCCGCCCGTCGTCGTTCCGCGTCCAGCTCCGCCGGCCGTTCTGGAACAGCAACCGGGTCGCCACGGAGCTCACCGTCGTCGACACCTTCGAGGAGGCCCGGGCGATCGCCCGCCGGTACATGGAGACCTACGACGAGCACTACCGACGGGTCCACGACCGCGGCGACGAGATTCGCACCCGTGAGGGCGACCGCGACGCGAAACGGACCGCCAGCGCGGTGGCGATCTCCGCGGCGGGCGAGACCGCCCCCTACTCGAACGAGCTGTTGCTCGAACACCTCGAGTCGCTGCTCGACGACGGCCTCCACGCCGTCTGGCACGCCGACGCCGCCGGGATCGATCCGGTCTTCGTCGACGACTACCTCGACGTGGACGAGGGGCGAATGCGCGCGCTCACGGACGCGCTGGGGACGCTGGATCGCGACGCCGTCGGCGATCCGCTCCAGGAGGAGGTGTCCTGCGTGACCGTCTCGCTGGAGGAGTACGACCTCTTCCAGTTCGTGATCGACGCGGACCACAGCACGGTCGTCGTAGCCGACGAGTCCCGGGTGGCCCAGCTCCCCAACTTCACCCGGGAGACCCAGGCCGTCCTGGCCAAACGGACGGACGCCGAGCACGGCGAAGCGGGGGATGGTGAAGCGGAGGACGACGAAGCGGGGGGCGAGACGTAGCCGCCGTGACGCCGCGGAGCCGACGCGGCGATCCCGCGCAGTCGTCGCAGGCCGGCACCGACGCCGCTGCGACCGCCTCGACCACGGCCAGGCTGAAGTGCTCCCGCACCAAATCCGGGCGCATGACCGAGGTCCGCCCCCTCGCCGCCGTCGACCCCGCCGCGCCGTCGCCGACGGGGTCCGGCCACGGACGGATCGTCGCCGGCGCGACCGCCTTCTCGCGACCCGTTCGAGGTGCGGGCGAGCGACGGAAGCGGACCTGCTCGTCCTGGGCGACGCCCACGCCGACGATCCGGCCCACCGCGAGGCGCTGCAGGCGGCCTACGCCGCCGCCGACGCCGACCGGGCGCTCCAGGTGGGCGACCTCCTCCACTACGACCTGCCGGTCCCCACGTGGTTCGTCGCGGGCAACAACGACGACCTCGACCTGATCGACGCGCTGCGCCGCGGCGAGACCCCCGCCGGCGTCCGGAACGCCCACCTGCTGGCGAGCGAGGTCGTCGACCTCGACGGCATCCGGGTGGCCGGCCTCTCGGGCAACTACGCGCCGACGCGCTACGACTACGACCGCGACGAACTGCGGGGCAAGCGGCGGCGCCACTTCACCCACGAGGACGTCGAGGCGGCGCTGGCGCTCGCGGACGTCGACGTCTTCCTGGCCCACGAGGCGCCCCACGGCCTGCTGGAGAAGGACCACTACGATCCGGGCTGTACGCACGTCGATCGAATCCTCCGGGAACTCGAACCCGAACTGTGTCTGGTCGGCCACCACCACGAGCACGCCGAAGCGACGTTCGGGGAGACGCGGGTGGTGAGTCTCGCGCCCGCGTGGGAGGCGTATTACACGCTGGAGACCGAGTCGTTAGGGCTCGAACAGCACCGCAATCGGTAGTGGCCGGATGGGAAAAACGAGGCCAGACCAGAGGGGATCCTACCGCGGGTCGACGAAGTACCGACCGGTCTGCCCGGTGTCGAATTTGAGAGTAACCACGAAGAAGTCACCCTGTTCCGGGACGAAGTTGGTGCCGGCATCGTTCTTGAATTCGAACCGATACACCCCGTCGTCATTGGCGGGGATCGGGTTCGGGCTGACGGCTGGATTGTTGTGGTACGGTGCCCGGATGTCGATCCACGGCGTATTATCGACGCGGAACTGGTCGACGTATTCCAGTTGCCCCCCGCCAGTACTGATCTCGTTGTTCTGATAGAAGTTGAGCCGGACCGCGCTGATATTCACGGGGTCGTCGGCGGTGTTGTCCCAGGTGACGTCAACGTAGTAAACCGTATTGCCTTTGTCCTTCTCCGAGACGATTCGTGCGCCGGTCAGGATAACGTCGTTGTCGCCGTGGGGATTGATCTCCGAGGGATCGTGAGGGAAACTCGTACTGACCGGGAGCGCGGTGAAGTTGACCTGCTCCCGCGCCTCGACCGTCCCGTTACCGTCCAGGTCCGCCTTGGCGACGATGGTCACCGGATCCGACGTCGTGGGGATGGCACGGATGGTCGCCTGTCCGTCCTCGTCGGTCGTTACGGTGGTCATCGAACCGCCCGAGCCGAACTGGGCATTGCCGTTGGCGGCGGTGAACGTCACGTCGACGCCGGATTTCGCGGTGTTGTACCGGTCCCGGACCTCGACCGTCAGGTCGCTCCCGCCGGGTTGAACGACGCTCGGTGGGTCGATCGCGGTCATGTAGTAAGGCCCCTCCCGGGTGACCTTCGACCCGAGACCCACCTTCGACAGCCGGAGTTCGTAGGTGACCCCCTTCTCGAGGACGACGCGGAGTTGGTCGTTGACGACGCGCCAGTCGACGATGTGGCCCGCGGTGCTCGGCTGTCCGGGGTCGCAGACGTTGTCGTTATTACTGTCCACGCAGGTCTCTTCCTCCAGGATTTTCCCCCACGTCTCCTCCGAGAGCTGCGTCTGGAGCCGGAGGACGATCGCCTGGCCGTCGTCGCTGACGGCGACGGGCTGTTCGGGGACGCTCAGCGGCTCGGCCGTCACCGTGACCGGGGAGACGCTCGTCTCCGAGCGGGAGCCGTCGAGGGCGACCAGCCGGATGCGCTTGCCGTTGACCGGACTGGTCTCGTCGAGTGCGGTGTCGGTCCCCGCAGCCTCGTGTTCGTCGAAGAGGGCCCATCCCTCCAGCACCGTGTCCGGCGCGGAGTCGTACTCGTTGTAGTCGGGGGCGTAGGTGAGTCGGGTCGAGTCGAACGTCCGGGCGTCGCCGTTCCAGTAGTCGCCGGTCTCGCCACTCGACTCGACGTTCTCGAGCGTCATCGACGTCTCCTCGGTCGAGAGCGTCGCCGAGGCCGGCGGCGGGTTCAGCAGGAAGATGCGCGTCGGGTAGAAGACGCCCATCTCCATCGTCGTCGAGGTCTCGGCGCCCGTCGCGGCGGTGTAGTCGACGTGCTCGCCGAGCAACTGCACGTCCCCCTGGACCCGCTGGTTGTGGGAGAACTCGATCTGCTGGTTCAGCGCCGGCACCGCCGCCACCTGGATGAGGACCACCATGGCCAGCACCAGCCCGAAGATCAGCATGGCGCCGAGCACCTCGGAGACGCCGCGGTCGTCGTGCACCCGGTCGGCAGCGCGCCGGGGCCAGGATCGCGAGGTCCCCGCCGCGGCGGTCGGTCCGGGCGCGTCAGTTCGTTCGTCCGTCGTGAGTCGTGAGTCGTGCATCGTGGATTAGAGGAAGGCGAAGGTCGCGACGGCCACGGCGACCAGCGCGATGCTGTATTTCAGCCCGCTGAGAGTGCGGTTGTCCGAGAGCTTGCCCGCCAGGACGCCGCTGCCGACCGCCTGGATGAGCGCCGAGTGGAAGAACACCAGCTGGTAGGTCTCGATCGGCACGTTGGCGAACGAGAGGGGCAGGTCCGGCGCCCCCGGGCCGACCGGCGCGCCGTCGCCCACCGTCTGCAGGGGCGCGAGGTAGCTCGAGTTGAGCAGTACCACGACGAGCAGGTAGACCAGGAAGCCGATGATGACGACCGCGATGTAGGAGGTGAGTTCGCGCCGGCGTGCCCGGTCGAGCTTGTGGCGGTTGCGGGCGTCCTCGGCGGCGGTCGAGAGGACGTCGGAGACGTCCCCCGAGGAGCGGATCCCCTCGGCGAGCAGCTTCATCGTCCGGGAGAGCTGGGGCACCTGGATGCGGTTACCGAACCGCAGCAGGGCCGCGGTGGTGTCGTCGTTCCACTCGATGTCGTTTTTCACCGTTCGGAGCTCCTCGGCGACCGGCCCGGAGGCCCACCGCGAGACCAGGTCGAGGGCGTCGGTCAGGCGGATCCCCATGCGGTTGGCCGACGAGAGGATGTTGAGCGTGTCCGGGAACCGCTCGACGATCTCGCGCTCGCGGGCGCGTTTGAGCTCGTAGAACACCGACAGCGGCACCGTGACCACGAGGAAGGGAATCACGAAGAAGGTGGTCGTGACGGCGATCGGCTGGGCTTCCATCGCCGCGATCGTCGGCAGCGTGCCGGTGAGCGCGAACATTACCACCAGCACGAGCGCGACCGGGACGGTGAGCGCCAGCGTGAGCAACGGCTCGGCCCGGATGCTCACCAGCGGGTTCTGGAAGCGTTCGCGGATCGCGATCCAGCGCGCGGTCGAGTGGTACTCCTCGTAGCGCTCGTCGTCGGTCAGCGTACCGACGTCGACCGGATCGATCGCGGGGATCTCGAGGGTGCCGCTCTTGGCCACCTCGTAGGGCTGGGAGAGCAGGTCGACCAGGAAGATGAACGCGACCATGCCGATCGGCATCACCAGATAGACCAGCGTGGAGACCTGCGCGATGGTCTGGCCGCCGATCAGGCTGATGACCACCAGCGTGACGATGAGAAACAGCGGCGCGGCGACGAAACCGACGACGAAGACCTCCGCGAGCAGCGAGATGGTCTCGAGGAAGCCCTCCTGTTCCTCCTGGGCCTCCCGGAGGTAGGTCTCGGCCTCCTCCTCGAGGAAGATGGTGATGTCGCCGCCGGAGTCGAGCACGCTCACCATGTCGTCGAGGAACTGCTCGAAGTTTTCCGACGGGGTGAGGTTCCGGGTGTTCAACAGCGCCGTGTAGAGGTCGCTGCCGAACAGTTCGATGTCGTTGACGATCAGTTCGAACTCCCGGGCGACCTCGCCGTAGGTCGACTCGGAGTCGGCCAGCACCCGGATGATCTCCAGCAGGCTCATCCCCCCCTTCGAGAGGGCGTACATGAACACGATGGCGCTCGGCAGGACGACGTTGATCGCCTGCCGGCGCGTCGAGACGACCGTCACCGGGTAGTAGTACTGGGCGCCCCACGCGAGCAGTCCGAGGCCCGCGCCGAGGAAGACCGTGAGGAAGAGCCCGGCGAAGAGCGCGCGGTTCGCGCCGATGTACCGGGTGATCGAGGTCGAGAAGGTCAGCGGCGACTCCAGGCCGGCGAGGACCCCCCACTGGATCAGCCCGTAGGTGAGCAGAACCCCGAGGACGGCGCCGACGAGTCCGACCACGGCCGCGTACTTCGCGCTGCGGGCGAGATACTCGTCGTAGAGGATCCCCATCCGGGCCTGGTTGAGCCAGCGCTGGATGTCGGCGTGTTCCGCCGGACGGGTCTTGAAGAACGTCCGGACGTATCCGTACTCCTCACGGAGCCGCTGGAGCTCCTCCTCGCTGGGCTCGTGGTTGGAGATGGCCGCGATGCCGTGCTGGCCCGGCTGTTCGACCGAACTCATCGCTCGTCCTCGTCGCCGGCGGACTCGCCAGCCGACTCGCCGTCGCCCTCCGGAGTGGTCGCCGTCCGTTCTTCCCCGTCGACACCGTCGTCCGAAGCCGACGCCCCGTCCTCGTCCGGGGCCGACGCCCCGTCGTCCTCGCCCGGAGCCGACGCTCCGTCCTCCGAGACCGAAGCGGATTCCCTGTCGTCCGAGGCCGAAGCGGATTCCCTGTCGTCCGAGACCGACTCTACCGGATCCTCGGAGCGCGATCCCGACTCGTCGAGGTGGGAGACGGGTGCAGTCCCCTCTTCGCGGCGCGACGGCTCCGCCTCGTCCCTGCGACGTGACTGACCGTTCTCGCGTGGGGTGACGCGGTCCTCGCCGAAGTCGAACTCGCTGGAGGAGTCGGCGATGCGGTCGAGTTCCTCGCCGAGGTCCTCGAGGGTCGCGCCGTCTGGCGGCGCTTCCACGTCGGGCTCCGCCTCGACGACGGCGGCGCTGCGGTCGAGGACCTCAGTCGGGCCGAACCGCACGTCGACGTCGAAGTCCGAGGGGTCGAGGTCGCCCGCCTCGATCCGGTCCATGACGTACTGGCGGTCCTTCGAGAACATGCGGATCGTGCCCGCCACCTCCTCGACGTCGGTGATGTCGTTGTCGACCATGTAGTCGAGCACCTGTACCCGCTGGGCGAGCTGGTGGGCGAGCTCCTCCTCGTCCCAGCCCCGCTCGCGGGCGATCTCCGAGAGCACGCGCGATTCGCCCACGCGGTCGTGGGCGTCGTGTTCGGGGTTCCACTCGAACACCTCGTTCGTGTCGATGGCGTTCGGGTCGGCCGGGTCCTCGAACAGCTCCGTGACGGACCGGGTGCGGCGCACGCGCGTGTCCTCGATGTAGGACTGGCGCTGGATGGAGATGATGTCGAGCTCCTGGAGCATCTGCGCCGGGATGGTCAGCGGCGGGTTCTGCAGCCGCGAGAGCGCCGTCTCGACGGAGTCGGCGTGGATCGTCGTGTAGGAGGTGTGGCCCGTGCTCATCGCCTGGAAGAAGGTGAGCGCGACCCGCTGTTCGGTCCGGATCTCGCCGACGACCAGGTACTCGGGGCGCTGGCGCAGCGCGGACTGGAGCAGGTCGTACATCGAGATCTCTCCGCGGGCCTGCTCGCCGACGCCGTGCCGGGAGACGCTCTGGATCCAGTTCTCGTGGGGCAGGTCGATCTCGCGGGTGTCCTCGATCGTGACGAGCTTGCTCCCCGGCGGGATGAAGAACGAGACCGCGTTCATGGAGGTCGTCTTCCCCGAGCCCGTACCGCCGGCGAAGATCAGGCTCTTGTTGTTCTCGATGGCGAGCCAGAAGTAGGCCATCTCCTCGGCGGAGAAGGTGTTCCACGCCACGAGGTCGACGGGGGTGATCGGGACCGCCGAGAACTTCCGGATCGTGAAGTTCGAGCCGCGGGTCGAGATGGCCCCGCCGAGGGTGATCTGGACGCGCGAGCCGTCGGGGAGGCTGGCGTCGACCAGCGGCTCGGAGACCGAGAGCTGCTTGCCGGCCCGCTGGGCGAGCTGGACCGCGAAGGAGTTGAGTCGCCGCTCGCCGAAGACGACGTTCGAGCGGAGGTTGCGGTAGCCCCGGTTGTAGACGTAGACGGGGACGTCCGCGCCGTCGCATGAGATGTCCTCGATGGACGGATCGTGCATCATGGCGTCGATGGGGCCGAACCGGATGAAGTCCCGCGTGAGGTAGTAGTGGATCTTCAGCAGCGACCCCGGATCGACGGTGGCGGCGTGTTTCTCGATGAGCCGGTGGGAGCGCTCGGCGAAGACCTCCTCGCGGTCGCGCTCGGACTCGCTGATGTCCTGGTACATCAGGCTGTTGCGCAGCAGCGTCACCAGGTCCTCCCGGACGTAGGTCTCGAACTGGTCGAGCATCGGCTCGACGACCTGGTACTCGTACTCCCGGTCGACCGGGTCGTAGAGGATCGTCACGAACGCGAACGGCTCGTTGACCCAGTAGCGCTCGATCTCGATGCGGCCCTCCAGGTACGAGAAGTCGAAGAACTGCGTCTCGACGAACTCCTCGTCGGGCTCGCGCTCGAACGCACCGGGGATCCCCTCGGCCAGCGCGGCCTTGACGGCGCGGATGACCTCGATCTTCGTCGGGTGGGCCGTCGCCGGGTCGAGGACGACGAACTCGGCCTCGGTGGCGTCGACCGGCTCCTCGTCCCACTCGACGACGGCCTCCACCAGGTCGTTCATGTCCTCCCAGAACGCCGCCGCCTCGATCAGCCGTTCGACGTCGGCGTCGCCCCAGTGTTCCAGCGCCGCGAGGATCTCCTCGCTGCTCGTGACGCCGAGCTCGTCGCTCAGGGCCTCGATGGCCGCCGTCTCGGTCTCCGCGTCGGCGACGTCTCCGACGATCGTCGACTCGATGTCCAGAACTAGCTCCCCCGCGACCACCCCCGGTTCGTCCTTCATCCCGTGTCCCCCCTCCCCGCCGCTGTGGACAAGTGATACGAATGCCGATTCATGATGTACCTACACGCTCGCGGCACCTATAAAAGAATGGTCATGGTATGTCGGAATAGCAAGGCGTCCCCGGCGGGAGCGGGCGACGGCGGGGGCCAGGACCGCGAGCGACGCAGTACTGGTTCAGCCGCCACCTGTTTGATTCTCGAACATCCCGGCGGGCACGGCGGAGGGCGGGAAGCCGGCGAGGGGCCCGCGCCGCGGAAACGGTTTTGTCGGACGCGGGAGTCGACCGTGTATGGACCGGACGCGAATCGTCGGAGGCGCCCTCTGCGGCCTCGGCATCGTGGGCTACGTCGCCGGGATCGCCGTCCCCTACACCGGGCGGGCGTTCTCGATCACCGCCCTGATGGTCGGCGTCACGCTCTACGCGGTGGGGGGATCGGAGTGATCGCCGCGGCCGTCTATCGGGGCGACGGCGTCACCGAGTACGCCATCGAGGACGTCGAAGACCTGCGGGCAGCCAAGCGGGCGGAGGGGACCACCTGGGTCCGCGCGAATGAGGCAGGTGCGGACGAACTGGCCCTCGTCGCCGAGGCCTTCGAGGTCCACGCGCTCACCGTCGAGGACGTCCAGTCGGACGTCCGCCCGAAGACCGAGGAGTTCGACCAGTACACGTTCGTCCTGCTCAAGGACGCCGAACTCCGCCGCGGCGAACAGACCTTCCAGGAGGAGATCGACGACACCCCCGTCGGCATCTACATCGGCCCCGACTGGGTGGTGACGCTCTCGACAGGCACCCTCCCGGCGAACGACCGCGTCTGGCGGTCGGTCGTCGCCGGCGACGAGCGCCTCCTCGAACGCGGCGCCGACTTCACGGCCTACCGCGTCGTCGACGCGCTCGTCGACGAGTACTTCGACATCCTCGAGACGATCGAGAAGCGGATCGAACGCATCGAGGAGGACGTCATGGAGTCGACCGAGATCGACGTCCTCGAGGAGATCAACACGACACGCCGCGACCTGCTGGCGTTCCGGAAGCTCGCCTGGCCCACCCGGGAGGCGGTGAACGTCCTCGCGCGCGGGGACACCGCACAGATCTCCGAGCGCAGCGAGAAGTACTACCGCGACGTCTACGATCACCTCGTCCAGATCGTCGACCTGATCGAGACCTACCGAGAGCTCACCAGCGGGACCCGGGACATCTACCTCAACACGCTCTCGCAGTCGACCAACGAGGTGATGAAGCGCTTGACCGTCGTCGCCACCATCGTGCTGCCGCTCACCTTCGTCGTCGGCGTCTACGGGATGAACTTCAGCGACTCCCCGTACAACATGCCCGAACTCGGCTGGACGTTCGGCTACCCGGCGGTCGTGCTGGGGATGCTGCTGGTGGCACTGATCATGGCGGTCTACTTCCGCGAGCGCGACTGGTTCTGATCCGGGGCTCAGTCGTCCCCGGGCGTCGCGTCCCCGGAGTCGGCCCCGCCCGGCGTCGACTCCTCGTGGCCCGTCCCCCGCTGCTCGGCGAGTCGTCGCTCGAACCAGCGCCACTCCCGGGTGAACTGATCGATCTCCTTGAGGTCCCAGACGTCGGCGTCCTCGACGCGGGGACCGACGCGGTAGGACTGCACCACGTTCCAGAGCCACAGCGCCGCGCCGAGGCCGATGGTGAACGCGCCGGCGGTCGCCGCCCAGTTGAGCGGCGTGAACTGCGCCGGATACGCCGCGTACCGGCGGGGGAGGCCGTCCAGGCCCATCACCAGCATCGGCACGAAGGTGACGAAGACGCCGGCGATGCTGACGAGGGCGTGAACCTGACCGAGGCGCTCGTGGTACATCCGGCCCGTGAGGATCGGGTACCAGTAGTAGCTCGCGGCGAACCCGGCGAACAGGATGATCCCGACGAGGATGAGGTGGAAGTGGCCCACGACGTAGTAGGTGTCGTGCAGGACGAGGTCGACCGGGATCGACGCGAGGAAGACGCCGGTGACCCCGCCGACGACGAACGTGGCGATGCTGCCGATGCAGAACAGCATCGGCGTGGTCAGCCGCAGGTCGCCGTTCCACATCGTGGTGATCCAGTTGAACGTCTTCACCGCCGAGGGGACCGCGATCGCCAGCGAGACCGCCATGAAGCTCGCCCGCAACCGGGGGTCCATCCCGGTCGCGAACATGTGGTGGGCCCAGACGCCGAAGCTCAGGGTCCCGATCGCCAGCGTCGAGTAGACCACGAAGCGGAATCCGAACAGCCGGCGCCGGCTGAACTTCGGCAGGATCAGGCTCGTGAGCCCGAAGGCGGGCAGCACCAGGATGTACACCTCGGGGTGACCGAAGAACCAGAACAGATGCTGCCAGAGGATCGGCCCCCCGCCGTCCAGCGCGAAGAACGTCGTCCCGAAGTTGCGGTCCAGCAGGAGCATGACGAGCGCGCTGCCCAGCAGCGGGAACGCGAAGACCACGATTCCGCTGGTGGTGAGCATCGCCCACGAGAAGATGTCCAGCCGGGCCCAGGTGACCTCCTCGGCCCGCTCGACGAAGACGGTGACGACGATGTTGATCGACGCCATGATCGTCGCCAGCCCGCTGAGGTGCAGGCCGAGCAACAGCAGGTCGACCTGGGGGTTGGCCGACTGCTGGGACAGCGGGGTGTACATGGTCCAGCTGATCTCCGGCGGCTTCAGCGCCAGCAGCAGCGAGACCCGCCGGCCGAACGCGAGCAGGACCTTCCCGAGCACCTCGGTGATCAGTCCCGCACGGACCAGGATCAGCGAGGGGGGCAGCAGCCAGAACGCCACGGCGTTGATCCGCGGGAACGCCATGTCGTCGGCACCGATCAGCAGCGGGACGAAGTAGTTCGCCAGCCCGACGAACCCGGGCGTGACGAAGAAGAACAGCATCGTGAGCCCGTGGGTCGTGAACAGGGCGTTGTACGTCGCCGCCGCCTGCGACGGCGTGGGCGCCCACACGTCGGCGACAGGGGTGAGCAGCTCCGTGCGGATCATCATGGCGTCCATCCCGCCCCACAGGGCGGCCAGGGTGGCGAATCCGAGGTAGAACAGCCCGATGTCCTTGTGGTCGACCGTCGTGAACAGCCGGCGGACGCCGCCGGGCTTCTCCTCGGCGCTGGTCGCGGTCGAGAACCCGCGGACGGTCCCCCCGTCTGGGCGCGTCGAGCGCTCGTCGGACCGGTTCCCCCGTCGCGTCCGGCCCCGGAGGAGCACCGCGACGACGAGCAGCCCCGCGGTGACGACGGCGAGGGGCGAGCTCATCGTTCCCGCGCCCCGGGACGGTCGGTAGCGTGGCGCATACTGTTGCTTCGACTGCCAGCAGAAAATAACTGGTCCCCGATCGGCTCCCGGGAAGGCGAGTCGGGGTCGGCCCCCGGCTGCCGCTCGGAACCACCGGCGAGCGCCGTTCGGAACCGCCGGGGTGGGCCGTTCGGAACCACCGGCGAGCGCCGTTCGGAACCGCCGGAGTGGCCCCGGCTAGAGTGGGGCCACCATCCCCTCGACGACCGAGTCTTCCCGGAGCCGGTTGTAGACCGCCCCGAGGACGAACCCGTAGGCGAAGTGGGCGATCAGCGTGACCGCCGCGTAGATCAGGAACTCGGGATCGGCGTAGCCGATGGGGCCGCGGCCGACGATCACGAAGGCGATCCACAGCACGCCGGCGAAGAGGACGCCGCGCGCGGCGGGGTCCGGGCCGCCGGGGATGTACGCCTCTAGCGCCACGAACAGCAGCGGCCAGGCCACGCAGCCCGCGAGGAGGAACAGCGCGAACCCGACCGCGGTGCGGCCGGGGAGTCCCACGAACCGGGCGACCGCGTCGAAGAGGTGCACGCGCGAGCGCGTCTCGACCTCCAGCAGCAGGAGCAACAGCGACATGACGGCCATCCCGGCGACGCCGCCGGCGACTGCGCTGACCGAACGGTTCATCGGCCGGGTAGTCGGGTGGCCCCGGGAAAAATCCCGAGGCTGGAATCCCGGCTCGCACCGCCGCCACGAGGTCCGTCGGCGTCGGGGGGCGACCGCCGGCAGCGACCGCGTTCCCTCTCCGTTAAGAGGGCGCACCTCGACAGTTGCGATGTCGCCGCACGGGATCGGGTAGGGGACCCATGCGGCGACACCGCGATCTGACGGGGCACGGGACGAGTGCGGCCGGTCGCCAGCGACGCCGGGAACGCGGACGTCCGGGCGTCGACGCCGCCGCTGGTGGGGCGTAGAAAACGGAGGATCGAGACGGTCGTTACTCGGCGCAGCAGGCTTCCTTCTCGCCGCCGTCGGCCTCGGCGACCGGTTCGTTGAGTTGATACAGGTTCTGTCGGGCGTCGGCGAAGTAGACGTCCTCGTCGACGATCCCGATGTCTTCGAGCCGCTCTAGCGCGTAGCGCACCGTGCGGGCAGAGAGCATGGACTCCTCGACGATCCCCTTCTGCGTGAGTGGGCCGTTGTATTCGAGTACCTTGAAAACGAGCTTCGCACTCGGTGGCAGATCGTCGAGAGTTTCCTCTTCCTCTGTTCCAGCCATCGTTTACTGGCAGGTGTCCCATACGCTTAAATATTGATGGACGGG
>JBDGUA010000034.1:0-28569 GCA_042216345.1 Haloferacaceae archaeon
TCGACGACTCGGGCGAGGTCGACGCCGCGGTCATCGACGACCCGGTCGAGGTCGACGCCGCGGTCATCGACGACCCGGTCGAGGTCGACGCCGCGGGCGGATCGTCGGCCCGTAGTCCCCGAGACCTTCCCCGTGACGGCCCGGGGCTCGACGACCTGTCGACGGCGGGGTTGCTCGTCAACGTCGCCGCCTCGCAGGGCGTCTTCCTCGGGCTGCTCGCCGTCGCCGTCTGGTACGCGGGCGTTCCGCCGAGCGCGCTCGGCCTCGCGCCGGGCGCGGAGGTGCCCGCGCTGTCGACCTCGACGGCGACCGCGACGTCACCGCTGACCGCGGCGACGTCGCTCGACCTCGCGCCGGCGCTCGCCGTCGGCGCGGCCTTCGGGGTCGGCCTCTACGCGTTGAACGAGGTCGGCGCCGCCGCCGGGGAACGCCTCGGCCTCGGCAGTTCCGAGGAACTCCGTGAGTCGCTGGCGCCCGACTCGCCGGGGGGCTGGGTCGTCCTGCTGGGCGTCGTCCTCCCGATCATCGCCGGTTTCGAGGAACTGCTGTTCCGCGGGGCGCTGGTCGGCGCGCTGAGCGTCGGCGCCGTCCAGGCCGGACTGGATCTCGGCGCTGCGACCCCGTGGCTCTTCGCCGTCGGCTCCTCGGTGGCGTTCGCCCTGGGCCACGGCGCGCAGGGGCGCGGGGGCGTCGTCGTCACCGGCCTGCTCGGCCTGACGCTGGCGGGGGCGTTCGTCCTCACCTGGAGCCTGCCGCTGGTGTTCGTCGCCCACTACCTGATCAACGCGCTGGAGTTCGTCGTCCACGAGTTCCTCGGCGTCGACTGGATCTGAGTCCTCGGCGTCGACTGGATTCGAGCGGTGCCGCCGTCGACCGGTCCACCCTGGTTTTAACCCCGTCCGTCCCGCGGAGTGCGTATGGCACTCAGCGAACGGGTCCAGCAGGTCGCGTGGGTCGGCCTGCTCGCCTACCTCGGGCTGTACATCTACGCGCTCTCGACGGGGAACCAGACTGCGCTGTTCGTCGCGGACGCCGCGTTCGTCCTGGTGATGCTGCTGTTCTCGGGGTTCGTCTACCGGCGCTACGGGGCGGACTCCCGGGGGTTACTGGCCGCGGTACTGCTGGCGGTCGCGGCGGTCCTGGAGGCCGTCTCGCTCGTGACGAACGTCCCCGGCGCGAACCAGGCGTCGTCGCTGCTGTTGATCGCGGGCATCCTGCTGTACATCTACCTGCAGCGCCAGCTCCGGTGACGGCTGGCCGGGGCTCGCGTCCCCCGCTGGTTACGACTCGAGCGAGCGCAACCGCTCGGCGACGTCGGCGGGGGTGGCGCCGCCGGCGTCGCGGACGCGGTGGTCGGGCACGAACAGCGGCGTCGGATTCTCCTGCAGCGCGGTCCGGACGGTCAGCAGGTCCTCCTCGTCCTCGTCGTCGAGGCCGGCCAACCGTGCGACGCGTTCGACGGTGACGGTCGCTCCGTAGGGCAGCTTCCGGGTCGCCTCCAGCACCCGGCGCTGCTCGGTCGGCACCGTCAGGGCGATGTCCACGTCGTCGAAGTGGTCCTCGGCGCCGTCGAGGTACGCGAACACCCGATCCAGCAGCGGATGGTCCGGCTCGGCGTCCGCGGGGGCGGACTCCGGGAACGAGACGCTGATGACCCGACCGCTGGCGATCCCCAGCTGTACCGCGCGCCCGAGGGTCGAGGACTCCCGGGCGTAGATTCCGGCGTCTGCGGCGTCCATGTCGGAGGCCAGGGGCGTCGGACCCTTGAACCCTCCCTCCTCGGCGTCCCCGTCGGGGACCACCGAGCCCGTCGGGGGCATTTAGCGGGCGCGTCGACTCGCCGGATCGATCTCGCCGAATCCACCCGCGTCGGCCCGACTGCGCGTACCGACGGCCTCTTAACGCGGGGGAACGGGGGTTCGGGCATGGACGAGATCGACATCGAGCGACTCGCGGACCCGGAACTCGACGAACCGGTGCTCATCGAGGGGCTGCCGGGCGTCGGCCACGTCGGCAAACTCGCCGCCGAGCACCTGCTCGAGGAGTTCGACAGCACGCTCGTGCGCCGCGTCTACGCCGAGGAGTTCCCCCCGCAGGTCGAGATCGGCGACGAGGGCGTCGCCGAACTCACCCACGCGGAACTGCACGCGGTCGACGTCTCCGAGGAGGGCGCCGGCGACGGCCCCGACCTGCTCGTCCTGACGGGCGACCACCAGGCCCAGACGAACGCGGGCCACTACCGACTCACCGACGCCTTCCTCGACGAGGCCGCGGCCTTCGGCGTCGAGGAGATCTACGCGCTCGGCGGCGTCCCCACCGGCGAACTGATCGAGGAGTACAACGTCCTCGGCGCGGTCACCGACGCCGAGCAGACCGAGCCCCTCGAGGAGGCGGGCGTCGAGTTCCGCGAGGACGAACCCGCCGGCGGCATCGTCGGCGTCTCGGGACTGCTGCTGGGCCTGGGCAAGCGTCGCGGCTTCCGGGCCGCCTGCCTGATGGGCGAGACCTCGGGCTACCTGGTCGACCCCAAGAGCGCCCGGGCGGTGCTCGAGGTCCTCCAGGAGATGCTCGACTTCGAGGTCGACTACGAGAAACTCGAAGACCGCGCCGAGGAGATGGAGGAGGTCGCCGAGAAGATCCAGGAGATGCAGCAGCAACAGCAGAGCCTCCCGACGGACGAGGACCTGCGCTACATCGGCTGATCTACGCGGTATATTCTGGCGCAGCCGTTTCTTCGCCCTCGAAAGCCCCTGCCGATCTCGACTCCCGCGGCTCGCTGCGCTCCTCGCTCACTCCGTTCGCTGCGGTGCTTTCTTCGCCGGGGTTCGTCGAGATCGGCAGCCCCTTTCAGTCCCGCCTGATTATCTCGGTCGAGCGTCACGCGGCGGCTGAGTGGCTTCCGTCGCGTGGCGGCTGTTTCACGCCACGTCGCCCGCCGCCAGCCGCGGGCGTCGACGCCGCCGTCACGCCTCGATGATCCCGTCGTCCTCGGCCTCGGGGACGACGAGCGAGCCGTCGAGCGTCGTGGTCGCCCGACCGCCGACCCGGACCTCCTCGGCGACGCGGACGCGGACGTGCCCCGGGCGGTCGACGAAGTGGCCTTGCTCGAAGACCATCTCCTCCGGGAAGGTATCGAAGGCACCGACGTGCCGGAGATAGGCGCCGCAGGCGCCGCTGGCGGTGCCCGTGACCGGGTCCTCGGGCACGCCCGCGCCGGGCGCGAACATCCGCCCGTGGAGCGTCGACTCGGCCTCGAGGGCGTCGAAGGTGAACGCGTAGACGCCCGTGGCGTCGTAGTCGGCGGCCAGGTCCTCGATCGCGCCCATGTCCGGGTCGGCGGTGCCGAGCGACTCGAGGAAGTTCACCGGGACGACCAGGAACGGGAGCCCGGTCGAGGCGTACGCGGCGGGCAGGTCGGCGCCGACGTCCCGCAGGGTCGCCGGGTCGACCCCGAGCGCCGCCGCCGCACGGTCGTAGTCGAGGTCGACCTCCCGGACCGTCGGCGCGTCCTGGGTCATCCAGACGGCGCCGTCGTCCTCGATCTCGATCTCCAGCACGCCGACGTTCGTCTCCAGGGTGTGGGTGCCGGCGTCGACGACGCCCTCGGCGTAGAGGTGGGCGTGGCTGGCGACGGTGGCGTGCCCGCAGAGGTCGACCTCCTGGGTCGGCGTGAAGTAGCGGACCCGGCGGTCGGCCTCGCCGGAGGGGACGAAGAAGGCCGTCTCGCTGACGGCGAGTTCGCGGGCGATCGACTGCATCTGGTCGGTCGTCAGGCCGTCGCCGTCCGGGACGACCCCGGCGGCGTTCCCGGTCATCGGTTCATCGGTGAACGCATCGACGAGGAGGGCGCGACGCGTGTCCATACAGGTCCGTGGGAACCCGTCGGTATGAATCTACGGCGATGCAGACGAGCCTCGTCGGGCTGTGGGACGGCTCACCACGCCGCCCGGAGCACTCCCTCCAGGTCCTCTACCGTCGGCTCCAGGCCCGTCGGGACCTGCTCCATCTTCTCGTCGTGCAGGGTGTGCTCCGCGATGTCCCGGAGGTCGGCCTCGGAGATGTCCCCCACGTCGCGGAGCCGCGAGGGCAGGCCCAGCCCGTCGCGGACCTCCTCGACCGCCCGGGCGACCGCCTCGGCGCGCTCGTCGGGCGACTGGCCGGCCTCGGCGACGCCCAGCCCCTCCGCGAGCAGGTCGCGGGAGCCGTCGACCTGCTCGAAGAGGTACCGCAGGACGTGCGGCGCCAGCACGCCGTGGATCACGCCCTGGTGGACCGAGAAGTGCCGCGAGGCGCCGTGGCCGAAGGCGTGGATGATCGAGATGCGCCGCTGGAACTGCGCCAGGATGATGCCGACGACGGCCCGCTCGTAGGCGTCGGGGTCGTCCTCGGCCAGGCGGGGCAGCGAGTCGCGGAACAGCCGGAGCGCGTGGACCGCCGTCCCGTCGGTGATCGGCGAGCCGTTGACCGCGTAGGGGGTCTCGATGGCCTTGTCGAAGCCGTTCATGGCCGACCCCGAGAGGACGCCCTGGGGGGGGGTCTCGAAGAGGTTCGGGTCGTAGAACAGCCCCGTGGGCATCACCTCGCCGTAGGTGCGGACGGTCTCGCCGCCGGGGGACTCCTCGGCGGTCAGGATGCGCATCGCCCCCGTCCCCGAGACGTCGGCGCCGGCTAGCGTCACCGGGACCACGACCACCGGCGTCGGGTCCTCGCCGGGGTCCGGGCCCGCCAGGTCGCCAGCGCGGGCGGCCTCCCGGTAGGCCGACAGCGGGCGTCCGTCGGCGTCGAAGGCGCTGATCTGTCGCGCCGTGTCGAGGCTGCTCCCGCTGCCGACGCCGACGAGCACGTCCGCCTCGGCCTCGTGCATCGCCTCGATGCCGTCGTAGACGGTCTCGGCATCCTTCTCGGGGGTGGTCTCGTCGAAGACGCGGACGAGTCGCTCGCCAAGCCCCGTGCGGACCGGATCCATGACGCCCGCGTTGGCGCCGACGTTGCGGCCGGTGACGAGCATCGCGCGCTCGAACCCCTGCTCCTCGAGGAACGCGCCGAGGTCGGCCACCGCGCCCCGGCCGTAGCGGATGTCGCTGCCGAAGTAGTCGAACTCGAACGAATCGCTGATCGGGAACATCGACACTCGGTTGTCCAGCCCGGGTGTTATACCTATGCACGCGGGGCGCCCGCGGCGCCGGGTCCGCGTCACCGGTGTTTGCGTCATCGGCATCCGCATCAGCGGCGTTTGCGTCACCGGCGTCCGCATCACTGGCCTCCCGGCGGAGCGTCGCCGGGCGGGATCAGGTCCGGCGCTCGCCCGCCGCCGCGAAAGCTTCTTGCCCGCCGCCGTCCCGGAGACCCTATGCGCGAACTGCTACCGGGCGTCTCCGACGTCCAGCTCGGCGGGGTCTCCCGCCAGGGACAGCTGATGTACGCGAGCGCCTTCGCCGTCGAGGGTGCCGACGGGTCGACGACGCTGGTCGACACCGGCTGGCCCGACACGACCGAGACGCTGCTCTCGGCGCTCGGGGAGGACGGGGTCGAGCCCGACCGCGTCTTCGTGACCCACGACGGCCACGACCACTTCGGCGGCCTCGACGCGGTGATGGACCGCTACGACCCCGAGCTGGTGGTGCCCGGTGCCGAGACCGACCTCCTGGAGGCCATCGACTACGAGCCGGACCGCCTCGTCGAGGACGGCGACCGCGTCGGCGGGATGGAGGTGCTGGTCCTCCCGGGCCACACCCCGGCGCCGGCGTCGCTGTACCTCCCCGACCGGCGCACCCTCATCGCCGCCGACTCCCTCGACGGGTCCGACCGCCGCGGGCTCGAAGCGGGCTACCTGCTCCCGCCCCCGGCGGCCTACAACGAGGACCACACCGCGGCCGAGGAGAGCCTGGAGCGCCTGATCGAGTACGACATCGTCTCCGTGCTGGTGTTCCACGGCAGCCACGTCCTCGGCGACGCCGGCGAGAAGCTGGAGCGGCTGCTCCGGTTCAAGGAGCACTATCAGGAGCCCGCGGGCGTCGTCGGCGAGCATCCCGAGTGAGGCTCGGCGCGTCGCCCCGGCCGAGTGAGGGTCGGCACGTCGCCCCGGTGACGACCGACACGACTCGGGCGGCGGCTGGTCGGACGGCGAGTCACGACCGTGTTGCGAATATTCATCAGGGAGGCCCGTGAGCCACCGCTATGGGCGACCACGGACACGACCACGGACAGGGTGACCACGATCACGGCCACGGTCACGGAGACGGCGGCCACGGCCACGACCACGGCGAGCATGGCCACGGCCACAGCCACGACCACGACGAGAGCGGCTACGCCACCGGCGAGAAGGCCGACCGCCTCGAGGACCCGATCCAGTACCGCTACCTCTCCGCCGAGGACGTCTACACCCTCCTCGAGCCCGAGCCGGACTGGGTGGTCGCGGACCTCGGCAGCGGCACGGGCTTCTTCACCGACGAGGTCGCCCCCTGGGTCGAGCTGGTCTACGCGGTCGACATCCACCAGGCGATGCAGGACGCCTACCGCGAGAAGGGCGTCCCGGACAACGTCGAACTCGTGACGACCGACGTCTCCTTCCTCCCGTTCGACGGCGGCGACCTTGACGCCGCCCTCTCGCTGCGGACGTTCCACCACGGCGTCGCCGACGCGCTCGAGGAGATCGCGCGGGTGATCCGCCCCGGCGGTCGCCTGGTCGTCGTCGACTGGTCGGCCACGGGCGCCGGCGACCGCGACCGCGGTCCCGACCCCGAGGACTGCTACGACCTCGCGACGGCCCAGTCGCTGCTGCTGGAGGCCGGCTTCGAGATCCGCTCGGCCCGCGAGCGCCGCGAGACGTTCGCGGTCGTCGCCGTCAGGCGCGAGTGACGCGGGCCTGACGGAGGACAGACCCGCGGCGACGGAGCGCAAGAAGGGTGAAGTTCCCGCAGCACCAACCGAGGGACGTTCTCCATGTCCGACGCACAGCTCCCCGACGGGACCGCCATCGGTCGGGTCGCCCTCCGCGTGAACGATCTCGATCGGCTCGCCGCGTTCTACGAGTCGGTCGTCGGGCTCGAGGTTCTGGCCCGCGACGACGACCGCGCGAGTCTCGGGGTCGACGGGACGGCCCTGCTCGAACTCGTCGCCGCCCCGGAGGCCCCCGAACGCGGGCGGGCGGAGACGGGCCTGTTCCACACCGCGTTCCGGGTGCCCTCGCGGGCCGCGCTGGCGGACGCGCTGGGCCGGATCGAGGAGCACTGGCACCTCGACGGCGCCTCGGACCACCGCGTGAGCGAGGCGCTGTATCTCTCGGACCCGGAGGGCAACGGGATCGAGATCTACCGCGACCGCCCGCGCTCGGCGTGGCCGACCGAGGGCGGGCGGGTGCAGATGGACACGCTCCCGCTGGACCTGGACGACCTCCGCGAGGCCGCCGACGGGGACGCGGGGGCGGCTGCCGACCAGAACGCAGCGGCGTCCCCCGAGACCGCACCCGCCGGAACGACCGTCGGGCACGTCCACCTGGAGGTGTCGTCGCTGTCGGGCGCCCGGGCGTTCTACGTCGACGCGCTGGGACTGGCCCTCCGCCAGGCCTACGGCGCCTCGGCGCTGTTCGTCGCGGCCGGCGGCTACCACCACCACGTCGGACTCAACGTCTGGAACGGCCGCACCGAACCGCCGTCGGGCCGGGGGCTCGCCTGGTTCGAGGTGGTCGTCCCCGACGAGACGACGCTGGCGGCGGCCCGGAAGCGGCTCGAGGAGGACGGGTTCGATCCGACGGCGACGCCCGAGGGCGTCGAGGTCGCGGACCCCGACGGGATTCCAGTGCGGCTGCGGGTCGGCGACCGGTGATCGGCCACGGGGGTCGCGTCACCCTCGCCGCTCGCGTGAGTCCCGCCGCTCGCGCCAGCCTCGCCGCTCGCGTCAGCCTCTCCGGTCACGTCATGCGGTTGATCTCCGCGCCGCAGTCGCCGCACCGGAAGACGATCGCTTCGCGGTCGTCGGTCCACTCGATCTCCGGCGGCTCGCGCGCGCCGCAGGCGGGACACTCGATCCGCCCGTCCTCGCTCTCGCGCGGGGCGCCGAGCGCGAGGCCGACGACGCGGCGGTCGCCGTCGTTGTAGCCGTGCTGGTACTCGCCGGGGGCGAAGCGGACGAGTTCGCCCGCCGAGAGCTCGAACTCGCCGTCGTCGGTCTCGAAGGTGGCGGTTCCCTCCAGGACGTAGAACACCTCCTCCTGATCGAGGTGGGTGTGGAGGTTCGTCGAGAAGCTCTCGCCGGGCTGGAGGACGTAGTGGTTCAACGCGAACCCCTCGACGCCGAGGGCCTCGCCGAGGGGTCGTTTGGCGCTGGCGGTGCTCCGGTGGGACGACACGTCGTCGACGCTGACGCGTTCCATACTGCCCGTCAGTGCGTCAGGACCTTCTGCGGTTCGATGCGGACGAGCAGCCGGACGACGTCGTTGTCGTAGCGGGACATGAAGTTCGACTCCCCGTAGTAGCGGTGCCCGAGTTCGTTGGCGTGCTCGGCGGCCCCCTCGCTGGTCACCTCGACGACCTCGCCCGAGATGGAGACGTACCGGCTCGCGTCCTCCGGATCGATGACGTTGACGCTCACCTTCGGGTTCAGGCGGACGTTCTTCACCTTGCGGCGCCCCTCGGCGGTGTTGATCAGCACGTGCTCGCCGTCGTAGTCCACCCAGGTCACGGTCTGGTGGGGGGTCCCGTCGGGGAGGATCGTCGCGAAGGTAGCGAAGCAGGCCGTCGTCAGCAGGTCGTGGTACTCGTCGGGAACGGTCGCCATACCGCCACCCATGGCACCCGATACCAAAACAGTTCGCGTGGGTGCGACCCGTCGGTGGGTTCGACCAGTCTGTGGGGTCGCCCCCGCGGGGCCGGCGTACGGCCCCGTCACACGTCGGGGGTCACGGCCCGGTCACAGCGACAGCGTGTACATGCGCTTGCGCGCGTCCGCGAAGGAGAACCGGGTCTCGACGGCGTCGACCTCCTCGAGCCGCGAGAGGGCGTAGCGCACCGTCCGCGGGGGCAGCATCGTCTCCTCGGCCAGTTCGCCCTGCATGAGCGTCCCCTCGTACTCCAGCACTTTCGCCACGAGCTTCGCGCTCGGCGGGAGGTCCCGCACCGGTTCCCAGTAGTCACCCTTCGCGTCCGTCCGCACGGCTTCTGACGTACTCATTCGTACTCAACAGTTCCAGATACAAGTAGATAATATTTCCTATTCTATATATTACTATCGAGCATTTATCGTTCCGGCTGGCCGCGAGACGTGGGTGACCCGAAGCCTCTTATGAGGCAGTCGCCTAACACGGGTGATGACCGATACTGTGGATGACGTCGAACTTCCCTACGACGAGGAAGCGGCGTCACAGCAGGAGAAGATCGAGGCGCTGCAGGAGCGCCTCGAGATCCTCGAGTCCCAGAACGAGGAGATGCGGGACAAGCTGCTGGACGCGAACGCCGAGAACAACAAGTACCAGCAGAAGCTCGAGCGGCTGACCCACGAGAACAAGAAGCTCAAGCAGTCGCCGCTGTTCGTCGCCACCGTCCAGGAGATCACCGACGAGGGCGTCGTGATCAAACAGCACGGCAACAACCAGGAGGCGCTGACCGAGGTCACCGACGAGATGCTCGACGACCTCGAGCCGGACGCCCGCGTGGCCGTGAACAACTCGCTGTCGATCGTCAAGCGCCTCGACAACGAGACCGACGTCCGCGCCCGGGTGATGCAGGTCGAACACAGCCCGGACGTCTCCTACGAGGACATCGGCGGCCTGGAGGAACAGATGAACGAGGTGCGCGAGACCGTCGAGATGCCCCTGGAGTCCCCGGAGATGTTCGAGCAGGTGGGCATCCAGCCCCCGAGCGGGGTGCTGCTCTACGGGCCGCCGGGCACGGGCAAGACGATGCTCGCGAAGGCCGTCGCCAACCAGACCGACGCCACCTTCATCAAGATGGCCGGCTCCGAACTCGTCCACAAGTTCATCGGCGAGGGCGCCAAACTCGTCCGCGACCTCTTCCAGGTCGCCCGCGACCACGAACCGGCCGTCGTCTTCATCGACGAGATCGACGCCATCGCCTCCAAGCGCACCGACTCGAAGACCTCCGGCGACGCCGAGGTCCAGCGCACGATGATGCAGCTGCTCAGCGAGATGGACGGCTTCGACGAGCGCGGCGAGATCCGCATCATCGCGGCCACCAACCGGTTCGACATGCTCGACGAGGCCATCCTCCGGCCCGGCCGGTTCGACCGCCTCATCGAGGTGCCCAAGCCCGACGAGGAGGGCCGCGAGATCATCTTCCGCATCCACACCCGCGACATGAACGTCGCCGACGACGTCGACTTCGCGGAGCTGGCCGACCTGGCGACCGACGCCTCCGGCGCCGACATCAAGGCGATCTGCACCGAGGCCGGGATGTTCGCCATCCGCGACGACCGGACCGAGATCCACATGGACGACTTCCTCAAGGCCTGGGACAAGGTCAACACCGTCGAGGAGTCCGACGACAGCGCGTCGCGGGCCTTCGCCTGACCCGGCGCTCACCGCCGGGTCAGTGGTTCGCCTTCTTTAGCACTTCACCGCTTTTCCGCCCACGTACTATCCGCTCGCTCCGTCTCCCTGCCCGGCACGACCGCACTCCGAGGCGAGCGCCACGCCGGTGATCTCGAAGCGCGCGCCGCCCGCCTCGCTCTCGGTCGCCTCGATCTCCCAGCCGTGGGCGTTGACGATGGTCTGCACGATCTGAAGTCCGAGGCCCGACCCGCCGTTGAGGGTACCGTCCGCGTCGAAGAGTCCGTCGCGGATCGACGGTGGGAGTCCCGGCCCGTCGTCGGCGACGTAGAACCCCGAGTCGAGCGCCCCGACGGTGACCGTGACCCCGTTGTCGTCGGCTTCGCCGGTGTCGTCGTCTCCGTCGGCGTCGCCTCTGCCGGCGTCGTCGCCGCCCTCGGCAGCGCCCGTCGACGTGGCCCCCCGATCGCCCGTCGTCCCGTGCTCGACGGCGTTGCGGAAGAGGTTCTCGAGCACCTGGCGGAGCCGGCTCTCGTCGGCCCGAATCGTCGGCAGATCCTCGAGGACGAGTTCGACGTCGTCGGTCTCGATCGAGGACCAGGACCGTTCAGCCGCCCGCGCCAGCGGGACCGTCTCAAGTTCCCCGAGGTCCTGTCCCTGCCGCGCCAGCGTCAGGACGTCCGCGATGAGCGAGTCGATCCGCTCGTGGGCCTCCGCGACGGTCTCCAGTTCCTCGATGTCGTGTTCCTCGCGGACGATGTCGAGGTAGCCCCGCGCGATGTTGAGCGGGTTGCGCAGATCGTGGCTGAGCACCGAGGCGAACGTCTCCAGCCGGTCGTTCTTGCGCTCGATCTCGCGGACGTACGCCTGGACCTGCTCGTCGCGCTCGTGGCGGTCCAGCGCGGCCTCGACGTTCGCGGCGAGGATCCGGGCCAACAGCTGGTCCGTGTCGTCCATGGCACCGGCCTCCGGGGAGTCGAGCACCAGCACCCCGTGCTCGCCGAGCGGGACGACCAGTTCGCTCCGGATCGGCGTCTCGGGGTTGAGCACGGCGGGGACCTCCGTGACGTCCCCGTGGCGTTCGGGCTCGCCCGTCTCGTAGGCGCGGCCGATGATCCCCTCGCCCGGTTCGACCGACGGCGGGTCCGACAGCAACTCCGTGACCGCCTCGGTCGTCTCCACCGGCTCGAGCAGGCCGGTCGTCTCGTCGTACAGCAGGACGCTCGACATCGCGAAGCCGAGCAGGGCGCTGCCGGTCTGGATCGCGATCTCGCAGATCTCCGTGCGCGACTCTGCCCGGGTGAGCCGTCTCGAGGCCTCGTGGAGCTCGCGCAGCGTTCGCTCGCGGGCGGTCCGTTCCAGCGCCGCGGTGATCGTCTCGGCGAGCAGTTCGACGCGTTCGACGTCCTCGCGGGGGAACCCGCCCGTCCGGCGCCCGACGACGAAGACCCCGTACTCGCCGAGCGGGACGTACAGCGCCGCGCTGAAGGGGTCGCGGACCGCTGCGTCGTCCTCGAGGGAGATGGGCGTCCCCGTCCGGAAGGCCCGTGCGACCGGCGAGTCGTCGTCGAAGGCGTACTCCGGCGGGTCGCCGACGACGGACCGGGTGGTCCCCGAGGTCGCGACGATGGGGAACGTCCCCGACTCGCGGTCGGCCTTCCGGACGACGTTCGGGCCGACCCCGAGGACCTCGTCGATGGTCGACGCGGCGACCGAGAGGATCTCCGATTCGCTGTCGGCCTCGATCAGCCGCCGCGTCGCGTCGTGCAGGTCCGCGAGGTACCGGCGTTCTGACACTCCCCCAATTTCTCCCCGATCCCTGATAAAGTTCGGTGACGGAATCTCAGTGGTGGTGGCTCGGACTCCCGCCCCGGAGGAGCTGGTCGACGGACCGACGGGCCCGCCGTTCGTGCTCCTGCACGGGCGTCCGCGGCAGTCGGTACTCGTCGGCCTCCTCGATCGGGACGGCGTAGCCGGCCAGCAGCCACGAGCGCGTCCCGAAGAAGTCGTTGACCTCCTCGAGGTGGTCGCCACAGAGGCTCATCGTCTCCCCGGTCTCGGGGTGGTAGAACGCGAACTCCGCGTCGGTCTCACAGCCCGCTTGCGCACACGTCTCGGTCATGGCCTCCACTGGGTCCCCCGGGGATATGTGCCTCTCGGTCGCGGGCGCCGCGCGGCGGGGGCGCGTTCGCGGGGCCTGCCCCGGCCGCCGACGCGGCGCGACGAGCCCCCCAGGCAGAGCCGAACCACTCAATTCCCTCCGCCGAGAGTGTCGCCCCATGGGCACGCCACTGGAGTCGCGGACGGCGCAGGCTGCCGAAGTGATCGACCGCCTGAAGGCGGAGTACCCCGAGGCGTCGATCTCGCTGAACTTCTCGAACCGGCTGGAGCTGTTGATCGCGGTGATCCTCTCGGCGCAGTGCACCGACGAGCGCGTCAACACGGTGACCGCGGAGCTCTTCGAGAAGTACGACTCGGCGGCGGACTACGCCGCGGTCGACCAGGACGAACTGGCCGAGGACATCTCCTCGATCACCTACTACAACAGCAAGGCGGGCTACATCACCGACGCCTGCCGGACGATCGTCGAGGAGCACGACGGCGAGGTACCGGACACGATGGACGAACTCACGGAGCTCCCGGGCGTCGGTCGCAAGACCGCCAACGTGGTGCTCCAGCACGGCCACCAGGTCGTCGAGGGGATCGTCGTCGACACCCACGTCCAGCGGCTCTCACAGCGCCTCGGCATCACCGAGGAGTCGACCCCGGAGAAGATCGAGACGGACCTGATGGAGATCGTCCCGAAGGACGACTGGCAGCAGCTCACCCACCTGCTGATCAGCCACGGACGGGCCGTCTGCACCGCGCGCAGCCCCGACTGCGAGGACTGCGTCGTCGAGGCGGTCTGCCCCTCCTCCACGCTGGACCACGACGTCGATCTCTCCAAGGACGAGGCGTGGTGATCCCGCCGTGGACACCGACTGGATCGGCCGGACGTTCGTCAGCGACGTCGGCTGGTCGCACCTGCGGCGCCTGACCGATATCGGGAGTCGCATGGCGGGCACCGCGGGCGAGCGCGCCGGCCTCGAGGCGACCCGCGACGCGCTCGCCGACGCGGGCGCGCGGGACGCCGGCATCGAGGAGTTCGAGATCAGGGGCTGGGAGCGCGGGGCGAGCCGCGTCCGCGCCGGCGACGAGGCGTTCGAGGGGAGCCACCAGTGCATCGCCCTGCCGCGCAGTCCCCCCGGAAGCGCCACCGGCGACCTGGTCGACCTCGGCCACGGCCTGCCCGAGGACGTCGCCGACGCCGACCTCGACGGCGCGGTCGTGCTGGTCCGAAGCGACGTCCCCGAGAGCTACGAGCGATCGATCCACCGCCGCGAGAAGTACTACCGCGCGGTCGAGGCCGGCGCCGCGGCCTTCCTCTTCCAGCACGACGCCGCGGGGGCGCTCCCCCAGACCGGCAGCGTCGGCACCCCGGACGCCCCGATCGGCGAGATCCCCGCGCTCGGGGTCAGCTACGAGTGCGGCGCCCGCCTGCGCCGACACCACGGCGGCGACGCCGTCACCGTCGAGGTCGAGTGCGAGGTCGGCGAGGCGACCAGCGGAAACGTCCACGCCGAACTCGGGCCCGACACCGACGAGGCGGTGCTGGTGACGAGCCACGTCGACGGCCACGACATCAGCGAGGGCGCGGCGGACAACGCCGCCGGTACCGCCACCGTCGTCGAGATGGCCGCCGCGCTGGCGGCCCGCGAGGCCGACCTCGACACCCGGGTCCGGTTCGTCTGTTTCGGCGCCGAGGAGGTCGGGTTGCTCGGCTCGGCCCACGAGGCCGAGCGGACCGACCCCGGGACCGTGAAGGCGGTCCTCAACGTCGACAGCAACGTCGCCGCGCGGGACCTGCTGGTCCACACGAACGGCTTCGACGGTCTGCGCGGGGCGGTCGAGCGCGTCGCCGACCGCCTCGGCCACCCCGCGAGCGTGTGGGAGTCGCTGAACACCCACAGCGACCACTGGTCGTTCGTCGCCCGGGGCGTCCCCGGGGCGATGGTCACCGCCGATTCCGCGCGCGGCGACCGCGGCTGGGGCCACACCCACGCCGACACGCTGGACAAACTCGAACCGCGGACGCTGCGCGAGCAGGCGATTCTCCTCACCGAACTCGTGGTCGAGGTCGCCGACGCGGACACGGCGCTCGAGCACCGTACCGAGGCCGACGTTGCCGACGAACTCGAACGCGAGAACCTTGCCGAGGGGATGCAGCTCACCGGCGACTGGCCGTACTGAGCGGCGGGGCGCTGTGGTGCCCGTTTCGACCCGACCGCCGACGGCGCGGCGGCGAAACGCGGAGCCTTTTGTGTCCGGCCGCAGAAGCGACTCGGTATGAATGGCCAGCGGGCGGTGGTGCTGTGAAGGTCGCGCTCCGCGGCGGCGGCGCCGACGCGGTCCGGGCCGTCGAGGACGCTGGCGGGGCGGTCGTCGACCCCGCGGACGCCGACGTGCTGCTCGCGCTCGACGAGCCGGCGCTGTTGTCGCTGGCGAGCGACCCCGTCGACTGTCCGGTGCTCGTGGTCACCCCGGGCGGGAGCCTCCACGCGGTCCCGCGGGCCCGCCTCGACGCGGCCCTCGACTCGCTGTTCTCGGGGGACTACCGGACGTTCACCCATCCGATCCTGGGGGTCTCGATCGACGGCGAGGCGGTCACCCGCGCCGTGACCGACGTCACGCTACTCACCGCCGAACCCGCGCGCATCTCCGAGTACGCCGTCCGGACGCACGGCGAGACCGTCGACCAGTTCCGCGCGGACGGCGTCGTCGTCGCGACGCCGCTCGGCAGCACCGGCTACACCGAGAACGCGGGCGGGTCGGCCGTCACCGCGGGCGTCGGGCTGCCGGTCGTCCCGCTCTCGCCGTTCTCGACGCACGCGCGGACCTGGGTCCTCGACCCGCCGCTGACGCTGACGATCGAGCGCGACGAGAGCGACGTCGTGCTGGTGGCCGACGACCGCGAGGTACAGGGGGTCCGGGCCGGGGTCCCCGTCGAACTCGTCCAGGTCGACGCGTTCGAACTGGTTCGGGTGCCCGAGGTGGGCGACTGACCACCCGTCGCGAGCGCAGATCAGAAAAACTCTAATGACTGTCCGTCCGAGAGACGGGTATGCAACCACTGCAGTTCGCGGTCCCGCTCGACGGCCTGGAGTCCGTGGCGGACGTGCTCCCGCACGTGATCTTCGCGCTCGTGCTGGTCACGATGGCCACGCGGATGCTCGCCAACCGCCACCACCGCCGGGAGGCCGCCGACGGCGCCGAGTCGCTCAGCCGGTACTACCCCCACTGGGCGGCCTCGGTGCTGCTGGTCCTGGTCACGTTCGCATACATGGTCGTCCACCAGCACGCCGGGATGATCATGTCGGCGCTCGTGCTGGGCACCTTCATCAGCGACTTCTTCGAGTTCGAGGCCCGCGAGGTCGAGGCCCGCAACGAGATGGCGATCGAGCGGCCCAACGGCGCCATCTTCGCCTCCGCGGTCCTGTTCCTGTACGCGGCCTTCCAGAGCGTCTTCTTCATCATCAAACCCATCTGGACCGCGATCATCTGAGGCTACGGCGCCGCCCTTTCTCGACGTTCTCCCCCCGTGAGCGACTGGTTGGTCGTCTCTCGCGTGCGCTCCCCCAGCGCCGCCGACTGCGTTTCTCGTCCGACGAGGCGTTCACGCGATCGCCGAGCGCTCGTCTAGCGAGTTATCGCCCTGGCTCGCGTCTCCCAGTCGAACGCGTCCACGGGCGCACCGTTCGGTGCGAGACGACGACGTGCCGAGAGGAGTGAGGCGAGAATGGGATCGCGTACCGGCCCGCGGGCTCGCACGTGACCGTACCGCTAGAACAGCAGAACCGCAGTAACCGGAGTCGGTCGGCCTCAGGCCAGCCGCTCGCGGATCTGCCGCACCGCCGGGATGACGACCCAGAACGTCAGCATCCCGAGGACGGCGAACCAGAAGAACACGTCCGTCAGTGTGATCGCGATGCTGTTCAGGATGTCGGCGGTCGCCACGGACTTCGTCAGGGGCGAGACCAGCTGCTTCGTGCTCTCGAAGCTCGGCGTCCGGTACCACCCCGCGAGCACGACCCACGCGAGTCCCGCGCTAGCGAAGATACCCAGTCCCTTTGCGAACTCGTCAGCCATTAGTTGACTGTTCGTCGGTGTCCTCTTCAGCGTTTCCCATTCCCTCGGCGCGGAAGCGCGCCCCGAGGACGTAGACGCCGCCGCCGAGGGCGATCAACAGCAGTCCCACGATCGCCAGCAGCGCGCTCAGGACCGCCGGGTCGGGGACGATCCCGACCGCCGTGAACAGCAGCGTCACCACCCGCCGCATGAAGCTCACCTGGAGCGTCGCGGCGTCGAGGAACATGAACCCGATCACGACCGCCGGAACCGCGATCAGCGTCGAGAAGACGGTCACGACCTTGTAGATCTCCATCGGGACGACCACGTCGCGCGCGCCCGTCTGGTCGTCGGGGCCGGAGGTCGCGTCAGCTGTCTGGTCTGTCGTCTCTGTCGATCCGTCGGAACCGTCGTCGGCGTCGAAACCGTCGTTAGCGTCGGAACCGTCGTCGGCGTCGAAACCGTCGTCACCGTCCGAAGAAGTGGTCGATCCGCGGGATCGCACGTCGTCGCTGCCGTCGCCGTCGCGCCCGTCCCGGCTCATGAGGGAGGCGGGGTTACTTCGGCGGGCGCAGCCGGTAGTAGCGACGGTTGAGGTCGTACATGTACCCCTCGCGCATCGTCTTCAGCACCGCGTAGGTCATCGCACCGAGGATCGGCGGCACCAGGAACGTCAGGTCGAACAGCAGGTGGACGCTGATCGGGACCAGGTTCTTGATGGCGAGCATCGAGATGGTGAACGCGAAGCCGACGCCGAACATCCCGACGGCGGCCCAGAAGGGCTGCTCGACGGGGCGTCGGGCCGACCCCTTGTTCAGGAACGGCACGATCGCGATGGCGCCGACGACGACCCCGTTGGCCAGCACGCCGAAGGTGCGGTCGGCCATGAGCTTCTGGCCGCCGACGATGGCCAGTTCGGGGTTGAGCGGGCCCATCTTCAGCAGGCCGAACGACCAGTAGAGGTACCAGTCGGGCAGGATGATCGCCGGCGTCGAACTCGGGTTCGCGGGCGCCGCGATGTGGGGCGGCATCGTCGCCGACAGGAAGAAGATCATGCCGACGAAGAAGCTCGTCAGCGAGAGGTTGCGGATGGTCTCGTGGGGCCAGGTCGGGAACGCCAGCACGTCGCGCTCGACGTAGCTGGACTCCTGGCGGAGGTCCTGGTCCTCGCGGCGGGCGCGCTCGAAGTACTCGTAGGTGAGCCGCGGGAGGCCCGTGGTCCGCTGTTTGCGCTCGCTCCAGGTGGGCGTCTCGTCGTCCGGCGGGACCGCCGGGACGCCGCCGTCGGTGCGAGGGTCCTGTGCCGCGTCGGAGGTGGGTTCGTGTTCGCTCATGGTCTCAGTGGGGTTCCGCGATGCCCTGCAGCCAGACGATCCCGATGTGGATCGCGATGACCGAGGTCACCACGAACGGGAGCAGGAACACGTGCAAGATGTACATCCGTTTCAGCGTCGCCGCCCCGAGTGTGAACCCGCCGAACAGCAGCTGGGCGATCCACTCGCCGATCAGCGGGATCGAGAGGCTCATCTCGACGCCGATCTGGCCGGCCCAGAACGAGAGCTGGTCCCACGGGAGCAGGTAGCCGGTGTAGCCGAACACCATCGTGAGGCTGATCAGGACGATGCCGATGATCCAGTTCAGCTCGCGCGGCTCCTTGTACGCGCCCGTGAAGTAGACCCGGAGCATGTGGAGGAAGACCGCGGCGGTCATCACCTGGGCGGACCAGCGGTGGATCGACCGCAGCATGAAGCCGAACTGCAGGTCCTGCATGATCATCGCGATCGACTCGTAGGCGACGGTGCCGGCGGCCTGGGTCCCCGCCGCCGCCGACGGCGAGTAGTAGAACCCGAGCAGCGCGCCCGAGATCGCCGCGACGACGTACGCGAGCGTCGAGAACGATCCAAGCGCGTACAGCGGGTACCAGTACCAGAACTTGTTGTCCAGGTCGTACTGTTCGGTGTGGCTCTTGGGCATCTGGAAGTTGACCCGGTAGTAGAGGGTCTCCAGCATCTCCAGGTAGTCGACGATCCGGAGCCGCTTGTCGAGCCACATCAGCGTCGTCAGGTAGAGCTGTTCGAGCGTGCTCAGGTCACGCTCTTTCATCCAGCCCTCGTGGTCGTATTCGTCTTTGCGTTCGAGGCTCATGTTATCGCTTGTAGTAGGGGTATACCGCGCGCTTGAGTGTGTCCCAGAGCATGCCGGCGTCGGCCTGGGTGCCGTCGACGTCCTCGCCGCGGACGTAGAGGTCCTCCCACTTGCGCCGGCGCTTCTTGACGATGATGACGTCCGGGAGGAACTCCTTGCGGTACAGCGCCAGGATGAACGCCAGGTCGACGAAGATCATCGCCAGCAGGCCGCCGAGGAACATGTTCCCGGTGCCGGTCAGCCCCCAGCCGGAGACCAGGCCGTAACTGAACATGAAGACCAACACGACCTCGATGATCGTCAGGAGGACGATAGCGATCGCCGCCGCCGTGCTCTCGCGGGCCGGCTCGTAGCGGTGGATGTCGCCGTAGGTGGAGCCGCTGGTCGACATCAGTCCTCACCTCCGCCGGTGTTGCCGGTGTTGGGCGACTCGCCGTACTTCAGCACGTAGAAGGTGAAGACAAGCGTCGAGAGGACGCCCAGGATCGTCGCGCCGCCGACGTAGTGGGCCTGCAGCGGGACGCCGAGTTCGTGGAGCTGTTCCTTGCCCCCGCCCCCGGTCTGCTGGGTCGGCACGCCGTCACCGACGGCGACGGCGCCCTTCATGCCGAGGCCCTGGTGAGGGTTGCAGTAGTACTCGGTGATGCCACCGCTCTCGAAGGTGTGCTCGAAGTGGACGCCCTGCTCCGCAGTCGGCGAGCCACTGTTCATGTCCGAGGCCGGGCCCGAGTTGCCCACCACGTTGTGCGCGCCCCCTTCGCCGGTCCACTCCCACTTGACGGTGGTCCCCTCGTCGACCCAGATGCCGGCGGGTGCGAACGCGTAGGCCCCGCCGTTGCCGTCGGCGCCGACCTGCACGGTCACCTCGCCGTTGCCGCGGAGGTCCTTGTATCCGCCGTCGACCCCCTGCAGCCAGCTGCCGAACTGTGGCTTCTCCGAGCCACCTCCGCCCTCCTGGGCGGCGGCGCCGCCGGCTGCGGCTGTGACGGTGGCGGCAGTACCACCGGCCGTTTTCAGAAAGTCCCGCCTATTCATACAGGCCGAAGTCTGGATGGAACGCGCTTAAACCCACCGACTGACGTTTCTCCGGGCCCCCGTCGTGCGGTTCGAGCGCAGGCCACGGACCCCACTAGTGGGCCTCCCCGCCGTCCGTGGCGTCCCGGCCCCTCGCCTCTGCCTCGGGGGCGTCCGGGCGCGCCTCCGGCGGCAGGAACGCCGGTCGCTCGCCGTCCTCGACGCCGGCGGCTCGCAGCCGGTCGCGGAACTCCTCGGCGCGGAACCGATCCGAGAGCCGGGCGTTGGCGACCACCGTGAACAGGAAGACGCCGACGACCAGAAAGATCAGCCCCATCGCCGCGGCGATGATCGTCAGCCCGGCCAGGAGCCACGCGACCAGCAGTCCCAGCCCCGCGAGCACCTGCGCGCCGCCGATCAGCTGGAGCATCAGGTTGCCGAACTCGCCGGAGCCCTCCGGGACCTCGCCCGGCTTCGGCAGGGCGACGTTCGCGGGCGGCTCGTCGATCTCGTAGCTCTCCATCGAGCACAGCGCCACGGTCGGCTCGACGTCCCGGCGGACGGTCCCCTCCCCTTCGACGCTCCCGTCGGGGTAGACGATCGCGTAGCCGCTGTCGGAGTAGGCGACGACGCGGGGCTCGCCCTCCTTGACGATCCGCTCGACGATGGCGAAGACGTCGCCCTGGGCGATCCGGTTCTCGAGGTCCTTCTGCACCCGGTCGAGCAGCTCCTCGCCCACGATCCACGTCTCGGGGTCGAAGGCGGCCTCCCACTCCTCCGGGGACATCTCGGCCATCTGCGCCGGCCCGAAATCGTCGAAGTCGTACTTCTCCTCGACCTCCGCGCGGAGCGCGTCGAGTTCCTCGTCCGCGTCGCCCGCATCGGCACGGCCAGCCGCTCCGGCCGGCGCGCCCGCGTCCCGTCGCTCGTCGTCGGAGGGCCGCCGGTCGTCGGCGGCGGGGCCCCCGTCGGTCCCGTCCCGCGGTCCGTCCTCCGAGTCGTCAGTCATTGCCGGACTATGGGTCGCGAAGCCGCATAAGCGACCCGACGTCGCCCCGGCCGGGGGCCTGCCGGCCGGTCGGTTCCCACCGCCGGAGAGTCATCGGTGTCCTTTACCGTCTCAGCCGCGGACTCCCCGCCGATGGCCGATCCCGTCTACGCCGCCGTCCTCGCGCTGCTGGCGGTGACTCTGAGCTTCCCGTTCTACGTCCGCGGCGCGGGCATCGTCCTCGACGCCGACGTCGTGACCTGGGCCATCCTGGTGCGCCACCTCAGGTACGTCGGCGTCGGGCTGGTGCTGACGACGGTCCCGGTGACGACGTGGATGGCGCCGCGGCTGGTCGACCAGTTCGGCGGACTCTCGGCGCTGCACGCCGTCCTGGGGCTCCAGGCGTACGCCCTGCTGGTGTTCGCGCTCACGGGAATCGTCCGGATCTTCCAGGTGAAGTGGCAGGCCGACCTCTACCGGGACCCGGGGCCGGACGTCGCGCTCGACGACCTCCACGAGAACATGTCCGCCTGGCGCACGCGCCTGCGCATCGGCGTCTTCGGCTACCTCCTCTTCTGGTGTCTGGCGTACCTGCTGGGCGTCGCGCGCTTCGTGTTGCGGTACGTGATGTGACGCGGGGTTCGCACGCGACGCCCTCGCTGGTCGGGGACCGCGCGAGGGCGCCGATCGGCGACGCAGAACGGGACCGGAACTCAGTCGCTCGTGGCGAGCATCCCCTCCGCTTTCAGGCCCGCGATCACGTCCTCGACGAGCGACTCCACGTCGTTGTAGGGGAAGTCCTGGTGCTTGCCGATGCGGGCGGCCATCTCCATGGCGGTGAAGGTGGTCTCGCCGGCCTCGAAGCGGGTGCCCGGACCGTTCGGGAGCGCGGGCACGAGGTCCATCTGGTCGCTGACCGGGTAGTCCGCGCCCTCCAGCGCCGCGGTGAGCTGCTGGCGAAGCTCCGACTCGGTGTCTGTCATGGCCGTTTGTGGACCCATGACCCGCAAAAACGTTCCGGCTTCCGACGTTCGGCGGCGCAGGAGGCGCCTGCACGGCAGTCGACTGATTCGGGTCGCCGGCGGGACCTCCGCACCCCTCCGAGGCCGCCTGCACGTCGCCCCGCGTGCGCCCGGACCGCTGGTGCTCACGTCGCTCTCGCGTGCGTCCGGACCGCCGGTGCTCACGTCGCCCTCGCGTGCGTGATGATCGTTTGTGCCGTCGTCGGCCCGGAGCGACGAACCAAAGTATTCACTACGGACGGTCACTAAACCGCGATTATGACTGACGAGAACGCGGGCGTCTCGCGGCGCGCCTTCCTTCGAACTGCCGCGGGGGCGACGGTCGCGAGCGGGGTCGCGGCGGGCAACGCGGCCGCACAGGAACAGCCGCAGTTCGGGAGCTGGCTCCAGGGCGTCGACGGCGGGTTCAAAGACGCGCGCGGTAGCGAGGAGGTGACCGTACAGGTCGGCGCCGACGGCAACGGCGGGGCCTACGCGTTCGCACCCGCCGGCATCTGGGTCGACGAGGGGACCACCGTCAAGTGGGAGTGGACCGGCGAAGGGGGCGCGCACAACGTGGTGGGCAACTCGGGCCCGGCCTCGGACATGAACAGTGGCTCGCCGACTGCGGAGCAGGGCGTCCACTTCGAGCACACCTTCGAGAGCGGTGGCATCACCGAGTACTACTGCAACCCTCACCAGGGCCTCGGCATGAAGGGCGCCGTCGCCGTCGGCGGTGACGTGCCCACGACCGGCGGTGGCGGCGGCGGTTCGAGCGTCCCCCAGGTCCCCCAGAGCGCGAAGGTACTCGGGGTCAGCACCGTGGCGGCGATGCTGACGGCGCTGGGCTTCGGCTACCTCTTCGTGAAATACGGCGGCGACTACGAAGCGAGCGAGTAGCCCCTCGCCGTCCTCTGATTTTTACTCCGGCGGTCCCGTTGCGTCGGCGGCTCCCTTGCTCCGGCGGCCCCGCCGCGTCGGCGGTCACGGTCAGATGAGTCCGTACTCGCCCATGACCTCCCGGTAGCAGGCGAGGTACCGCTCCAGCACCGCCTCGTGGTCGTAGTCGGCGAACGCCTCGTCGACCGTGCGGCGCTCGGCCCCCGCGGCGGCGACGATCCCCTCGGCGAGCTCCTGGGGGCTGGTCACCAGCGCGTGGCGGTCCGAGCCCTCCACGAGTTCGTGGGCCGCGGAGTCGGCCTGGTACTCCACGATGCCGACGCAGCCGCAGGCCAGCGCCCACAGCAGGTCCGTGGGGAACGTCTCCCGGCGGGCGGTCTGGGCGAACACGTGCGCGCCCTTGAGGATCGGCACGCGCTCCTCGTCGGGGAGGTCGCCCAGGAACTCCACGCGGTCGTCGATGCGGAGGTCTTCGGCGGTCGCCTCGGCCTCCGCCCGCGCCGGCCCGTCGCCGATGACGCTCGCGCGCCAGTCGCGGTCGCGGAGCTCGGCCAGCGCCAGCAGGAACGACTCGACGTTGGCGTCCGCGTCGAGGTCGCGGGCGTAGACGACGTCGGCCCGGTTCTCCGGGTCGGCCTCGCGGACCAGGTCCATGTCGACGCTCTCGGGGATCACCCGCACGGCCTCGGCGTCGGCGCCGTACTCCCGAATCCGGGTCCGCTCGGTCTGCGAGGGGGTGAACACGAGTTCGGGGAGCCTGGCCGCCCAGCCGTGGCCGCGCTCGGACAGCCGCCCGGGCTGGTCCCGGGGCGAGGCCCACCAGTCGGCGACCACGGGCACCCGGAGGAGCGCGCCGGCGGTCCGGGCCGCGACGACCCCGGCTGGGGGCTCGCTCCGCGCGTGGACGATCTCGGGGTCGAGCTTCCGGAGGACGAACGGGAGTCGCGCGGCGAAGCGGACCGGCGAGGCCGTCTCGCACACGCGGCGGTAGACGACGCCGTCCTGTTCGAAGGCGGGTTCGTCGCCGCCCCACCACTGGGCGCAGCAGATCGTCACCTCGTGGCCCCTGGTCGCCAGCAGTTCGGCGGTCCGCTGGAGCCGGCGGGCGGCGTAGTACGCGCCCGCGTCGCCGGTTCCGGCGGGCTCGTCGGGGCCCGATTCGTCGCCGGAACCGGAGCGCGAGTCGGATTCCTCGTCGGAACCGGAGCGCGAGTCGGCTTCGGCGTCCGCACGCGCGTCGACGTCCTGTGCGTCCGCGTCCCGTGAGTCGGCGTCCCGTGCGTCGGCGACCTCCGCGTCGGCGTCGACCTCGGCGGGCGTCGCGGCGTCGCGTCCGACGGCTGCCGCGGCGTCGTCGCCGTCCGTGGCGACGCTCCCTCCGTCTCCGAGGCTCTCTGCATCTGTCAGCGCTCCGTCGTCGTTCGACCCGTTCGCGCGGGCATCGTCCTCGGTCGACGGTGCGTCGGCGCCGCCGTCCCAGGCCGCACCGCGGTGGAGGAGCTGTGGTGTCCGGAGCGAGACGAACGCGACGCGCATACACGCGGCCATGGTTGCCGCCGATAAAAACCCAGGTCATTCGCGGCGTCCTGTCGGGGACGGTGGGGCGGTCCCGTGCCCGCGTCGAGCGCGTCAGCGGTCGAGCGCGGTCGCCACCCGTCGCCGGACCGCGGTGGCGGGGGCGGCGGCGACCAGCAGGGCCGAGCGGACGAACTCCCAGTCGTAGAGGTGGTTGAGCATGAGGTAGGTGACGACGCCGAGGGTGAGCGAGACGATCCACGTGCCGGCGGCGATGCGCCCGATGCGGCGGTGCGGGGTCTCCTCCCGGAGTTCCCGCGGGGTGTGCGAGAGCCCCAGCAGCAGCGCGTAGAGGACGACGGGCACGGCGACCATCGAGAGGACGATGTGGACCGCGAGCATCGCCAGGTAGACCATGTAGGGCCCGTTCGGGCCGACGAACTCCTTGGTGCCGCCGCCGACGAGCTTGGTCAGGTAGAGCACGAGGAACACCATGATGAGCGCGAAGGCGCTGCCCATCGCCGCGCGGTGCCGGCGCACGTCGCCGCGGCGGATCCAGCGCCACCCGGCGATCAGCAGGACCGTCGTCGTCGCGTTGACGACCGCGATGGCGTCGGTGACGAGGTTCACCTGCCCCAGCGACAGCCGCGGGACGATCCCCTCGGGGCCGTAGCCGAGGACGGCCCCGACGACGAGCGCGTAGCCGACCACCGAGAGGACGGCGGTGATCGCGAGGGTGTGGTCCCGGACCGCCCCGCCCAGCGGCGGCGAGTAGGAGTCGGACATGTGCGACCGTTGGCCCCCGGGCGGCAATGCTTCTTCGGATTCGCGGCGGGGACGTGACGAGACAGGAGGCGACGATGCGGCGTCCCGGCCGACGCTCAGATGACGCCCGTGACGGTCGCGACTTCGATGGCGGCCTCCTCGGTGATGCCGTTGCCGAGGATGGTGTAGCGGTCGCGGATCTCGTGGGCGGTCGTCAGCGCCTGGATGGCCGTCTCGGCGTCGACGCCGAGGTCGTCGGCGGTGGTCGGCGCGCCGATCTTCGCCAGTGCGTCCCGGATGTCCCTCCACTGGCCCCCTTCGCCGTCGTGGAGGTAGGCGGTCATGATCGAGCCGACGCCCACCTGGTGGCCGTGGAGGGCGGCGCCGGGCGCCAGCCGGTCGAGCTGGTGGGAGAAGAGGTGTTCGGCGCCGCTGGCGGGCCGGGAGGAGCCGGCGATGGACATGGCGACCCCGGAGGAGACCAGCGCCTTCACGACGATCCAGGCCGACTCCTCGAGGCCCCGCTTGACGGAGTCGGCGCGCTCGACCAGCAGTTCGGCGGTCATCTGCGAGAGGGCGCCGGCGTACTCGGAGTACTCGACGTTCTTCAGGCGGTGGGCGAGCTGCCAGTCGCGGACGGCGGTGTAGTTGGAGATGATGTCGGCACAGCCGGCGGTGGTCAACTCCCAGGGCGCCCGGGCGATGACCTCGGTGTCGGCGACGACCGCCAGCGGCGGCGCCGCGGCGACGGAGTGGCGGGTGTCCCCCTCCGGGATCGAGGAGCGCCCGGAGACGATGCCGTCGTGGCTCGCCGCGGTCGGCACGGAGACGAACCCGCAGCCGCGCTCGTCGCTGGCCATCTTAGCCAGGTCGATGGGCGACCCGCCGCCGAGACCGATCAGGTAGCCAGCGTCGTGGTCCTCGGCGGCTTCGAGGACCCGCTGGAGCGCGTCGAAACTGGCCTCCTCGACGACGATCGTGGCGGGCTCGGGGTCGAGCTGGGCGACGACGCGCTCGCCGACCAGGTCCCACGGCGTCCGACTGGTGACCACCAGCGGTCGCCCGGAGACGGCCAGGGAGGCGACCGCCTCGCCGAGCCGGTCGAGGACGCCGTGGCCCACGAGGACGTTCCGCGGGAGCTTGATCCACGTCGACTTCTCGAACATACTGATGTGCGTCGAGGCGGTGGGGTGAAAGCGTTTCTGTACCGTTGGCGTGAATCGATGTCGTATGGGCCTGGATTCTGCGTGGTGAATTAGAATGCGAAATCTGGTGAGTTGACCTGGAAAGCCCCTGGCCGTCTCGACTCGGGCGACTCGCTGCGCGCTTCGTTCCCTCACTGCGCTCGGTCACTCCAGTGCTAACTTCGTCGTCCGTCGCCGAGACGGCCAGCCCCTTTCAGTCCCACCCACAGCCGCAGCACCGCAGCCACCCCCTCCCCAGCCGATTGCGCCGCTCAGTCGCTACGCTCCTTGCCCTGCTCATCCACTGTCAGAGCAAGCTCTGACAAGCCTTCGTTCGCTTCGCTCACGAAGACCTCGCGCGTGCTTGCTCGCGCCCGGAGGCTCTCGCGGTGGGACTCGCAAAGCGCGAGGGCTTTGCAGGGAACTCTGAATCCCTGTCGTATCGGCGTAGCGAGGGCTTTGCAGGGCATTTCGAATCACCGATGCAGAGTCGTAGCAGTCGACGGTGGACGCGTGTCGTCTCTCTGGCCATCCCGCAACCACTTCGTCCACCACGTACCAGCACCGGTATCGACTCAAAGCCTTTATCAGTCGGCTGGCGGTACCTAACGGTACTATGGCCGAGCAGAAAGCACGTTCCGTCGGCAGTGCCGGGCGCTTCGGCGCGCGATACGGGCGCGTCGCCCGCAAGCGCGTCAGCGACATCGAGTCGGACATGAACGGCGACCACTCCTGCCCCGACTGCGGCAACGAGACGGTCGACCGCCAGGGGACCGGCGTCTGGGAGTGCCGCCGCTGCGGGTACAAGTTCACCGGCGGCACCTACCGCCCCGAGACGCCCGCCGGTCGCACCGTTCGACGGTCGATCCGCGCGGCCCTGGCCGGCGAAGAGGAAGAATGAGCTACAAGTGCTCCCGATGCAAGCGTGACGTCGAACTCGACGAGTACGGCGGCGTCCGCTGTCCGTACTGCGGGCACCGCGTCCTGCTGAAGGAGCGCAGTCGCGACGTGAAGGAAGTAAACGTCGAGTGACGGCGTGACCCGAGACGGGTTCGACCACCGCGCTTCTCTCTCCGTTCGCTACGCCTCCGAGCGACGCGCCCGCCTCGTCGCCGACGCCGTCGCGGTCGAGCAGGGCGAGATCGACGACGCGCGCTCGAGCGCCCGGATCGACCGGGACGGCCGCGAACTCTCCGTCGACGTGCTCGCCGCGGACCTGGTGGCGCTCCGGGCCGGCCTCAACACCTGGCGCGGGCTCGTCGAGGTCGCCGAGCGGGTCTGCGACGTCGGCGGCGAGTGAGCGCTCCGGGCCACCGTCCAGTCGGCCCGCCGCGAAGCCAAGCGTTTTGCCGACGGACGCCGACGTGGACGTATGGGTCCGGTGGTGCTGTACGTCGACGGCGACGCGGCCCGGCGCGCCGCGACTGTCTCGTCGCTGGCCGACGCCGGGCTGGCGGTCAGGGAGGCCGCCACCGTCGTCGGCGCCGAACGAATCCTCGACGAGGGCGACCTCGAGTGCGTCGTCGCCAAGTACGACCTCCCGGACGGGACCGGCGTCGACCTCTTCGACCGGGTGCGCCGACTGGCGCCCGACGCCGCCTGCGTCCTCTTCTCGTCGGTCGACCTCGCGGAGATCGACCCGCCCGGGGCCGGCGAGCCGATCATCGAGAACGTCGACGCCGGGCACCCGGACGCGCTCGACCGCCTCCGGGAGCGCGTTCGCGAGGCCGTAACCCGTCGCCGCCACGCCGCCTATCCCGTCCCGCCGGCTGAGCCGGCCCGCCTCGCCGCCGTCGACGCGGCCCGCCCGTTCCGCACCGGCCCCGGGCTGGACCGGCTGGTCGCCACCGCCGCGGACGCGCTCTCGGCGCCCGCGGCGGGGGTCGGCGTCGTCGAGGCCCACCACGAGCGGTTCCTCGCCACCACGGGCGTCGACTGGGACGAGTTCGACCGCCAGGACACCGTCTGTACCTACGCCATCTGCGACCCGGGCGTGACCGTCGTCGAAGACCTCACCGCCGATCCCCGGTTCACCCGGTCCCAGCCGCTGCTGGACAGCGGGCTCCGGGCCTACGCCGGCGCGCCCATCGCCGACCCGCGGGGCCACGCCGTGGGCGTGCTCTGCGTCTTCGACCAGCGTCCCCGGCGGTTCACCGCGGGCGAGCGGGCCGCCCTCCGGCGCCTCGCCGACGAGGCCGCCGCGCGGCTCGGCCTCGACGCCGCCTCACGCGCGAACGCATGACGGCACCGGCGTCCCGCGAGTCGCCGGTCGCTGCGCGCGGCGGCGGAGCGCCCGCGCTGCCGAGTCGGTAATACGGGGCTTTTTCACTCCGGGCCACTTCGCTCCAGCCATGCAGGGTAATCTGCCGCCGGAGGCACAGGAGAAGATCG
>JBDGUA010000034.1:28669-33053 GCA_042216345.1 Haloferacaceae archaeon
CACTTCGCTCCAGCCATGCAGGGTAATCTGCCGCCGGAGGCACAGGAGAAGATCGAACAGTTGCAGGACCTCCAGGAGACCGCACAGCAGGTCGCTGCCCAGAAGCAGCAGGCCGAACAGCAGCTCTCGGAGTCCGAGACCGCGCTCGAGGCCCTCGAGGACATGGACGAGGAGACGACCATGTACCGCGAGGTCGGCGAACTGCTCATCCAGACGGACTACGACAGCGCCTACGACGACCTCCAGGACAAGGTCGACAGCCTGGAGATCCGCGCCGAACAGCTCGAGAAGCAGGAGGAGCGCGTCCAGGAGCAGTTCGAGAGCCTCCAGGAGGAGCTCCAGCAGATGCTCCAGAGCGGCGCCGGCGCGGGCGGCCCGAGCGGTCCGATGGGCCCCGGTGCGGGCGGCGCCTGATCGGATGGACTCCGAGGGACCGACCGACGAGGAGGTCGTCCAGACCGCGGCGGAAGCCGCCGAGGGCGTCGTCCTCGACCGCTACAGCCAGTCGGACATCCGCGACCTCGACGTGACCGTCACCTTCGAGGACGGCGTCCTGGACGTCGACGTCTACCTCAACGTCCCCGAGGACGTTGGCCCGCCGGCCGAGGAGGTCGTCGACGAGGCCGCCCGGGCCGCCGGGGACGCCGTGGACGACCTCTTCGAGGCCGCCGGAACCTGACGTTCAACCGGGTTTTCAGCTACTGACGGGCTGGAACTCGACGAATTTCACCTCCCTTTTGATAGCGTCGTCCGGATCAGCACCTCTGGGCCGCCGAGCTCAACAGTTATCTCCTACTGTGGTGTACGTTACCGTATGTCAATCGGACACCGTGGGGGAACCACGCCGCTGGACCGGCTCGGCGCCCGTTACGACCGCACCGCGCTGACGTGCCCGTACTGCGGCTACGACGACCACGACGGCTCCTGGCGCGCGCGAACCAGCGGTGACCGCATCCGGTACGAGCACCGCTGCCCGAGTTGTGACGCCGTGTCGTCCCGGACGCTACGGTTGCACTGACGCGGGTCCCGGTCGCACTGACGCGGATCTTGGTCGCGCTGACGCGATCCCCAGCCGGGACGAGGGACGCGGTGCCCCCGGCGTGAGCGACTGCACGACGCCCGGCCCCGGATCGGCGACACGGGGGCGGGGAGAGCGACCTCAGGTCAGGAAGAAGATCAGGACGCTGACCGCCAGCACCGCGAGCACGACCGCGCCGGCGAGCGCCCCGCCCATCGCGACGGCGGCGTTGGCGTGGCTCGCCAGCGTCTCGGTGCGGTCGTTGCCGAAGACGGTCACCTCTGCCTGTTCGCTGGCCATCCCCGCCTCGACGGGTTCGGCGTCCTCGAGGGCCTCCTCCACGAGGCGCTGGACGAGCGCCTCCAGTTCGTCGTGGTCGATGCCGGCGCCGACCTGGTTGTCCGCCTCGACCGTGTTGACGATGTGCGTGTCCGTGGTCATGATCTCGGCCTCGTCGACGCCGACGCCCGCCCCGTCGAGGAGCGTCTCGACGAGGCGGTCGCGCAGCCCCGGCTCCATGTTGTTCCCGTCGATCAGGACGTATGCGGTGGTCTGAGAGGCCTCGTCGTCGGTCGGTCCCACCTCGGTCACGGCGACGCGGATGCCCAGCGGCCCGACGCCGTCGATGGGGCCCCAGCGCGTGGGGTCCCAGGCGGTCCCGAGTCGGAGGGGCCCGCCCGCCGACGCCGCGAGGCGACCCCCGGTCTCGCCGGCGGCGTCGATCATGTCGAACGAGCGCTGGCTCCCCGGAGTGACGTGGCCGAGGTCGGGCCCCTCGAGGCCGTTGTTGGAGTTGTGGGCGTCGACGAGCAGCACCTCCTCCAGGCCCGTCGTGCGGGCCTCCGTCGCCGCGGAGAGCCCGACGCCGTACTCGACGTCGTCGGCGAAGCCGGGGGAGAAGGTGTTCACCAGCAGCGCGCCGTCGCCGAACGCCTGGCCGAGCATCGAGGCCTCGCCGGTGCGGACGCGGAGGCTCCGGCTCGCGTCCGCGCCGTACTCGATCCGGTCGTGGGCGCGCTCGGCGGCGTCGATCAGCGTGTCGACCTCCCGTTCGGTGACGAGGTTGAAGTCGTGGCCGGCGGTCGCGTGCGGGGGGAACGCCAGCCCCTCGGCGTCCTCGGCGACGCGCTGGGGGAGGTTGCCGCCGCCGATCTCGCCCATCGGGCCGGGGTGGATCATCGGGAGGACGAACCGGGCCTTCTCCTCGCCGGCGCGGGCGCCCTCGGTCCGGCGGAACGACAGCACCGTCACGGGGACGATGGCCCGCTCGCCGATCTGCTCGAAGAAGTCCTCCAGTTCGCGGGTCCCCTCGGCGATGTGGCCGATGAACCCCTTCCCGAAGTCCAGCACCGAGACGCCGAGGCTGCGCCGCCACGGCCGGTCGACCACGACGAGGAACCCGTAGACGGCGGTGGCGTAGAATACGCACAGCACCACGAGCAGGCCGAAGTGTTTCGGCCGGATGAACAGCAGTTCGGTCGGCGCCTGGGCTGTACGGGCGAGAAACGGCATCATGTAGGCCCGGAGGATCGGGCCGCCCACCTCGAGGTAGCGGATCGTCCCGCTGTAGACGAACAGCAGCACCGCCGAGGTGAGCGTCTGGAGGCTCGCCGGGACGGTCGCCACCAGCAGCGACGACTGCGAGACCGCCAGCACCACCAGCAGCCGCAGTGCGAAGATCGACGCCAGCGCCACCACCAGCGCGTCGAAGACGAAGACCTGGCCCAGGGGCGTGAGCACCGCGATCACCGCCGCGATCATCAGGATGACGATGACCAGGATCTCGCAGAACAGCGCCAGCAGCGACGACCGGTTCGGCGTGAGTCGACCGCCGACGAACCGGTCTACCCCGGTCGTGCCGAAGGCGGCGACGACCGTGGGGATGCCGATGAAGAAGATGCCCTGCCAGGCGTCCCGGCCGAGGAAGAGCAGCCCCCGCCAGGTCGCGTTGGGGTCGCCGGACTCGAAGGAGCCGATTCCGGCGAAGGCGGCGATCAGCAGCGCGAACGCGAGGCTGGTGTACCAGTTCGGCGCGCGGAAGATGAACTTCGACAGCCCCGCGAGGTTGCTCTGACTCGCCGTCATCGTACGATCACGTGTCTCTCGGTCCGTACAGCCCCGCCCCACCTATGCCTTCCGTCCTGCCCGCGTCGCCGCCGTGGTGGCGACGGGGCGACCAGTCGGCAGTCGTCGACGGGGCGACAAGCCACCTGACGTCGACATCGCGACCAGCCACGAGTCGGCGACGGGGTGACCAGCCACCGGTACGGGGGATACCGGCCCGTTACTCCGCAGAAGGTGACGTGACCGGGAAAAAGCTGCCGCCGGTGCTCAGGGCCGCGTCGCGGCGACCTGTTCGCAGCGGGCGATGAAGTTCGCGAAGACCTCCTGGCCCTCCTCGGTGTGGGCCACCTCGGGGTGCCACTGGACGCCGTAGAGATCCCGGTCGGCGTCGCTCATGGCCTCGACCTCGCAGACGTCGCTGGTGGCGGTCCGGACGAACCCGTCGGGGACCGCCGTCACCTCGTCGGCGTGGCTGGCCCAGACGCGCGTCTCGGGGGCCAGCGACCCCACCAGGGGGTCGTCCGGTTCGAGGATCCGCACGTCGACGTCGGCGTAGCCGCCGTACTCGCCCGAGCCGACCTCGCCGCCGAGTTCGAGCGCCATGAACTGCATGCCGAGGCAGATGCCGAGGACGGGTACCCCCAGTTCGAGGTACTCGTCGCACCGGCCGGTGCGGTCCATGTCCGGGCCGCCCGAGAGGACGATCCCGTCGGCCTCGATCTCCGCCGGCGGCGTGTCGTTGTCCACGATGTCGGTGTCGACGCCTGCGTCGCGCAGCGCACGGCCCTCCAGGTGGGTGAACTGGCCGTGGTTGTCGATGACGACGATCCGGGTCATTGGGTCGGTGTTGGACGGAAGCGCCTAAAAGGAGTTCGGATCGGTGAGCAGTTGTGCACGAACGCGTATCGGTCTCCGGTGGAGATGGCGGGTTCGCGGCGGCCTCGAGGCGGGGGCGACGGCGGTCCCGGCGGGCGTCGGAGCGGCCACGATCCCGGCGGCTCACGATAACCCGGGAGCCCTCGGTCGCGGGGATCCGGCAGCGGCCGGGATCCGTCCATTCGTTAGCCTTTAGCCGCGCGCACGCGAACCCCGGGCAATGACCGCGCAGGCGCTCGAAACGGGGGACCTCCAGACCGTCATCGGGCTGGAGGTCCACGTCCAGCTCGAGACCGACACCAAGATCTTCTGCGGCTGTTCGACCGCGGCCGGGGAGGACGAGGCGCCCAACACCCGGACCTGCCCCGTCTGTCTGGGGCTGCCGGGCGCGCTGCCCGTCCTCAACGAGGGGGCCGTCGAGGCCGC
>JBDGUA010000007.1:0-11704 GCA_042216345.1 Haloferacaceae archaeon
AGCCCTCCTCGCGCTCGAAGACGTCGAGGACGACCGCCTCGAACTCGGTGCGCTCGGCGTCCTCGTAGTAGAGCTTCTCCGTGGGCGGCAGGTCGTCGAGCCGTTCGTCGCGGGCGACCTGCTCGCGACCGGCGCCGCCGCCCTCGTGGCGCTCGGCGACCAGCGAGTAGAAGTCGTCGGGCACGTCGACCGTCGCGCCGCGCTCGTCGGCGATCTCGGCGACCATGTCCGGCTGGATGCCGTGGGAGTCGTACAGCTCGATGAGCTTCTCGGTCGGGATGGGCGCCTCCTTCTCGGCGTACTCGTCGGCGAGCTGGCGGACGCGCCGACCGCCGCGCTCGAGGGTCTCGCGGTACTTGCGCTCCTCGGTCCGGACGATGTCGCGGATCGTGTCGCGGTTCTCGTAGCCCAGGCGCTCGGCCTGCATGTCGACCAGTTCGTCCAGCGGGGCGTCGATGCCGACGTTGTCGACGAGCCGCTTGGTCCGGCGCAGGACCATGCGGGCGAGATAGCCCGTGCCGACGTTGCTCGGGACGATGCCGTCGCCGAACATGTACGCCAGCGCCCGGCAGTGGTCGGCGATGGCGTAGATGTCCTCGAGCGGCCCCATCAGGTCGGTGAGGGTCGCGGTCTCGACGTCGAGCTTGTCGGCGATGTTGTCGCGGGCGGCCTCCATGTCCTCGACCTCGTCGATGTCGAGGTGGCCGGCCAGCTTCGAGGCCCGGTGGACGAGCTCGTTCTCCTCGTCGGTGTAGTCGATCCCGGCCTGGTCCTTGAGGAAGGCGATCATCTCGGGGTAGATGGCCTCGTAGACGGTTGGCGTGCCCTGGCTCATCCAGGCCCAGCGCTCCAGCCCGTAGCCGGTGTCGACGATGTAGGTGTCCATCGGCGCGTAGCGGTTGCCGTCCTTGAGTTCGTACTCGCCGTCGGGGTCCTGCTCGAGGGACATGAACACCAGCGTCGCCAGCTCCAGCCCCTTGTAGATGACCTCGATGGCCGGCCCGGCGTTGCCGCCGCCGACCCACGGGTCCTCGATGTAGGTGATGTCCGCGAGGTCGGCGCCCATCGACTCGAACAGCAGGTCGCAGAGTTCGACGGTTCGGTCCTTCCAGTAGACCTCGCCCGAGTAGGCGTACTCGTCGCCGACCTCCTCGCGGGCGTTGAAGGCGTGGTGGGCCATCATCTCGAAGGCCATCGTGTGCCGCCCGGTCTTGCCCACGTTGTCGATGTCCTGCATCCGGATGCACGGCTGGGAGATGGTCAGCGGGTTGGCCGGCGGCGGCGTCTGCCCGGAGGTGACCAGCGGCTGGAAGTCGTAGATCGACGCCTGGGTCAGCAGGACGTCGTCGCGCCAGCGGTTCGCCGCCACCGGGTAGGGGTCGATCCGCTCGTGGCCGTGCTCCTCGAAGAACGAGAGGAACGCCTCCCGCATCTCCTCGAGGCTGTGCTCCTCCTCGAAGCCGGGATCGTCGATGAACTGGTAGTCCGCGCAGGGAGGTTCACCGCAGACCTCGCGAGTCTCGTCACGGGTCCAGAAGTGGGCCCCGCACTCGGCGCACTCCGTCCGGACGAACCCGTTTTCGTGGAAGTAGTCGAGTTGATACTCCGATTCGAGGTCGCTCATTACCCGTGTTTCGCCCGTCACCGTGCAAAAGGGTTCCGGGCCGGGTCGGAAGGCCGATACCACCGGTATTCGGGCGCTTCAGCCGTCCTGCGGGCACCGATAGACCGCCCCGAGCGGTCACGCCCGAGGACGGACCCGCTCCACGGCGACTGCGACGGCCCCTCGAAGGACACCACTATTGTCCCGCCGCCACTGGTCACCGCATGGAGTACACCACCCTCGGCGACACCGGCATGGAGGTCTCGCGGCTCTGTCTGGGCTGCATGAGCTTCGGGTCGAAAGACTGGCACGAGTGGGTGCTCGAGGAGGAGCGAGCCACCGAGATCATCGAGCGCGCGATCGACCTCGGGATCACCTTCTTCGACACCGCGAACGTCTACTCGAAGGGCGAGTCCGAGCGCATCCTCGGCGACGCGCTGGCGGGCCACCGCGACGAGTCCGTCGTCGCCACCAAGGTGTTCTACCGCACCGACGACGACAACCCCTACACGGGCGGGCTCTCGCGGCGCGCGATCGAGCAGGAACTCGACGCCTCGCTCGACCGCCTCGGGATGGAGACGGTCGACCTCTACCAGCTGCACCGCTGGGACTACAAGACGCCCGTCGAGACGACCCTCCGCGCGATGGACGACGCCGTCAGGCGGGGGAAGATCCGCCACGTCGGCGCCTCCTCGATGTGGGCCCACCAGTTCGCCGACGCGCTGCACACGACCGACCGACTGGGTCTCTCGCCGGTCGTCACCATGCAGAACCACTACAACCTCGCCTACCGCGAGGAGGAGCGCGAGATGCTACCCCTCTGCGAGCGCGAGGGGGTCGCCGTGATGCCCTGGAGCCCGATGGCGCGCGGCTACCTGACCCGTCCCCACGAGGAGTTCGAGACGACGACGCGGACCGACTCGGACCCCTTCGCGACGGGGTTCGACTACGGCGCCGGCGGCGGCCGGGAGATCAACGAGCGCGTCGAGGAGCTCGCCGCCGAGAAGGGCGTGACGATGGCCCAGCTCGCCCTGTCGTGGGTGCTGCACAAGGAGTGGGTCGACGTCCCCGTGGTCGGGACCACCAGCGTCGAGCACCTCGAGGAGGCCGTCGAGGCCCTCGACGTCGACCTCTCGGACAGCGAGCTCGAGTACCTCGAGGCGCCCTACGAGCCCCGGTCGGTCGTGGGCCACGAGTAGCAACCTCCACCTTTTTACTGCGTCGGGTCCGCTCGCTCACTTCGTTCGCTCGCGGTCTGCCGCTTGCCTGTTCGTTCGCTCGCGGTCTGCTGCTCGATTTCCCGTTCGCTCGCGGTCTGCCGCTCGATTTCTCGTTTGCCCGCGGTCTGCTGCTCGACTTCCCGTACGCTCGTGTGCTACTGCTCGTCCAGGGCCAGCGACGCCAGCAGGGCCTCGAGCTGGACCTGCTCGTTGGCGCCCTCGGTGATCCGGTAGTCGGCCTCGCCGATGCGCTCCATCAGGCGGACGGCGTCGCGCTCGGAGAGGTCGAACTCCCAGACCGAGCGGTGGAGCTGATCGATGATGTCGCCGCCGGCCATCCCGGTGTCGGTGATGAGGGCGTCGAGCGTCGAGCGCGCGGCGGTGAAGTCGCCCGCGATGGCGCGCTCGACCATCTCCTCGATCTCCTCGGGGCGGGCGGTGGCGGTGATCTGGTAGACCGCCTCCTCGTCGACGACCTCGCCCGTGGTGGCGGCGGCCTGCAGGGAGTTGATCGCGCGGCGCATGTCGCCGCCGGCGGCGTAGACCAGTGCGTCGAGGCCGTCCTCGGTCAGTTCGATCCCCTCGGTGGCGGCGATCTCCTCGATCTGGCCGGCGATCGCCTCGTCCGAGAGCGGCGAGAAGCGGAAGACCGCACACCGCGACTGGATCGGGTCGATGATCTTGCTGGAGTAGTTACAGGAGAGGATGAACCGGGTGTTGTCCGAGAACTGCTCCATCGTCCGGCGCAGGGCCGACTGGGCGTCGTCGGTCAGCGAGTCGGCCTCGTCGAGGAAGATGATGCGGTAGTCGTAGCCGCCGAAGCTCGCGCGCGCGAAGCTCTTGATGCGGTCGCGGACGACGTCGATCCCGCGCTCGTCGGAGGCGTTGAGTTCGAGGAAGTTCCCCCGCCAGTCGTCGCCGTAGACCTGCCGGGCGATGGCGGTCGCGCTGGTGGTCTTGCCGACGCCCGCCGGGCCCGCGAACAGGAGGTGCGGCAGGTCCTCCTGGGCGATGTAGCTCTGCAGGCGCTCGACGATGTCCTCCTGGCCGTGGACGTCCGCCAGGGTCTGCGGGCGGTACTTCTCGATCCAGATCTCCCGACCCGGGGCCGCCCCCGCCTCGGCCTCGGCTGCGTCGCTCATACCCCAACAGAGGGGCCGGTCGCCTCATAAACTCCCCGAGTCGCCACCAACCAGGCGGGTCAGATCTCGGCTCACCACCCGTCAGACCAGCCCCTGGCTGAAGACGACGTACGCGAGGACCAGCAGCGCGGCGTTGTACGCGCCGTGAACGACCGCGTTCACCGCGAGGTTCCGGGTCCGCTCGTAGGCGACCCCCAGGACCAGCGAGGTGATGAAGAGGCTCCCGAGCAGGACCACCTTCCCGACGACCGGCCCGACCATCGTGATGTAGTGGATCGACGCGAACGTCAGCGAGGCCAGCGCGACCGCCTGGTTACCGGGGAGGACCTCCCGCATCGTCTCCTGGACGATCCCCCGGAAGAACAGCTCCTCCATCGGCCCGACGAGCACGAACGACAGCCCGGCGAGGACCAGCAGCAGCGTCGGTTCGGCCTGGCCGGCGACGCTGATCCCGCTGCGGGCGAGGGGGACGCCGGTGAGGACGATCCCCGTCACGTACGCGAAGTAGAGGACGAGCACGACGACGGTCCCGCCGACCATCCACCCCAGGTCGCGGACCGTGGGGACCCGGACGTGGACGTACCCGACCGACAGCCCGCGGAGCCGGAGGGACGCCCAGGTGGCGAAACCGAACCCCACCAGCTCCGTCAGGACCACCTGGAGGGTGACCGCGGGCACCAGCGAGAGGTCCGTCACGCGCGAGAGGCCGGACAGCACGGCGATGGGGATGGCCTGGCTGATCCCGAGCCCGACCAGGGCGACGACGACCGCGACGGCGACGACCGCCGCCGGCCCGCGAACGGTTCGGCCGGCGACGACGATTCCGTCGATCGGCTCGGAGGACGCGTCGGAGCGAGGTGACATGGTGGATGTGGGTCGCGACGCCGGATACCAGTGGCGGGAGTTCCCGCACGCGTGGACACCGCCCTCGATCCGGCGGGCACGGGCGTGGCAGAGGGACGCCGCGAAGTTGTATCCCACGGCCGCCCGGCGGCGCGGCGGTCGGGTCAGACGTCCTCGGCCTCGGTCGCCTCCGCCCACGACGACGCGCCGAAGAACGACTGGAGGGCGACCAGGACGCCCACGTACGTCCCGAACGCGACGACGACGACGGCGACGATGAGCGCGAACGCCACGTCGACGGGCGAGCCCAACCCGAACAGCTGGAGCGGGGGCGAGCCCGGCCCGAACGACTGGATCGTGAGCGAATCGACGGCGAACGACTGGAGCGGAGCCATACCCCGCGTTCGGCGCCGACCGCCAAAGGTCCCCGTCTTCGGGGCCGACGGTCCTCGCCCCCGGGGACACAACCCTCAAACGCGCCGGGGCCCGAACGGGAGCCATGAACGTCACGGTCGAGGTCGTGGGCGAGGGGAGCCGCGACGTCGACGCCGACGCCGACGCGACCTACGCGGACCTCGTGCGCGCGGTGGGGCTCAACGTCAACGAGGTGTCGGTGCTGGTCGACGGCTCGCCCGTCCCGGAGGACCAGCCGGTCGAGGCCGACCAGATCACCGTCCTCCGGCTCATCCAGGGCGGATGACGGACCGCCCCGCCGACGAGGTCGTCGTCCGCGAGGCCGACGGCGACGACGTGGTTCCGGCCCTCCGGGTCCTCGAGGGCGCGCTGCTCGACGTCGACCCCGACAGAGTCGACCGACTCGCGGACGCGGGCCACGTCCTCGTGGCCGAGCGCGCGGGGTCGGTCGTCGGGGCCATCGTGGTCGATCCCGACGCGCCGGAGGCGTGGACGGACGACTCGACGGACACGGCGGAGCCCCGGTCGGCGCCACCCACCGCCGCGGCCCACGTCCGCGCGGTCGCGGTCGCCCGTCGTCACCGCGGGCGCGGGATCGGCACGGCGCTGGTGGCGACCGCCGCCGGGCAGTACGGGTCGTTGAGTGCCGGATTTCGACCGGAAGTGGAGGGGTTCTGGACGGCGCTCGGCTTCGAGGTCGTCGCGCGGGTCGGCGGGCGCCTGTACGGGGTCGCCGACCCGGCTCAGACGAGCCGCTGAACCAGGCGCTCGCCGTCCTCGAGAACGGCCGACACGGCGGCCTCGCTGTCGGCCTCGGCGTAGACCCGCATCTTCGGCTCGGTGCCGCTCGGTCGCACGAGCAGCCAGGAGCCGTCCGCCAGCAGGAGCTTGAAGCCGTCGGCCGTGACCACCTTTTCGACTGCGCGGCCGGCGACCGACTCGGGGATCTCGCCCTCGAGGTCGTCGATGACCCGCGCTTTCTCGTCGTCGGGGCACGCCACGTTCACCTTCTCGAAGTGGATCTCGCCGAACTCGGCCACCAGGTCGTCGACGCGGTCGTCGTAGGGCTCGGCGGCGGTCGCGGCGGCGGCGAGCAGCGCCATTAGCACGCCATCCTTCTCGCGCACGTGCCCGCGGACGGAGAAGCCGCCGGACTCCTCGCCGCCGATCAGCGCGTCGTGCTCGCGCATGGCCTGCGCGACCCACTTGAAGCCGACCGCGGTCTCGATCACCGTCTCGCCGTGGGCCCGCGCGACGCGGTCGATCAGGAACGTCGTCGAGACCGTGCGGACCGCCGGCCCGGCGTCGTCCTCGAGGAGGTAGTCGTAGGTGGCGGCGAAGAAGAGGTTCTCGTCGAGGAAGCCCCGCCCGGGGGTGACCACGGCCAGGCGGTCGGCGTCGCCGTCGTTGGCGATCCCGAGGTCGGCGTCGTGGGCCGCGACCGCCTCCGCCAGCCCCCGGAGGTTCTCCTCGCTCGGTTCGGGGGCGCCACCCCCGAAGTCGGGGTCGCGCTCGCAGCGCCGGCGGACAACCTCGGCGCCCGCCGACTCCAGCAGGGCGTCGGTGACCCCCCGCCCGCTGCCGTGCATGGCGTCGTAGACGACCGTCAGGTCCGAGAGGTCCGCGCCCACGAGGTCGCGGGCGTGCGCGGCGTGCGGGGTCACGAGGTCGACGCGCTGGACCTCGCCGCGCTCGGCCGACGGGAGCAGGTCCGGCGACGCGAGCCGGGCCTCGATCCCGGCGGTGACTTCCGGGAGCGCCGGGGCGCCGTCGTCGGGGATGAACTTCACGCCGTTGTACTCGGGCGGGTTGTGGCTCGCGGTGACCATCAGCCCCCCGGCGAGGCCGCGGTCGGCGATGGCGTAGGCGACCAGCGGGGTCGGGCAGTCCCGTTCGGGGAGGAGCACGTCGAAGCCGTTGCCCGCCAGCACCTCGGCGAGGGACTCGGCGAACCCCTCGGAGGTCTCGCGGGCGTCGTAGCCGACGACGACCGGGTCGTCGTGGCCCTCGTCGGCGAGGTAGTCGGCGACGGCCTGGCCGACCACGCGCACGCGCTCGTCGGTGAACTCGTCCAGGGTGGCGCGCCAGCCGTCGGTGCCGAACGAAATCGCGTCCATACCCGGGGTTCTGGGTGGCGGGTGCAAAAAGGTGCGTCTCGCGGCGCGGCGGCGCCCTGCGACGAGGCCGGGGGCGACGAGGCGAGGGCGCCCCGCCGACCCCCGGCGGTGAGGTTGGGGGCGACGCGCCGACCTCCTCCGGCGAGGCGGGGGGCGCCCCCTTCGGACCTCGGTAGCCAGCCTCACGAGTGGCTTATAGGTCGGTACGGCCTACTCGGAGGCGATGGTGAAGCCACGAGTCGTGGGCGTCAGCGGGAGCCGCCGGGACGGGAGCTACACCCGCGCCGCCGTCCAGTACGCGCTGGGCGCCGCCGACGGTTCCGACGTGGAGACCGACTTCGTCGACCTCGGCGACGTCGACCTCCCCCTGTATCACCCCGACGAGGACGACCAGGGCGACGCCGCGGAGCTGACCCGTCGCGTCCGCGAGGCCGACGGAGTGGTCCTGGGGTCGCCGGTCTACCACGGGAGCTACGCCTCGACGCTGAAGAACTTCCTCGACTACTGCGGCAGCGACGAGTTCGAGGACACCGTCGTCGGCCTGCTGGTCGTCGCCGGCGGCGACGCCTACGCGAGCGCCCTCGATCACCTGCGCGTGACCGTCCGGAGCCTCTCGGGCGAGGCCATCCCGCGGCAGGTCGGCATCCCCGACGCCAGCGACCAGTTCGTCGCGGGCGCCCCGCCGGTTCCGGGGTTCGACGTGCGCCAGACCTTCACGAGCGCCGCCCTCCGGGAGCGGACCGAGGCCCTCGGGCGGGAAGTGGCCCAGCGCGCCGCCCGCCGGGCGGAACCGCCGCTGGCGCTCGCCGACGACTGACGCGCCGAGGCCGCGCGGTTGAGCCCCGGCGATCGACGCCCCGCACCCGAGGCCCCGCACCGGAGTCCAGTTCGCGCCGGAGCGGTCAGTCCTCGATCAGCGACTCCTTCTGCTCGCGCGTGAGCTGTTTGATCTCGTACTCCCGGGCCATGGCCGCCGACTTCGACTCGTAGTGCTCGACGTGTCGGAGCGTGACCGGCGTCCGTCCGCGGGTGTACTTCGCCCCTTCGCCGGCGTCGTGTTCGGCGACGCGGCGGTCCACGTCGGTCGTGTAGCCGGTGTAGAGGCTCCCGTCGGCACACTCGAGGACGTAGACGTGATGCACAGTTGAGATTCGAGGTCGCGTACAAAAGTCGCTCGCACCACCTCGACCCGTCTCCCCGGCGACCGGGCGAGGGACGAAATCAGCCGCGACGGGGCGTCTGCCCACGGTTCAGCGCTGCGATTTGGGAAATCTTATTAATACGGCGGGGGATGTATCGAACGCATGGCAGACCTGATTGTCAAGGCAGCCGTCAAGGAGTACCTCGATGACAAGAACGTCGCGTCGGACTTCTACGACGCGCTCGACGAGGAAGTGAAGGAACTGCTCGAAGACGCGTCCCGCCGCGCCGAGGCCAACGACCGGAAGACGGTCCAGCCTCGCGACCTCTAAATCCGGGGACACGTCCCCGCGCTTTCTATTCTTTCGACGATCCAGCGCCAGCGCCGTCTCCCGAGGACCCAGCACCTGCGCCGTCTCTCGAGGACCCAGCACCAGCGCCGTCTCCCGAGGCTCCGGCGTCGCCGTCGGCGATCGCGCCGGGCGTCAGATACCGGTCGTAGTGGCGTGCACAGCCGGGATTGAACGACGCACCGCAGGTCGGACAGGCGAGGTCGCCACCGAGGTACTCCCGCCAGGAGCGTTCGGCGCCACAGACCCCGCAGAGGATCGCCGGGTCGTCCAGGGTCGCCGCCGAGCGCCGCTCTGCCTCGTGGTCGGCGAGCGCCTCGTGGCACTCGGCGCAGGGATAGTACCGGTCGCAGCACGGGAACCGGATCGCGATCACGTCCGACGGTCCGTCGTAATGGGCACAGCGCGTCTCCGGGCCGACATCGACGCCGCGGACGCCGACGCCGTGGACGTCCCGTGAGGTCATCGGTGGCGAGACGGCGCGGTGGCCGAAAAGCGGTTCGGAGGGGCCACTCCGTCAGAACTGCCGCACGGTGACGCCGTCGGCGGTCCCGACGTGGACCTCGTCGGCCATGTCGACGAACAGGCCGTGTTCGACGACGCCGGGGACCGCCGAGAGGGTCCCCGCCAGCGCCCCCGGGTCGTCGATCCGACCGAAGTCGCAGTCGAGGACCAGGTTCCCGTTGTCGGTGATCACGGGGCCGTCCTTGCGCTCGGCCTTCCGGAGGACGGGATCGCCGCCGGCCTCGCGGACGGCGGCGGCGGCGGTCGAGCGGGTGTCGGGCAGCACCTCCAGGGGGACGGCGTGGTCGAGCGCGTCGGCCTCCTTCGAGGGGTCGGCGACGACGACGAACCGCTCCGCGACGGCGTCGACGATCTTCTCGCGGGCGTGGGCCGCCCCGCCGCCCTTCACGAGGTCGCCGTCGGCGACCTGGTCGGCGCCGTCGATGGCCAGGTCCAGGCGCTCGACCTCGTCGGGCGAGCGCAGGGGGATTCCGGCCTCGCGGGCCAGTTCGCGGGAGTCGAAGGAGGTGGGGACGCCGACGACGTCGAGCCCCCCGGCGACCGCCTCCCCGATCGCGCGGATGGCGTGGGCGGCGGTGCTCCCGGTGCCGAGCCCGACCGTCGTGCCGTCCTCGACGAGCGCGGCGGCGCTCTCGCCCGCGCGGCGCTTCTGTTCGGTGGTGCCGCCTGTGGTCTTCATGTGCGGTCACTCCGCGCCCGGGAGCAAAAACGTCCCGACGCCGACTCGACCACACTCCCGACGCCGACTCGTGGCACTGTCTTCGGGCCAACGGTTTTGCCGCCCCGCCCCGACGTGGCGGCCATGGCCCGCACAGTCGTGATCGCCGGCGTCGGCCCCGGCCTGGGAGAATCGCTCGCCCGGACGTTCGCGGACGCCGGGTACCAGCTCGCGCTCCTGGCCCGGTCCGCGGACTACCTCGACCGCCTCGCCGCCGACCTGCCCACCGAGGCCGTCGGCGTCCGAACGGACCTGCGCGACCCCGAACAGATCCGCGACGCCTTCGAGACCCTCCGCGGCGAACTCGCCCCCGTCGAGGTGCTGGTCAACCACGCCAGCGGCGGCTCCTGGCGCGGGATCGACGACCTCGACGTGGAGGACTTCGACCGCGCCTACGAGGTGGGCGTCCGCGGCAGTGCCGTCTGCACCCGGGCGGCCCTCGCCGACATGCGCGACCTCGGCGAGGGGACCGTGCTCTTCACCGGCGCCACCTCCAGCGTCCGGGGCAAGGAGGGCGCCGCGGCCTTCTCGGCGGCCAAGTTCGGCGTCCGGGGGCTGGCCCAGTCGCTGGCGAAGGAGCTCGGTCCCGAGGGGATCCACGTCGCCCACGTCGTCCTCGACGGCGGCATCCGCCCCCCGAACGAGTCGGTCGACGAACCCGCGGCGTACCTCGACCCCGACGACGTCGCCGAGCGCTATCTCGACCTGGTCGAGGAGGACACCGCGACCATGACCCACGAACTCCACGTCACCAACGGCGCCGGCGGCGCCATCGAGTTCGTCTGAGCGCGTGGGCGGGCCGGCTGCGAGGGTTCAAGGGCGAAGCCGGGACCAGACCCCCCGTGCCCACCTTCAGCGACCTCGCCCGGGCGGCCTACTGCCCGCGACAGCTCTACTACGCCCGCCGGGAGGACGACCACGAACCCCCGGCGACCGTCCGCGACCGGATCGACCTGGCCTACCGCTACCGGGACCTCCGCGGCGCCGACGACGACGTGCTCGCCGGACTCCCGATCGACCGACCGCCCGGGGCGTACCGCGCCGCGCTCGAGAACCTCGCCGAGCGCGAGGACTGGCCCCACCTCGCCGACCCGCCGCACGAGCGGACGTTCCTCCAGGGCAAGGACTGCCGCGGCATCGCGTACAAGATCCTGCCCGGCGGAGAGGGCGCGAACGACGAGGAGCAGTCGGGGGCCCGAGCGGGCGAACCGCCGGTGCCGACGGTCGTCTCCCCCGGCGAACCGCCCGAGCGCGGCGTCTGGAAGCCCCAGCGCGTCCGCGCGGTCGCGGTGGCGAACGCCCTCGCCTGGGAGCGCGAGCGCCCGGTCGAGCGGGCGCTGGTGGAGTACCCCGCAAGCGGGGTCGTTCGGACGGTCAGGCTGACGACGCGCAACTGCGCCGCCTACCGCGAGGCCCTGCGGACGGTCCGGTCGCTCGACGGTCCGCCGCGGCGGCTCCACGACCGATCGAAGTGCGGCGCCTGCGAGTACCGCACCGCCTGCGGCGTCAAGACGCGGTCGCTACGCTCGCTGCTGGGGCTGTGAGGGCGCGGTCCGGAACGCGACAGGAAGAGTCACTGCGCCGTCAGCCACGCATCGATCCCGACGGCGGTCAGTGCGCCGTCAGCCACGC
>JBDGUA010000007.1:11804-32223 GCA_042216345.1 Haloferacaceae archaeon
TGCGCCGTCAGCCACGCATCGATCCCGACGGCGGTCAGTGCGCCGTCAGCCACGCATCGATCCCGACGGCGGTCAGTGCGCCGTCAGCCACGCTCCGATCCCGACGGCGGTCAGTGCGCCGTCAGCCACGCATCGATCTCGTCGGCGCGGGCACCGCGCCGGTGGACGACGCCCTCGCCGGGGTCGACGACGGTGCTCTCGGTCCCCGGGGTCTCGCCGCCGTCGACGACGACGGCGACGCCCTCGCGGATCGCGTCGTCGAGTTCGGACGGGTGGCAGACGCTGGGGTTGCCGCTCCGGTTGGCGCTGGTGGCGGTGACGGGTTCGACCGCACGGAGCAGGTCGAGCGCCAGGTCGTGGTCCGGGATGCGGATGCCGACGCGGTCCCGCCCGGCCGTGAGGACGTCCGGGAGCCGATCGTCGGCCTCGACGACGACGGTGACCGGGCCCGGGAGGAACTCGCGCATGAACGCCTCCTCGCGGTCGGTCGGGTGGGTGTAGGCGAGCGCCGCGTCGACGTCCGGGACCGCCATCGACAGCGGCTTCTCCCGTGAGCGGCCCTTCAGTTCGTAGACGCGTTCGACCGCGTCGGCGGAGAGCGCGTCGGCGCCGAGGCCGTAGACGGTCTCGGTGGGGTAGACGACGGCCTCGCCCGCGCGGATCGCCTCGGCAGCGGCGGCGACGTCTTCTCGCATACGCCCGACTCCGAACGGGGAGAGCAAAAGCCATGCGGGACGCGATCGGGAGGCGGGGGAGACAGCGGCGCCCCCGATCAGTCGACCAGCGCCGCGATCTCGCCTTCGATCTCGTCGTAGTCGGGGAAGTCGGGCCACTGCTCGGCGACCCAGGCGTACTCGACGGTGCGGTCCGAATCGAGCAGGAACGTGGCCGGCCGGGCCTCGGCGACGCCGTGCATCCCGTCGAGGTCGTTGACGACGCCGTAGGCCTCGGCGACGCCGTTCGCGGGGTCCGAGAAGAGGTCGTAGTCCATCTCGCGCTCCTCGATGAGCCGCTTGTGGGTGTACGGCGTGGAGATGGAGACGCCGACGACGGTGAGCGACTCGCCCCACTCGCGGTCGCGGATCTCGTTCCAGACGTACGTCGCCGGGAAGGAGCCGTCCATGGGGTAGAACACCAGCAGCACCGGCCCCTCGTCGGTCAGTTCCGAGAGGGAGGCGTCCTCCCAGTACTCCTCGTTGACCAGCGGGCGGGTGAAGTCGGGCGCGGTCTCGCCGACTTCGACGTGGTCAGCCGCCGGCAGGTCGACGACGTCGAAGTCGACCATCAGGCCGTCACCTCCCCGTCGCCGTAGGTGTTCTCGAGGTACGCGACGATGTTCGCCGACTCCGACATCGTGACGCCGGTGTTCTCGTCGACGATGGCGGGGACGGTCCGCTTGCCGCTGATCCGCTTGACGACGTCGCGCTCGGAGTGCATCGGCTCGACGAACCGGGAGTGGTAGTCGAGGCCGTACTCGTCGAGTTTGCGGACGACGCGCTCACAGAACGGACACGCCTGGAGCCGATACAGGGTGATCGACGGCTCGTCGGACATGGGCGCCGCTTGGGTCGCGGCGGGCCTAAGCCCTTCGACCGTCGGGGAGGTGGGGCGACCGGTCACCCTCGCGGGGTCCGAGGGCGACCTAACGGCCGGAGGGCGACGGACTGACGCCGGCAGCGGCGGGGAGAAAGGGGCAACTCTTAATTCACGGCCCGGCCAAGAACCTGTGTTAATGGGCTTGTCGCTGCTCGATACGGCCACGGCCGTCGTTCTCCAGTCGTCGGGGTGGCTCCCGGCGTTCGTTCCCGGGGACGATCGGCTGGTCGGATCGATCGCTATCGTGGTGCTGCTGGCGCTGTCGGCGTTCTACTCGTCCTCGGAGATCGCGATGTTCTCCACGGCGAAACACCGGATCGACGCCCTCATCGAGGAGGGCAACCGGCGCGCCGGGGCCGTCCGCTCGCTGAAGGAGAACCCCCACCGGCTCCTGGTGACGATCCTGGTCGGCAACAACATCGTCAACATCGCGATGTCCTCGATCGCGACGGCCATGGTCAGCGTCTACTTCGACCCGGGGACGGCGGTGCTGGTCTCGACGTTCGGGATCACCACGCTGGTGCTGTTGTTCGGCGAGATCACGCCCAAGTCCTACGCGGTCGAGAACGCCGAGTCCTGGGCGCTCACCATCGCCAAGCCGCTGCAGTACTCCGAGTACGTCCTCTTCCCGCTGGTGGTCGCGTTCGACTACCTGGCGCGGGGGGTCAACCGCATCACCGGCGGGCGCTCGGCCATCGAGACCTCCTACGTCACCCGCGACGAGATCCAGAACCTGATCCAGACCGGCGAACGCGAGGGCGTCATCGAGGAGGAAGAGCGGGAGATGCTCCAGCGCATCTTCCGGTTCAACCGCACCATCGCCAAGGAGGTGATGACCCCGCGGCTGGACATGACCGCGGTCTCGAAGGACGCCAGCATCGACGAGGCCATCGAGACCTGCGTCCAGGCCGACCACGAGCGCGTCCCCGTCTACGAGGGGAACCTCGACAACATCATCGGGATCGTCAACATCCGCGACCTGATCCGCGAGAAGCACTACGGCGAGGGCGCGGCCTCGCTCACCGACGTGGTCAGACCGACGCTGCACGTCCCCGAGAGCAAGAACGTCGACGAACTCCTCCAGGAGATGCAGAGCGAGCGCATGCAGCTGGTGGTCGTCATCGACGAGTTCGGCACCACCGAGGGGCTGATCACCATCGAGGACATGGTCGAGGAGATCGTCGGCGACATCCTCGAGGGCGAGGAGGAGGAGCCGTTCGAGTTCGTCGACGACGACACCGCCATCGTCCGCGGCGAGGTCAACATCGACGAGGTCAACGAGCAACTTGAGATCGACCTGCCCGAGGGCGAGGAGTTCGAGACCCTCGCGGGGTTCATCTTCAACCGCGTGGGACGCCTCGTCGAGCAGGGCGAGGAGATCGCGTACGACGGCGTCACCATCCGGATCAAGGAGGTCGACAACACCCGGATCATGAAGGCCCGGATCACCGTCCAGGAGGACTACGACACCGGGCCGGACGAGGAGGAAGGCGAGGGCGAAGAGGAGAGCGCGGAGGTCTGAGCGTGGGGACGGCTACGAGCCCCGTCGATCACTGTTTTCGCGGTCACACCAGCGCGTCCACGACGGCGAACGCGCCGTAGGCGGCGACGAACGCGAGCACGAGCGAGCCGACCCACGCCAGCACCGTGTAGAGCATCTTCCGGCGGCTGACCCCGCTCCCGCCGGCGGCGTAGCCCGAGCCGATGATGCCGCTGACGATGATCTCGTTGAACGAGACGGGGACCCCGAGCGCGACCGCGGCCTGGGCGATGGCGAAGCTCGGGATGAGCGCGGCGATCGACCGGCGCGGCCCCAGCGAGGAGTAGTCCTGGCTGAGCGCCTTGATCATCCGCGGGGCGCCGGTCCACGACCCCGCCAGCAGGCCGAGCCCGCCGCCGACCAGCACCGCCCACAGCGGGATCGAGACCGCGTCCAGCAGCGGCACCAGCGGGCCGATGGCCAGCCCCACCTGGCTGCCGCCCGCCGAGAACGCCACCAGGGCGCCGAGCGTGAGCAGGAAGTGCCGCTGGCCGGCGGTGGGGTCCCGGCGCATGTCCCACGCCAGCAGCCCGACGCCGACGCCCGCGAACGCCAGCGTCGCGAGCACGACCCCGGCGTCGACCGACGCGACCGCGGGCAGGCCCAGCCGGACGCCGACGGCGCCGGCGATGGTGTCGGGCGCGTCGGCCCCGCCGAGGACGGCGAAGTGGATGTTCGCGACGAGGGCCGCGACCAGGCCGCCGAGGGCGGGCACCAGCACGGGCTCGGGGACGTCATCGGCGCGGAGCAGCCGGGCGGTGACGTAGGAGATGCCGCCGCCGACGAACGGGGCCAGCACCCACAGCGAGACGATCTGCCGGTACTTCGCCCACGCGGGGTCGCCCCCGAGCGCGAGGCCGACGCCGACGACGGCGCCGGTGACGGTGAACGCGGTCGCGATGGGATACCCCGCGAAGACGCCGACGGCGACGAGGACCGCGGCGGTGACCAGGCCGACGATGGCGGCGACCGGCGAGATGGCGACCCCGCGGACGAGTTCCGTGCCGACGGCCTGGGTGACGTTGGCCCCCTGGAGCGCCGCGCCGGCGAACCCGAGGAGGCCGACGACGAAGCCCGCGCGCATCACCGAGATGGCGTTCGCGCCGACCGCCGGGGCGAACGGCGTCGAGCCGGACGAGCCCGCGCCGATGGCCCAGGCCATGAAGAGGCTCGCGAGCCCCGCGACGAGCAGCGTCGCCAGCGTCACGAGGGCGACCATTTCCGACGACTCCGCCCGCGGGCTACAAGTGCGTGTCGGCTCCGTCGGGAAGCCGCGTCGGGTCCACGAGCTCGCGGCCGTGGCGTGTCACCCGCCCGCTCGCGGACATGTGCGAGGAAGCCCTTTTCACCGTCGGCGGGCAACTACCCTCCAATGACCATCGAGGAGAAGCTCGCGGCGACGAGAGCCGACCTGGCCGAGCGCGACGGCGTGCTGATCGCCTTCTCCGGCGGCGTCGACTCGGCGGTCGTCGCGGCGCTGGCCCACGACGCCCTCGGCGACGACGCGGTCGCCTGCACCGCCATGAGCGAGACGCTGCCCGAGGCCGAACTCGAGGACGCCCGCCGGGTCGCCGCAGAGATCGGCATCCGTCACGAGGTCGTGGCGTTCTCCGAACTGGACAATCCCGACTTCGTCGCCAACGACGGCGAGCGCTGCTACCACTGCCGGGCGATGCGGCTGGGCCGGATGTACGACGCCGCCCAGCGCCTCGGCATCGACACCGTCTGCGACGGCACCAACGCCTCCGACCCCGGTGAGGGCCACCGCCCCGGCCTCCGCGCGGTCGAGGAACTGGAGATCTTCTCGCCGCTGCTGGCCAACGACGTCACCAAGGCGGAGGTCCGGGAGATCGCCGAGGAGTACGGCCTCTCGGTCGCCGACAAGCCCTCGATGGCCTGCCTCTCCTCGCGCATCCCCACCGGCCTGGAGGTGACCGAGGAGCGACTCACCCGCGTGGAGAAGGCCGAGAAGCTCCTGCGCACCTGGGGGTTCACCCAGTTCCGCGTGCGCGACCACGACGGCCTCGCCCGGATCGAGGTGGCCCGCGAGGAACTGGACGCCGCCCTCGACCCCGACTTCGCCGCGGCGGCCGAGGAGCACCTGACAGACGTCGGCTTCGACCACGTCACGCTGGACCTCGGCGGCTACGAGACCGGCAGCGTCAGCCCCGCCGGCGAGGACGTGAGCGAGGGCGGGGACGTGAGCGAGAACGTCGAGACCGACGCCGAGGCCGCGGACGACGACGCGGACGGCCCGCTCGTCGAGGACGTGTTCGCCCAGGAGTACCCGGGCCAGAGCGACTGAGGGGAGGCGTCGCCCGGAGCGGCGACGTAGCCGAGTTCGACCCCGTTCTCGCGGTCAGTTCCCGGTCCAGCGCAGCAGCGCCAGCGTGCCCTCGAAGAGGACGATCATCGTCACGGCGATGATGATCGGCGCCATGCCGGTCGGGTCGACCGTGACGAAGGTGAACGCGAGGCCGCCGAAGCCGCCCCAGAACAGCAGCCGCTTGTCCTCCATCCACTCGCGGGTGACCAGCCCCATCATGATCGCCAGCATGACGAACAGCGGGATCTGGAAGATGATGGCCATGTAGCCCATCATCAGCACGATCAGGTTGAACGTCTCCCGCAGGCCGAACGCGACGATGGCGGCCTGGGAGGTGTAGGAGGTGAAGTAGAGGATCGTCAGCGGAAGGATGACGAAGTGGCTGAAGGCGACGCCGACGAACGCCAGGATGAGGCTCGTCGGCACCGACGCCAGGTAGTAGCGTCGCTCGTGGGGGTACAGCCCCGGCTTCATGAACCGGTAGGTCTCGTAGACGAACACCGGGAGCCCGACGACGGTCCCCGACAGGCCCGCCACCTTCAGCTTCGTGAGGACGAACTCGAGGGGGCCGTAGACGTGCGGGCGGTTGACCAGCGGCTGGGGGATGTAGGACGTCCAGAGGTACTCGATCAGTCGCTCGGAGAGGGGGTACGCGACCAGCGTCACCACGCCGGCGACGCCGAGGACGATGGCGAGCCGGCGGACCATCTCTTCGATGTGGACCGCCAGCGGCATCTCCTGGTCAGAAGCCGGTCCCTCTAGCGGTTCGTCCTCGACGGGGTCGGCGACCGCCGGCTCCGGCGGCTCCTCGGCCCCGCCGCTGTAGTCGAGTTCCGGCCGGTCGATCGTCGACCCGTCCGCGTCCGTCTCGGTCGCGTCGTCGGAGTCCCCGTCGCCGGTGTCCACCGAGTCGTCCCCGGACTCCGGTGATTCGTCGTCTCCGGCCGCCGCGGAACCGGCGGGTTCGGAGTCGCTCGGCTCCCCGTCCCCCGACTCGTCGTCGTTCATCGCGTCGACCCAGTCCTCGCCGGAGTCGAACGTGCTCTCGGGGGGCGTGCCGAACGAGTCCGCGTCGTCGGTTGATTCGTCATCGCTCGCGTCGGCGGTGTCCGCGTCGTCCGGCGACGCGGCGTCCTCCTCGGAAGTATCCGTGTCGTCGCCCGCGTCGGCGGTGTCCGCGTCGTCGCTCGCGTCGGCGGTGTCCGTCTCGTCGCTCGCGTCGGTGGCGTCGTCGGCTGCCGTCGTCTCCGGCTCCGCTTCGCCGGTGTCGTCGTCCTCAGCACCACCTGCGTCAACGTCGTCGCCATTTGCGTCACCCTCGTCACCCTCGTCGGCGGTGTGCTCGGGCGCGCCGTCGTCGGGGTCGTCGGCCGGTGCCGCCGCTGACTCCGTCGGTTCGGACTGCTCGACGCCCTCGTCGTCCTCGGAGCCGGCGTCGTCGCGGGGGTCCGGCGCGTCTCCCATTCAGTTCCCCTACGTCTCCGGGTTATTATAGGCCTTTTTCCATCGCCTCGACGTCGGCCAGGGCGGTGAATCGGCGCCCGCGGCGACGGTCGAGTCGACCAGGACGGTCGCAGGGGCGCCGATCGGGGAGCCAGCGGCGCCGCCGTCGGTGGGGACGGCCCGTCCACGGCGCCGACCTGTGCGCTAGTCACCGCGGGACCGCGGGCTAGCGACGGTGGGTAGGCGAGGTGTCGCGGAGGGCTGGTGAGGTCCTGTCGAGGGCCGATGGGGTGCTGTGGAGGGCCGACGAGGTGCCGGGGGAAATTCCGCACGAGCGCGCCCCGCGCAGAACGTGCGCGTGAGAAAAGATTGATAACTGCGAGACGGCTTTCCGAAGGTATGTCGAGCGCCCTCGACGAGGACACACAGCGGACGCTTGCGGCGGGGAGGGACGCCGCCGGCGACATGCTGCGCTCCGCCCAGAAGGACCTCCAGAAGGTCTTCATCGTGTGGCTCGTCGGGTTCGTGGGGACGTTCTACGGGCTGCGACTGTTCATCTGGCCGTTCCTGAAGCGCGTCACCGAGGCCCAGATGGAGGCCGAACTGGCCCAGGACGTGAAGATCATCGCGCAGACGCCCTTCGACGTGATCTTGCTCCAGGCGAAGATCGCCATGGTCGTTGGCCTCCTGGTGGCGCTACCGCCGTTCATCTACTTCGCCCGGGACGCGCTGAAGCGCCGCGGGCTCTGGCCGCAGGCGCCGGTCCCGCTGTGGAAGATCGTCCCGCTGGTGGTCTTCGGCGTCGCGCTGTTCGCGGGCGGCGTCCTCTACGGCTACCTGGTGTTCTTCCCGTTCACCTTCGAGTTCCTGGCCCGCAACGCCGTGCTCGCGGGGTTCAAGCCCACCTACTCGATCGTGATGTGGGCGCAGTTCATCTTCCTGCTGACGATGTCGTTCGGGCTCGCCGCGGAGCTCCCGCTGGTGATGGCGAGCCTCGCCTACGCCGAGATCGTCCCCTACGAGACCTTCCGGGACTACTGGCGCCACGCGGTCGTGCTCATCTTCATCTTCGGCGCCGTCTTCTCCCCGCCGGACCCGTTCACGCAGATCCTCTGGGCGGTCCCGCTGCTGTGCCTCTACGCGCTCAGCCTCTTCTTCACGAAGGTCGTCGTGACGACCAGGCGCGGCAGCGAGCGACTGGACGTCCGCGGGCTGGCACGGGACCACTGGAACCTGCTGCTCGGCGGCGGCTTCCTCGTGGGCGCCGCGGTCTACTTCTTCTACACCCGCGGGGGCGTCGCCGCCGTCAACCGCGCCGTCGGCCCGTACACGAAGTACCGGCTGCTCCCCGCGGGGGCGACGACACCGCTGTCGCCGGAGGTCGCCACCGTGCTGTTCGCGGTCGTCGGCGGACTGCTCGGCGTGCTGGCGGTCCTGGTCGCCCTCTTCGCGCGGGAACTCGGCGAGGTACCCACCGAAGGCGACCTCGGCGAACCCGCCGCCATCGACCTCGAGAGCCTCGACGCCGCGGGCGTCCGCGCGGCGCCGCCGGAGGCGTTCGCCGCCCTGGGCGAGGAGGAGGCGCTCGCGCGGGCCAACGAGGCGATGGACGCCGGCGACCCCGAGAAGGCCCAGGCGATCCTCGACCGCTTCGACGAGGCCCAGGCGGCCGCGGCGGAGGGCGAGGGCGCGACTGGGGGCGAGGGCGCCGCGACCGGTGGCACAGCCGGGAGCGACGCCGCCGCAGGCGGAGGCGGTTCCCAGGCGTCGGAGACCGCCCCCGCCGCCGGCGGCCTCGCCGACCGCACCTCCCGGGCCAGCGAGGCGTTCTTCAGCGAACTGAACGAGGGCGAGGACGACGAGGACGACATCGGCGGCTACTACCACGACGTCCGGTTCATCGCGGACTCGGTCGCCTCGAAGTCCTTCCGGATCATCGGCGTGTTCATGCTGGTGCTCGCGGGCGTGTTCGCGTGGCTCTACACCGGCGGGATCGGCCGGGTGAAAGACGACTTCCTGCGGCGGTTGCCCGCGGCGGTCGTCGCCAACACGGACGCGGTCGGGGTCGTCGCGCTCCACCCCGTCGAGGCGCTGATCTTCGAGGTGAAGTTCTCGACGCTGATCGCCGTGCTGGCGGTGCTGCCGATGCTGGCCTACTACGCCTGGCCCGCGCTGCGCGAACGCGGGTTCGTCTACGGGCGGCGCTACGTCATCTTCGGCTGGACGGCCACGCTGGTCGCCGGGCTCTTCGGCGGCTTCGCGTTCGGCTACGCCGTCGTCGCCCCGGAGGTCATCTCCTACCTCGTCGCCGACGCGCTGCGGGCGAACCTGATCATCAGCTACCGCATCACCAACTTCTTCTGGCTCATCTTCTTCACGACCGCGGGGATCGGCCTGCTCGCGGACATCCCGGTCCTGATGCTGCTGCTCAACACCGCCGGGGTCTCCTTCGACACCATGGCGGGCCGCTGGCGGGAGGTGACGGTCGGGATCATGACCTTCGCCGCCATCTTCACGCCCGCGAGCATCTCGACGATGGTGATGATGACTGTCCCGCTGATGGTCGCCTACGGGGTCGGACTCGGCGTGCTGTTCCCGCTCACGCTGGCGGGCCGGCGCGACCTCTCCTACTGGCTCGGCGACGAGGACGCCGTCGACCTCGCCGACGAAGAGGTCGCGGACTGATCGAGCCCGCCAGACCCGACCGACCGGCGTTTGCTGGACCCGACCGGTCCACTCGGCTCGTGGACGGGAGAAAATCAGGAGGAGACGCCGTCACTCGGTTCAGCACTGGACGCCGTCGTTCGGGATCGGCGGCGCGCCGACGACGAGCCACACCGTCTCCTCGTCGGTGTCGTTGAACATCCGCCGGGTCGTCTCCGGCGGGACGCGGACGGCCCCGCCCTCGGGAACCGTGACGTCGTCGCCGTCGACGGTCATCCGGCCCTCGCCGCGGAGGACCAGGTAGAGTTCCTCCTGCTCCTCGTGGTAGTGTCGGCCCTTGCGGTCGTGGCCGGGTTCGAGGAACCACACGCGCGGGCGCATCTCCTCGAAGCCCAGGTCGTCGGCGACGTTGACGTTCTCGGTCTCGGACTTCCCGGAGAGCTGGCGGTCGGCGCTGTAGGTGTCGATGACGCTGTAATCGGCCATGGGTGACCTGCTGCGCGGAGCGACAAGAAGGTTCGCGCGGGCGCCCCCGCGGTGGTGAACCGCCCGCGGCGGGCGCGGGACGCTGGCTCTACCCGGCCCCGACGCCGAAGGCCACCTCCAGCAGCAGCGACGCGAGCAGCATCGCGAGCGCGGCGACCACGAGTTTCGCGTGGATCGGGAGCCGGTCGGCGGGCGCGGGCCGAACCGTCGCCGGCAGCGCGCGCCCGACGAGCGCCTGGATCCCCCGTGGTTCGTCCCGGGCGGTCGGGTCCGATCCCCGGCGGCCCGCCGGGTCCGCCTGGCCGGAGCTCGGCGGCGAGGGGCGGAGCTGGAAGCTCCCGTAGGCCAGCAGCGCGAAGCCGACGAGGAACAGCAGGCGCTTGGCGGCCACGAGGTCGCCGCGGAAGGCGAGCCCGACCGCGGCGCCCGGGAGCGCCACCAGCGCGGTGAGGACGCCCGCGTACGCGAGCGCGTCCGCGAGAGTCCGCAGGGACCAGCGCATCAGTCCGAGCGCCTCCCCGGCATCAGTCGCCCCCGTGTCGGTCGCGGTCGCCGGCGCGGTCGCCGCCGTTAGCCGCGCCGTCGCTGTCGCTATCGCCGCCGTCGAGCAGACGGTCGTAGGCGACGCCCGGGTCGTCGTACGCTGGGTCGTGGCGGTGACACCGGCTCCGTCGGTCGTCCGGCGACGGCGCGTTCGACGACGAGTCGCCGCACTCGGACGCCCGCCCGTCGGCGTCGACTGTATACTGCGACTGTTCGGCGTCGTCGACCGCGTACTGCGGCGGGGACTCGGCGTCGCAGACGCTCCCGAAGGCCTCGCGCAGGCGCTCGCGGGCGGCCGCGGCGTCGCCGTCGCGCAGTGCCGCCGCCGCGTCGGCGATGGGCGGTCCGGCGGGCGCGGGGACCGTCACGTCGCCGAAGCAGTCCGCGAGGACCTCGTCGACGTCGGCGCGACGGGTCCCGAGCCCGAGCAGGTCCCGAGCCCGCTCGGTCAGCGACCGGTCGGCGCGGTCGCGGTCGCGCACCACCGCGCGGAACGCCTCGATCCGCTCCCAGAGGGCGTCGTCGAGGTCACGGTAGGGCTCGGGGCGGATCTTCACCGGGCAGCGCGTGGCGAACGGACAGCCCGCGGGCGGGTTGCGGGGGCTGGGCGGCGCTCCGCGGAGGGTGATCCGGCGGGCGTCGCTGGTCGGGTCCGGGTCGGGGATGGCCGACAGCAGCGCCCGGGTGTAGGGGTTGGCCGGCGACGCGAACAGCCGCTCGGTCGGACCGACCTCCAGCAGGCGCCCGAGGTACATCACCGCCACGCGGTCGGAGACGTGCCGGACGACCCCCAGGTCGTGGGCGATCAGGAGGTAGGTGAGATCCAGCGAGTCCTGCAGGTCCGCCAGCAGGTTCAGCACCGACGCCTGGACCGAGACGTCCAGTGCCGAGACGGGTTCGTCGAGGACGACGAAGGCGGGTTCGAGCGCGAGCGCGCGGGCGATGCCGACGCGCTGGCGCTGGCCACCCGAGAGCTGGTGGGGGTAGCGCAGGGCGTGCTCGCGCCGCAGGCCGACCAGCTCCAGCAGGTCACGGACGCGCTCGCGGCGCAGGCGCGCCTTCGAGGCCGCGACGTCGACGCGGAGCGTGCGGTCCGCCGCCCCCCTGCGGGGTCCCCCCCCCGCGTCGCCGCCGACGACCGCGGCGTCGACGGCGGCGGGATCGAGCGCCAGCGCGTCGCGGACGGCCACGTCCCGTACTTCGGCGCCGTCGATTGTCACGGTCAGGTCCGCCCGCCCGTCCGTGGCCGCCGTCCCGTCGCCCGTCACCCGCAGGTCGCCGGCGGCGTCGGTCCCCGCCACGGCGACCGAGAGAGAAGGCCACTCGTGCACGTCGAGGGGTTCCCGGACGATCTCGCCGACGGTCATCCGCCCGTCGAGGCTGGAGTCGGGGTCCTGGAACACGAGCTGGGCGTCCCGGCGCCACGCGCCCAGGGCCTCGCCGGAGAGGGTCGTGACGTCGGCGTCGCCGACGCGGACCGCGCCGTCGGTGGCCGACTCCAGGCCCAGCAGCGTCCGCGCGAGGGTGGTCTTGCCGGACCCCGACTCGCCGACCAGCCCGAGGGTCTCCCCCCGGCGGATCGTCAGGTCGACGCCGTCGACCGCGCGGACCGGCGGCCCGGCGAACGGTCCCTCGCCGCCGAAGTGGGTCCGCAGGTCCTCGATGCGGACCAGCGGCTCGCCCGGGTCGGCGCTCAGGTCGAGCGCGGCGTCGGGGGTGGCGTCGAGAGTCATGGAGGGAAACCTCCGTCGTCGTCAGTCGACTCCCCGTCCCCGGACGATCCGTCCACGCCGCCCGACCCGTCGACGACGCCCGATCCCTCGACGACGCCCGATCCCTCGACGCCGGACGGGGTCGGCGCCTCGCCGCCCGAGCGGTGGCGCTCGAGCGCGCGCTCGTGCGAGACGTCCTCGGGGTACAGCAGGCAGGCGGCGGTGTGGTCGGCGGCGTCGCCGTCGACCGGGACCGACGCGGGGTGCAGCGACTCGCAGGCCTCGTGGGCCTCGGGACACCGGGGGGCGAATCGGCACCCGGTGGCGGGCCCGGTCGGCGTCGGCACCTCGCCCTCGATGGTCCGCAGGCGCTGGCCCGGGCGGTGGGTGCTCGGGATCGACTCCAGCAGCCCCACCGTGTAGGGGTGGGCGGGGTCGGCGAACAGCTCCTCGACGGGCGCGGACTCGACGATCTCGCCGGCGTACATGACGTTCACGCGGTCGGCGACCTCGGCGATCACGCCCATGTCGTGGGTGATGAAGACGATCGCCAGGTCGCGCTCGGCCTGGAGGTCGGCGAGGAGGTCGAGCAGCTGGGCCTGGACGGTCACGTCCAGCGCCGTCGTCGGCTCGTCGCACAGCAGCACGTCGGGGTCGCAGGCCAGCGCCATCGCGATCACGGCCCGCTGGCACATCCCGCCGGAGAACTGGTGGGGGTACTCGCGGGCACGCCGGGCGGGGTCCGGGACGCCGACCGCCTCCAGCAGGTCGACCGCCCGCGCGCTCGCCTCGCGACGATCGAGGTCCCGGTGCAGGCGCAGCGCCTCCTCGATCTGGTCGCCGACGGTGTAGACCGGATCGAGCGCCGTCGTCGGGTTCTGGAACACCATGGCGATGCCGCCCCCGCGCACCCGGCGCCACCGCTGCGGCGACGCCGCGGTGAGGTCCTCCCCCCGGAAGCGGATCGCGCCGGCCTCGATCCGACCGGGGGGATCGACCAGCCCCACGATCGAGCGCGCCGTGACGGTCTTGCCCGAGCCGGACTCGCCGACGACGCCGACCGTCTCGCCCGGATAGACGTCGAAGGAGACGCCGTCGACCGCGCGGACGGTCTCGCGGTCGGTGTGGAAGACGGTCCGGAGGTCCTCGACCGAGAGGAGCGGATCGGCGTCGGGAGTGCGCTCCGGGGAGCCGCCGTGGGTCACGCGTTGCCACCCCCGGCCACCGTCGGTCACGCGTTGCCACCCCCCGCCATCGTCGCCTCGGCGGCGTCCCCGCCCGCGCTCTGCGGGTCGATCGCGTCGCGGACGCCGTCGCCGAGGGCGTTGAACCCCGTGACGACGAGCGTGATCACCAGGCCGGGCAGCAGCGAGACGTGCCACGAGCGCGTGGCGACGTAGGGCTGGCCGGCGACGATCAGCCGCCCCCACTCCGGCGTCGGGGCGTCGATCCCCAGGCCGAGAAACGACAGCCCCGCGACGGCGAGGACGATCCCGCCGAGGCTCATCGAGCCGTAGACGAACAGGTAGCCGACGACGTACGGCGCCATGTGCCGGCGCATGATGGCCCGCGGGCGCTGGTCGTAGGCCCTGGCGGCGTCGACCCAGCCGGCGTCGGCGACCCGGAGTGCGGGCCCCCGGATCGCCCGCCAGAGGAAGGGCCACTGGGCGAGGACGAAGACGCCGACCAGGAGGACCGCGCCGTCGTAGAACTCGGCCAGTCGGGAGCCCTGGAACACCGTGAGCACGAGGATCAGCAGCACCAGCAGCGGCAGCGCCTGGACCGCGTCGCTGGTGAACACCACCAGCAGGTCGGCCAGCCCCCGGTAGTAGGCCGTCAGCAGCGACAGCGCCAGCGCGAGGAGCGCGGCGCCGACGACGGCGGTCCCGGCGACGCTCAGCGAGACGCGGGCGCCGGTGGCGACGAACGTGAAGAGGTCCTTCCCGTTCGGCGTCGTCCCGAAGGGGTGGAACCGCCCGAAGTCGTCGTACGCCCAGGGCCCGACGTTCTCGGGGGTGTTGCGCGACTGCGACTCGAGGTTCGCGTCGCCGACCAGGACCGTCCGGGTCTGGCCGGCGTCGGCGTCCCAGTAGGTGAGTTCGTGCTCGTAGGGGTGGAGGACGTTCCGCTCGACCGTCGTCGGCCCGAGCGCGGGCGCGAACACCGCCATGACGACCACGGCGGCGACGACGACCAGCCCGAACTGCCCCCAGCGGTGGCGCCGCAGGCGGTCGAGGGCGTCGTCGCGGGGGGTCCAGTCGGCCCGGCGGTAGTGCCGGCGGAAGCGCCGGTACCCCGACCAGAGCCAGCCGAGGACGGCGAAGGCGTAGGCGTAGACGAGGCCGACCCGGAGCAGCCAGGCCTGTTTCGGCTCCAGGCCGGCGAACGTGCCGACCCAGCGCTGCCCGTCCCAGTGGCCCCCGTTCGGCACGGTCGACCGCGAGAGCAGCGTCGGGACCGACGCCGTGGCCCGGTCGAGCGCCCCGAGGACGCCGGTGGCGTGGACGGGCAGGAGTCGAAGGGGGACGGCCAGGAGTTCGACCCCGGCGTGGAGGAGCGCGCCGACCTCCGGCGCGAGCAGGAGCAGGCCGACGACCGCCCAGAGTAGCGCCGGGCGGGGGGTCTCCCGGAGGCGACGGCCGAGCGACGGGTCGGCGTCGGGGCTCGTCGCGGGGGCTGGTCCGTCGGGGGCCGGTCGGTCGGGAGCTGTTCGGGTCATCGTGATCTCCGGTCGAAGCCGACGCGGGGGTCGACGAGGGTGTAGAGGAGGTCCTGCAGGAGGTTCGTGGCGACGAGGACGAGGACGAAGACGTACATCAGCGCCCCGAGCAGCGGCAGGTCAGCCTGGACGGCCGCCCGGAAGAACAGCTGGCCGAGGCCGTTGATCGCGAAGACGGTCTCGACGAGCACGGAGCCGCCGAGCAGCAGGAACGCCTCCCCGGTGACGATCGGCACGAGCGGGACCAGCGCGTTCCGGAAGACGTGTTTCCAGACGACCCGTCGCTCCGGCAGCCCCTTCGCGCGGGCGGCGTCGACGTAGTCCGCGCCGACGGTCTCGAGCACGGCGGTGCGGGCGACGCGGATCTCGTTGCCCATCGACGACGACCCCAGTACGATCGCCGCGGGGGCGGTCATCTTGATCGCGGCGAGCACCCGCGGCCAGGTCTCGGCGGGGGCGGTGAGCAGCCGCGACGGGCGCGCGAGCACCGACAGGTCCGGGGGCGTGACCACCTTCGGCGTGTGGACCAGCCAGGTGGTCCACTCGAAGCCCCAGAGCAGGCGCGGCGACTGCGAGAGGACGCTGACGACGACGATCGCCAGCCAGAAGTTCGGCATGGCGCGCCAGACGATGCCGCCGACGGAGGCGAGGTAGTCGCCGCCGGTGTTCGGGTGCAGCCCCGCGTAGAACCCCAGCGGGACGCCCACGACCAGGGCGACGAGGACCGACCAGAAGCCCAGCCAGATCGTCCGCGGGGCGTACAGGCCGACCAGTTCGAGCGCGGGCGTCCCGGGGCTGACCACCCACGAGCGCGGGAGGTCGAACGTCAGCAGGCGCGCCACGTACTCGAGGTACTGTCGCCACAGGGGCTGGGTGAGCCCGAGGCTCCGGCGGACCCGCGCGGCCTGCTCGGGCGGGGCGTTCGGCCCGAGGATCGCCGTCACGGGGTCGAGCGGGCCGAGGCGGACGACGACGAACGTGATCGTGATCCCGAACAGCACGACCGGGATCGCCAGCAGGAGCCGCTGGCCGAGGTACCGCAGTCGGGTCACGCGCCCCCTCCGGGTGCCATCTCGGTTGGACCCCTCGCGCCCGGCGTCAATATGGTTTGGGTACGAGCGGGGTCGAGTCGGGGACGTGGGCGGGAGTGAAGGCGAAGGCGGGGGCGGGGGCGACTCGACCGCGCCGCCCTCACGGTCGGTCGCCGATCCGCACGCCGTCGTACTGCTGGTTCGACGGGCCCATGGCGCCGAAGGGCTCGAGGTCGACCCACTCGTAGCTGAACTGCTCGCCGAACGGGTGGATGAGCGTGAGCACGCCCACGTCCTCCCAGTTGGCCTCCTCCATGGTCACCGCGGCGTCGTCGCGGGCGCGCTGGGCCCGCTCGCTGGGGCCGCTGTTGCCGACGATCCGCTGCCAGGCCCGGGCGGCCTCGCCGGCCATCGAGCCGCGCTCGTCGGTCCAGTTGAGAAAGGAGATCGGCGTGCGGCCCTCGCCGGTGATCGTCTGGGGCGGGTTGAGCAGTTGGAGGAAGTTCTGCATCGCGGGGTAGTCGGCGCCCCAGCCCAGCGCGAAGGCGTCGAGGTTCCCCTGCCGCCCCCGCTTGACCATCGCGGAGAGGCCCGCCGACTCGAGGGTCACGTCGACGTAGGCGGGCGAGACCTGGTCGCGGATGATCTTCCCCATCGACCGCAGCGTCGCGTTCGGGGGGTGCGTCCAGGTGACCTCGACCTGGTCGTCGGGGCCGTAGCCGGCGTCTTCCATGACCGCCTTCGCCTGCTGGATCCGGGACTCGTCGATCGCGTAGGGGTACGACGCGGCGTGCTCGGCGTAAAAGTCCGCGCCGCGGGGGAACAGCCCCGGCGGCGTGAGGTGCGGCGCCGCCCGACCGCGGCCCTTGAAGACGTTCTCGACGAGCGAGCGCTGGTCGATCGCGTGGGCGAACGCCAGCCGCGCCGGCTTCGGGACCGCGGCCATGTTGAACCCCGACAGGAAGGTGTACAGCTGGGCGCGACGGGAGTAGCGGAGCGTCTCGCCGTTGCGCGCCGGCCCGTAGGTGCCGACCTCGACGCCGCGGTCGGTCCGCTCCTCGACGGTGACCTTCTCGGGGTCGTACCGCGAGGTCGGGATGGAGAAGGTGTCGACGTTGCGGTTCATCGCGTGTTCGTACCGGGTCTCGGCGTCGTCGACGATCTGCCAGTGGACGCCCGCGATCGAGGGCACCCTGCCGTAGTAGTCGTCGTAGCGCTGGACCTTCACCTCCGTGCCCTGCTGCCAGTCGACGAACTCGAATGGCCCCGCGCCGACCGGCGCCTCGGTCGCGAAGCGCTCGTACTCCAGGTCGCCCTCGTAGCCGTCGACGTCGCCGACGATCCCCTCGGGGACCGCGGCGAAGGCCGTGAACGCGAGCATCTCCAGGGTCGCGACGAACGGCTCGCGGAGTTCGATGCGGAGCGTGCGGTCGTCCTCGGCCGTGACCGCCAGCGAGCCCGGTTCGTAGACCGTCCGCTCCTGGCCGTCGCGCGTGACGGTCCGCGTCTCGTGGTCGACGCCCAGCGTGTGCAGCAGGAACGAACTCCGGCGGCTGTGGGTCGAGGCCGCCAGCCGCTCCAGCGAGTAGACGAAGTCGTGGGCGGTGACCGCGGAGCCGTCGTGGAACGTCGCGCCCTCGCGGAGCGTGAACCGCCAGACGGTGCCACGGTCGTTGGACTCGTAGCCCTCGGCCAACCGTCCCCGCGCGGTCGGGTGGCCGTCCGGGAAGCCGGTCAGCCCGTCGAACACCTGGGTGGTGACGAAACTGGACGCCTCGTCTGTCACCGCGATCGGATCGAGGGTCGTCACCGAGTGGTTCAGCCGGCGGTAGACCGGCCCGTCCTTCCGGATCTCGGTTCCCTGCTCCTGCCCGGTCCGCGTGCCCGTCAACGCGCCCGTCTCCTGCCCGGTCTCCCCGCCGCAGCCAGCGAGCGTGACCGCCGTCGCCGCACCCCCGGTGGCCCGGAGGAACTGACGACGGGAGATGTCGCCCCTGCTCTTCATGCGCTTGACAACTTTTGGGCCGCGTGATAAGTTTGGCGTCTGAACGCCGGAGAGCGGCCCCGTGGACCCAGGTGCGGATCGCACGAGGGCGGTGGACGCAGTACCGCCCGACTCCGCGCGCCGGAACCGGATTCTCTCCGCGAGAGAACCGTCCGACGATCCGACGAGTTTATATGTGGTAGTCACTCACACTCACGCATGCCCTCGTCTAACACGGCAGCCATCGAGGCAGACGACGACGTCATGGCCGCGATCGACCGTACCTCCGCGGGTGAACGCTACGTGATCGCCGACGTGACGTGTGACGACGCCTGGCTGTCGACCCGGTACGCGGACGCGACCTCCCTCTCGGAGTGGTGCTGACCCCCCGCCCGACGCTGCGGACCGGCCCCGGACCCGATTCGATCTGAAGCTTTTTGGCGACGAGCGACGATGGACGTTCCATGAACGCCCGGGAGGTCGCTTCGAGTCGCGAGTTCCTCGCCCGCCTCGAGCACGGCGCCGACTGGCGCGAAGAGGTCGAGGAGTTCGCCCTCGAGGAGGGGATCGAGGCCGCGTGGTTCACCGCCATGGGCTCGGTGCAGGACGCCGAGCTCTGGTACTACGACCAGTTCGACCAGGAGTACCGCTCGGTCACCTTCGACGAACCGCTGGAGGTCGCCGCCTGCGTCGGCAACGTCTCCCTGCTGGACGGCGCGCCGTTCGCGCACACCCACGCGGTGCTCTCGCGACCGAGCGGCCAGGCCGTGGCGGGCCACCTCGACGCCGCGACCGTCTTCGCGGGCGAACTCTACCTCCGCGAGTTCGAGCAGGTGCTGGAGCGCGAGCACGACGAGATCACGGACCTGGACCTGTGGCTCTGAGCCGCCGGGCGTCGACGCCGGAGCGCCCGCGGACAGCGGCAGCGACGTCCCGTTCGACGACGACGCCGGTACGCTCCCGGACAGCGGCAGCGTCGGCGCGGACGACACCGGCGCTGGGCGCGCCGACCGCCTCGGCGCGCCGCGACTCCGCACCCGAGGTGAGCCCCTGATGCGCGAGGAGGACAGGCGCTACTTCGGTCGGATCGAGGACCGCCTCGACCAGGCGTTCGACCTGGCCGAGCGCGCCAAAGGCCAGGGGTACGACCCCGAGACGGAGGTCGAGATCCCCGTCGCGAAGGACATGGCCGACCGGGTCGAGAACATCCTCGGCATCGACGGCGTCGCCGAGCGCGTCCGGGAACTCGAGGGGGAGATGTCCCGCGAGGAGGCCGCCCTCGAACTCGTGACCGACTTCGTCGAGGGCACCGTCGGCGACTACGACACCCGCGAGGGGAAAGTCGAGGGGGCGGTCCGCACCGCCGTCGCCCTGCTGACCGAGGGGGTCGTCGCCGCGCCCATCGAGGGGATCGACCGGGTCGAACTGCTGGAGAACGACGACGGCACCGAGTTCGTCAACGTCTACTACGCCGGGCCGATCCGCTCGGCGGGCGGGACCGCCCAGGCGCTGTCGGTGCTGGTGGCCGACTACGCCCGGAGCCTGCTCGACATCGACGAGTACAAGCCCCGGGGCGAGGAGATCGAGCGCTACGCCGAGGAGGTCGGCCTCTACGACAAGGAGACGGGCCTGCAGTACTCGCCGAAGGACGAGGAGACGAAGTTCATCGCCGAGCACATGCCGATCATGCTCGACGGCGAGGCGACGGGCGACGAGGAGGTCTCGGGCTTCCGCGACCTCGAACGCGTCGACACCAACAACGCCCGCGGCGGGATGTGCCTCGTCCTCGCGGAGGGGATCGCGCTGAAGGCGCCGAAGATCCAGCGCTACACCCGCGGCCTCGAGGAGGTCGACTGGCCGTGGCTCCAGGACCTCATCGACGGCACCTACTACGACCACGGCCACGAGGACGAGGAGGCCGCGGACGCCGACGAGGCGGCCGAGGGCGGCGACGCCGACGGCGACGGCGAGGACGATGGCGAGACTGCGGAGGACCACGACGGCGACCCAGCTGAGCCGTCCGGACCGCCCCGGGTGGAGCCGGCGACGAAGTACCTTCGGGACCTCATCGCCGGCCGGCCGGTCTTCGGCCACCCCTCCGAGGCCGGCGGGTTCCGCCTGCGCTACGGGCGCTCGCGCAACCACGGGTTCGCGACCGCCGGCGTCCACCCCGCGACGATGCACCTGGTCGACGACTTCCTCGCGACCGGGACCCAGATCAAGACCGAACGCCCCGGGAAGGCCGCGGGCGTCGTCCCCGTCGACTCGATCGAGGGGCCGACGGTCCGACTCGCCAACGGCGACGTCCGCCGGATCGACGACCCCGCGGAGGCCCTGGAGGTGCGCAACGGCGTCGAGAAGATCCTCGACCTCGG
>JBDGUA010000042.1:0-22108 GCA_042216345.1 Haloferacaceae archaeon
TCTCAAGAAGTCACCAATCGACTCCAGGTCATCAACGGCCACGGGGTCTACGACAGCGGGAACAGCAACGTCGGGAGCCTGAAGCTGACCGTGCGCCACGCGTCCGGCTCCGACAACGTGGACCTCTCGACGACGACCATCAAGTTCCTGACGGACGATCAGGTCGTGACCCTGAAACACGGTGGAACGGCGAACGCGACGCACTTCGCCACCGCAGAGGTCCAGGACGACGACACCTCGATCAGCAACGACAACGTCCTCAACGCCGACACCGACCGGGCGACGGTGACGATCGACACGGCCGCGATCCAGAGCGGACTCGGGACCAACACCGACGTCAGGCTGGTGATCACGACCGCCGGCGGCGGGACCACGCAGACGGACTTCACCACGCCGGACACGTACTCCGGCAAGTCGGACACCGATCCGGTCGGGCTCCAGATCTAACCACACCCACGACACACAACCATGAATCTCAACCTCGACCTCGATCGCTCGACTGTTCGCGCACAGGTCGGTATCGGGACCCTCATCGTGTTCATCGCGATGGTGCTGGTGGCGGCGATCGCCGCCGGCGTCCTCGTGAACACCGCCGGGTTCCTCCAGTCAAGTGCGCAGGAGACCGGGCAGAAGAGTTCGGACCAGGTGACGAACCGCCTCGAAGTCGTCGACGCCCACGGCATCCTCGACAACAACTCCGCCGCCGACAGGCTCGCGACGCTGAATCTGACCGTCCGCCCGGCGTCGGGTTCGGAGGACATCAACCTCGAAGAGGTCACCGTGAAGTACCAGTCCGAAAACGGTGAAGTGGAGACGCTCACGTACGCGGCCTCGGCAGGCGCGACCAACTTCGGCGTCCGCTCCATCCAGGACACGGACGGCTCGCTCGACAGTTCGCCCGTCGTCGTCAACGCCGATTCGGACCGTGCGCAGATCACGATCAGCCCGGCCGACGTCACGGGTGGCGACAGTGACGGTCTCCCCCCCAGTACGTCGGTGACGATCGAAGCGACCACCGAGTCCGGGGCGACCACGACGATCTCGTTCACCACCCCCGACTCCTACTCGTCGGGCGGCAACGGCGATCCCATCCCGCTGAACGTCTGACGACGCGAGGCGGCCGATTCTTTTCGAGCCACCCCGACCGAGCAGCGACCGGTCTCGCCGACGGCGCCCGCACCGCCGACCGCCGCGTCGACGGGGTCGGGTACCCCCGCCGACTAGGTTTTATTCCGGGGGCCGCTATCGGACCGGCATGGAGGCACGTAGTTACGGGGTCGACATGTCCCGCGAGGAGGTGGCGGCGTTTCTCGACCGGCAGGGCGACGGCGTCCTGGCGTTCGGCGGTGATCTCTCGTACGCCATCCCGATCTCGTTCGGGTACGACGTCGCCGAGAATCGCGTGATCTTCCAGTTCGTGTTCTCGCCGGGCAGCAGGAAGCGATCCTACATCGAGGCGGGCGAGGACGTCACCCTCGTCGTCTACGACTGGGCCGCCCCCGACGACTGGCGGAGCGTCCTCGTCACGGGGTCGCTGGCGCCCATCGAGCCCGAGTCGCCCGCGGCCGTGGCGGCCTCGGAGGTGTTCGCGCCCCGGGCCACGGCGATCTCGCTGGCGGGTTCGAACACCCGGCGGAGGAACTCGACCCCCAGTGGTACGAACTCGCGATCCAGGAGATGCAGGGCCGGCAGGCCCCCGTCGTGGAGTGACCCCCTCGAACGAGGGTGATCGAACGCACGTCGCGGCCACGGGGACGAGTCGAGTCGGCACGGGCCGCCAGTCGTATAGCCGTGTGCGCCCTAGTGTGATGGGATGACCGACCGATCGCTGTTCACCCGCGCGCTCTGGTTCGTCTGCATCGGCTGGTGGGCGACCCCGCTGGTCGTCAACGTCGCCTGGTTCCTCAACGCCACGGTGCTGTTGCTCCCGCTGGGGATCAAACTCGTCAACCTCGTGCCGACGGTGTTGAGCCTGGCCGAACCCCGCTCGCTGGACGACCCCGCGGGCGCCCGGGGCCAGCACTCGCTGCTCTTGAGGGGGGTCTACTTCGTGCTGATCGGCTGGTGGGCGAGCCTCGTCTGGGCCAACGTCGCCGCCGCCCTCGCGGTGACCGTGATCGGACTCCCGGTGGCGTTCTGGATGTTCAACCGACTGCCGTACGTGACGTCGCTCTACCGGTTCCACGGCTAGGGGCGGGGTGTCGGCTTCGAGGCGATACCGCGACCACAGAAACAGCGACGTGGGTGCGCTGGAACCCGCCAGGGTAGACGCCCGGACTCAGAGGTCGGCGACGTCCTCGATGGCGTCGGTCAGTTCCTTGATGCTCTCGACGGTGTGTTCGCCCATGTGGCCGATGCGGAACGTCTTCTCGCCGAGCGCGGAGCCGTAGCCGTTGGAGAAGACCAGGTCGTACTCCTCGGAGACCTCCTGGATCGTCGCCGCGACGTCGATCCCCTGGGTGTTCTCGATGCAACTCACCGTCTGGGACTCGTAGCCCGCCTCGGGGAAGACGTCGAAGTGCTCGCTGGCCCACTCGCGGGTGTACTCGGCCATCTCGCGGTGGCGCTGGTCGCGCGCCTCGTGGCCCTCCTCGAGCATGTGCTTCATCTGCTTGCGGTAGGCCAGCATGACGGGGATCGCGGGCGTGGAGTGGGTCTGGCCCTTGCGGTCGTAGTAGTCGATCGAGCGCTGGAACCCGCCGTACCAGGAGGCCGAGTCGGATTCGACCTCGCGCTCGTAGGCGTCGTCGCTGACGACGCAGACCGCCAGCCCCGGGGGCATGGCGAAGGCCTTCTGGACCGACGTGAAGATGACGTCGATGTCGTGCTCGTCGATGTCGACGTAGTCGCCGCCCAGCGCGGAGACGGCGTCGACGACGAACAGCGTCTCGGGGAACTCGGCGACGACGTCGCCGATCTCCTCGATGGGGTTGCGCACGCCCGTCGAACTCTCGTTCATGACGCAGGTGACGACGTCGTAGGTGGTGTCGCTCTCCTCGAGGGCCTCCCGGACGTCCTCGGGCTTGACCGCCTGGCCCCACTCGTACTCGAGGGTGTCGACGGTCTTGCCGAGGCGCTCGGCGACGTTCGCCTGGCGCTCGCTGAAGCTCCCGCAGGTCGTACAGAGGACGTTCTCGTCGACCAGGTTCAGGATCGAGCTCTCCATGAACTCGGTCCCGGAGGCCGTGAGGACGATCAGGTCGTTGTCGGTCCCGAGGAACTCCTTGGTGTCCTCGACGATGGTCGTGTACAGGTCCGTCATCCGGTCCATGCGGTGGCCGAACATCGGCTGGGCCATCTCCTCGATTACGTCCTCGCGGACCTCGGTGGGGCCGGGGATGTACAGCGTCTTGTCCGGGTACTCCGCCTTGTATTCGCGTTTCTGGGTCACGTGATCCACCTGGGTGAGGTCCCCTTGGCAGCGGAGTGGCATGGTAGTTTTGATACGCCCCCGCAGCGGTCCGCCGCCGAGCGGACTCGGCAGCGACGCCATCGCGAGGCCTGCCGCGAGTGGCGAGTCGACCTCCGGCGATCCCTCGCTCAGGCCCGCTGCAATCGAACCGTGAACACGGCCCCCTTCGGCTCGTTGTCCTCGATCCAGACGTCGCCGCCGTACTCCTCCACGATGCTCTGGACCAGATAGAGCCCGATCCCGGTGCCGGGGCTGTCGAGGCCCTGCTCGCCCTTGCCGAAGATCGCCTCCTTGCGGTCGTCCGGGACACCCGGGCCGTTGTCCGCGATCCGGACCAGGACCGCGTCGTCGCCGACGTCGACGCCGACGTCGACGACCGGCACTGCCTCGTCGTTGTGCTGGACGGCGTTGTTGAGGAGGTTGCGGAAGACCGACCCGAGCATCGGGTTGGCTTCGACCTCGACCTGCGGGAGGGCTCCCTGGAGACTGATCTCCGCGTCGGGGTAGTTCTCCCGCCGCGTCTCGACCTCGTTTCTGAGCACCTCGTCGAGCGGGACGGGCCGGAGTTCGAACTCCGCGTCCCCGACGACGATCTCGACGTACTCCCGGGAGATCTCCGTGAGTTCCACGACGTGCTCGCTCGCGGACTCGACCCGCCCGAGGGCGTCGCGACCGTCCTCGTCGACGTGGTCCTCGAGGGTGTACAACCACCCGAGCACCACGTTCATGTCGTTCCGGATGTCGTGGCGGACGACCCGGTTGAGCACCTCCAGGCGCTCGTGCTCCTCGGCGAGTTGTTCAGTGCGCCGGAGGGTCCGCGCGTAGAAGTAGCCCACGAGCAGGCCGCCGGCCGCGCCGGCGCTGACGTTGTTCGTCACCACGTACTGCGTGTCGATCAGCCTGACGCCGTGGCTGTGTTCGTAGAGGACGGTCGCTCCGCCCATCAGCGCCGCGACGGCGACGCCGGCGACCCACCAGAACAGTACCCACTGGGCCTCGCGTTTCGAGAAGCCGCTCCGGGCGATCACGAGCCCGCCTAGTGCGGTCGCGAGTTCGGCCACGATGGGGATGCCGCCGCCGAGCAGGAGCGTCAGCGGGTCGCGGTGCTCCTCGAGCAGGTGCACGACGGTGAGGCCGGCGAGGACCAGGCCGGTCGCCGCGATGGCCAGACCGACGACAACCGACCACCGGCGAGCGGACTGCATCAGCGTGCTCCCCCGGTCGCGTCGCTCCCGTGGGTCCCTCCAGCCTCCCTCCCTGGCGCAGCGTTCCTCCAGTTCTCGCGCATCGCGGATCGTCGATTGCATCGAACTTCGTCGGGCCCTCCCTAAGGGGTTCTGATCTACTCGTGGCCTCTCTCCGCCGTCACCCGTCGGACGCACCGACCTCCGGACCGGGGCTGGTCCCGACGATCCGTGCGTGACGCACGCACCACGTCGGACCCCGGGGCGATCCGGGGAACCATATTTCAGTCCGGACGGGCATCTACGTGCGTATGTCGGCCGCAGGGTCGAACGGCGAGTGGCGGACCAGGCTGGGCGTCGACGGGGACGACGGGGAACCGACTTCGAACCGACTGTGGATCGAGCGGATGGCGGGAGCGCTGGGGTTCGACGCCCTGAGCGACCGGCTGTTCGGTCGGCGGGACCTCGGGGCGTACCTCCTCTTCGGACTGGCCTTCTTCGTCGACGTCCCCGTGCTCTCGACGATCCAGTACGTGCAGCGGGGGTTCCACCCGTACCTGGTGAACCCCTCGACGATCATCGTCCCGTTCGGGCTGGCGTTCGGCATCTGGGGGGCGCGACGGCTGCGGGACCGCTACGAGGCCACCGTCGCGGAGATCCTCACCGAGGGGCACCCGGAGGCGTTCGGACAGGTTCCCGGTCCGATCGTGCGCACGCTGCTCTGGTTCAGCACTGACGGGTCCCCGGACAGGCCGACGTCGCTGCTGGAACTGGTGTCCGATCGCCTCCGGATACTCGGCCTGCTCGTCGGCTGGGGATATCACGTGAGCTGGCTCGTGTTCAATCCCGACGCCATGCAGTACGTCTTCGAGATGGAGGGACCGATCATCGGCCCAATCAAGTACTTCGGGATTATCGCGCTCGTCTACTACGTGATCGGCGTGGACTTCGCCGCCGTCTACGTCGGAATCCTCCTGGTGGCGCCGCTGAAACTCCGACGGACCGGACTCATCGATTTCCAGGACCCGCTCGGCTACGGTCGACTCAAACCGCTCGGCGACCTGATCAAATCGGGGACGCTCTACTACTTCCTCGCCGTCGGCGTCTGGGTCGTCTTTACGGGCCTGAGCAACTACTTCGCGCGCACCGGCTCGCCGATCCCCGCGGTGGCGATGGTGAGCACCCTCGGCATCGCTATCCTCATCGTCTTCGGGGTCGTGCTGTTCGTCCTCCCCATCCTCGTGGTCCACGGCCACATGAAACACGCGAAACACCAGAAGATCCAGCAGCTGGCTCACGAAGTCGAACGACGTGGTCCCGAGGGCGACGAGATGATGTTCCCCGAGACGAAGATCCCCGAGAGCGTCGACGAGGGGCACGACTACATCCAGTACTTCATCAAGCTGACCAAAGTTGAGAACACCCGCGAGTACCCCATCGACGTCTCGCACCTCCAGGAACTGGTGCTCGCCGCACTGGTCCCGTACGTCGCGCACGTGACCGTCACGTTCCTGCTCAGCTACAGCGGCGGCGGCCACTAGCGCGATCGCCGGGGGTACACCCGCACCGCGAGCCACAGACTGCCCGCCCGCTGCCACGGGTTTCGCGCCAGCGACGCCCTGGAATCGGTGCGCTCGCGGTTCGGCGGCAGCACTGGCGCCAGGTCGGCGTCGGTAGCCCCGTCCGACGAATCCTACATAGTTTGGGACGAGAGCTAATGGGCTGGCTCGCCTCGAGGGAAGTGGAGTGATGATCGAGCCCGAAGGCGCCCCTCCGGAACGTCAGACGCCCGACCGTACGACCCCGTGCACGCACTGTGGCCAGCACGGGTCCACCGAGGGGTACACCCTCAGGTTCGCCCCGGACGGACGCGACGCCAGGGACCTGGACCTCTCGCTGTGTCGCGACTGCCTGGCGACGATGCTCGAGGACCCTGTCGTCGACCTGGTCGCCCCGGCGCTCGTGCGCCTCGACGACGACTGGGGCGTCCCCGGCGCGACGCCCACGGGGCGATAGCCCGTCGGCCCGGCCCGCGTCGCGAAATGGCTACGTTTTTGTCTCACGATACAGTCCCCCACGATATGGCTTCCCGTGGCTCTCCACACGGCGACGACACCCGACCGAGCCCGCCCGCCGACGTCCCCTTCGAACTCCCGGGACTGACACGGTTGAGCTGGGAACTCGGCTCGCGCGTCGTCGGCGAGAAGGAGGCGACCCTCCGGGGCGAGTGGGAACACACCGCCGACGCCCGGGCCCTCTCGGTCTTCGAGGTCACGACCGAGACGGCAATCGTGCGCCTCCGGACGCCCGTCGGTCGAGAGCGATTTTTCGGCGCCGCGCAGATGGACCTGGAAGCCGCGCTGCCCCGCCTCGACGACAGCCCGGAGTGGAGCCGTCGGAACTGAGCCGGGCACCCGGCCGCGTCAGTCGTCGACGTGTCAGTCGTCGATGTTGACGTACAGCGCGTAGCGATAGAACCCCCCGTCGTACCAGAGGAGGTTCCCGTTCGAGGCCGTCTCGACGCCGCCGACCCCCAGCGCGTCCAGCAGCGCGTCGAACGCCGCCGAGACCGGCGCCTGCTCGTCGTACTCCCCCAGATCGATCGCCTCCTCGAGGATCCCCCGCGACTCCGCCGACAGCGACCCGGGGTCGAGTTCGGCGTCGATCCGCGAGCCGAAGACGACCTCGCGGAACGCCGGCCGCGAGTCCGCCACCTCGACGGCGAGGGCCGTGTAGGCCGTCTCGCGGAGGGGCTCGCGACTCACGCGAACCCGGTAGGCCCACGCCCCGCTCTCGGTCATGGTCACCACGCGCCCGTCGAGGTCGCCGGTCGCCAGGCGGGACTCGCGCTCGGCGGGCCGCCGGAGGACGTAGGCGTCGCCCCGCAGCAGGTCGGCAGTGCTGGTCTCGCCGTCGGTCTGCGTGTAGCTGTGGAGGATCTTGACGACGCGGGCGCTGGGTCGGTCGAGGTCGTCGACGAGGATGGCGTCCTCGGGGACCTGCTCCCGGGGAACGGAGTCGACCCGGACGAGGCGCCGGGCCATGCGTTTCCGCCCGGTGACGACGTGTTTCGTCTGGTAGTACGTCCCGTCGTGCTCGACGTAGGCGTCCGCCGGCAGGGGCGTGTAACCGTAGGTGGTGTGCCGGCCGTCGGGCAGGATCGCCGCCAGCGCGGCGCGCGCGGGGTCGCCGAAGAGGGCGTCCTCGTCGGGGCGGTAGAGCGCGTACTCGGTCGGGTCGGCGTCGATGCGGTCGACGTGGAGGGTGTACGTCCGGGTCGGCTCGCCGGCCCCGAACGGACCGTCCGTCGAACAGCCGGCCAGCGCCGCGAGGCCGGCGACGCCGGCGGTCCGGAGGGCGCGTCTGCGGGTGAGGACCATACCGGTCGACCGTTGCGCGTCCTTTTGGCTCTGTCGGAGGGACAGACGGTGGTCGCCGCCGCGGATCGAAGGTCGGTCCGTGCGGCGGGTCGAAGGTCGGTTCGTTCGGCGGGTCGAAGATCGGTCCGTGCGACGCCCCCGGAGCCTCAGTCAGTCGGCATCGCCGCCCCGCTCTCCACCTCGTCGGGACCGACGGTCTCCTCGACCTGCGTGTAGACGAGGGCGAACCCGGCGGTCGCGACCAGCGAGCCGAAGACGAACGGGACGACGAAGCCGTAGTGGATCAGGAACCCGGAGACGATCGGGCCGACGGCGACGCCCAGCCCGAACGCCATCGTCAGGACCGAGAGCTTCGTCCCCGACTCGCCGACCTTCGCGAGGTCGCCCGCGAGCGCCAGCGAGGGCGCGAACACCGCGGCCGCCGCGACCCCCTGGACGAAGCGCGCGCCGATCATCTGGACGGGCGTGGTCACGAGCCCCTGCGCGAGCGTCGCCGGCACGAACAGCGCCAGCCCGCCGAGCAGGAACGGCCGGCGACCCCAGCGGTCGCTGGCGGCCCCGACCGGGATCTGACAGAGCAACTGCGCGAAGACGAACGCCCCGAACTCGACCCCGAACAGGAACGGCTCCTGGCCCAGCCGGGCGTTGACCTGGGGCTGGATGGCCTCGAGGAGGGCCATCCCCATGGCCATGAACGCCGAGGCCAGTCCGAGCGTGAACACCGGGTCGAGGAGTTTCTCGCCGGTCCGGTCCAGCACCGCGATGGCGACGTCGCCGCCGGCCTCGGCCTCGAGTTCGGACGGGTCCCGGACGAGCGCGAACACGAGGAGGATGCTGACGACCGCCGCGGCCGAGGCGACGTAGAACGCCGCCTCGAACCCCGAGAACCGGACTCCGGCCAGGGCGTACGGGCCGGCCTGGACGACGAGGCCGGCGAAGATGGGCCCGCCGCCGAACCCGACCATGCGGAGCGTGTTGTAGATCCCCATGTGCGCGCCGCGGGTCCCGCCGGTCGAGTACTCGTTGATGAGCGCGATGGAGGCCGTGATCGTCAGCGCGACGCCCAGCCCCTGGATCGCGCGGATCCCCAGGATGGTCAGGTAGCTCCCGGCGAAGGCGAACGCGGCGTTGGTGATCGCCAGGATCGCGAGGCCGGCGACGACGAAGACGCGCCGCCGACCCGCCCGGTCGGAGGCCCGGCCCGCGAACGGCTGGAGCGGGCTGCTGACCAGGCCGAACAGACCGATCACCAGCCCGGAGATCAGCGTCTCGCTGAGTCCGAGCGTCCCGCCGGTGAGCCGACCGCTGGCGATGAACAGCGGCAGGACGACGATGAGAAACGAGTTGCCCAGCGAGTCGGCCATCCGGGCGACCGCGAGCGCGAAGACGCGCCTGTCCAGCCCGTCGCCCGCCATCCTACCGCCCTCCCGGCCGGCGCCACCGACCGACCCGCGGCCACCCCGCTGCCCGGGCGCCACGAGTGTCTCCCGATCCGAGGAACCCGCGAAGAGTCATGCGTGGCCGCGAGTTGTCGCGTGGCGGTGGTAATCCTTACGAACTGGTGGCGGGAGGGGGGCGTCAGTCGTAGTGCTCCCGGAAGTGGTCGACGATCTCGCTCCCCGTCGTCACCCAGACGTCGTCGTGGCCGGTGATGTGGTCCAGGGCGCGGTCCAGGTACTTGCTCCGGTAGGGGAACCCGATCAGGTAGGGGTGCAGCGAGATGGCCATGACCTTGGCGTTGCCCGCCTCCTCGCCCTCCTCGTAGAGCACGTCGAACTGGTCGGTGACCATCTGCTCCCACTGGGGACCGGAGATCTTGCGGTCGGTGAAGAACTTGTCGCTGATCACCGTGCTGTAGGGGATCGAGTAGAGCTCGCCCGCCGAGACGTCCATCCGGTAGGGCTGGTCGTCGTTGACCCAGTCGCCGACGTAGTCGAAGCCCGCCTCTGCCAGCAGCTCCGGCGTCCGGAAACTCTCGGCCCGGGCGGGGCCGAGCCACCCTCGTGGCTGAGTGTCAGTCGTCTCGGCGATCTGGTCGCGGACGTCGCGGATCAGCTCGCGCTCCTCGTCCTCCGAGAGGCCGGAGAGCGGCCGGGAGTTGGTGCGCCCGTGGCCCATGAACTCCCAGTCGCGCTCCACCCCGGCCTCGACGATCTCGGGGGCCTCCTCGCAGATCATGGAGTTGAGCGCGACCGTCCCGCGGACGTCGTAGCGATCGAGGATCTCCATCATCCGCCAGACGCCGACGCGGTTGCCGTAGTCGAGCTCGCTGTAGGTGTTGACGTCCGGCGGCTCCTCGACGTACTGGTGGAGTTCCCGCGGCTGATCGTACTGGAACCACTCGATGTTCGGCACGACCCAGAAGGCGACGTTCTCGCCGTTCGGCAGGTCGAACTCCCGCTCGGTGATCGGGCTGTACTCGTAGGGTGGTCGTGGCATGGCCCACCATTCCCCACTCGGGGCAATAACCTTTCGCCGGGGGCGTCGGGTGGAGCAGCTAGCACGGCGTCGATGCCGTCAGGCCGTCGCCGTCAGGCCGTCGCCGTCTGGTCGGTCCGGCCCAGCAACATCGAACTCAGTACCGCGGCGACGTAGCCGCCGACGGCGTCCATCGCCAGGTCGATCAGGGTGTCCTGCAGGTAGAACGACAGCGTCCAGGTGTGCCAGAAGGACTTGAAGGCGAACTCGTAGACCTCGAAGCCCGCGCCGATCCCGACGACGGCCACGACGACCCACCAGTTCGACGTCCAGGCGGGGACGGTCTCGCGCAGGCCGACGAGCAAGATGCCCGCGACGCCGACCCCGGCCATCACGTGGGTGAGCAGGTCCCACCACCAGATCCGCGTGTAGACGTCGTACGCGAGGCCGCCGAAGTGGAGCGCCGAGACCGCCCCGCCCCACCCGAGCAGGCCGAGCCAGGTCAGGCGTCGCTCCCGGCGTCTGAAGTCGCTGACGAGCTGGGCGATCGCCCGGCGCGGGAGCTGTCGCATGGGCGGCACCTCGACGAACACGAGCGTGTTCAGGCTCGACGCGAACACGACGACGATAGCCGTCAGCAGGGCTACGATCGCTTTTGGAGGGGCGAACACTGACGGGGCCATGAGGTGCCAGTTCACAGAGACGTACTAAATCTCTTGTGTGCTGTCCCGACGCTCAGAGGCGATCGCGGTCGACGGTGAGCCGGAGGTCGACCGCGGAGACCCCCGCCGGCGACGCGATCAGGGGGTTGACGTCGAGTTCGGTGATCGCCGGGAAGTCCTCGACGAGCCGGGAGAGGCGCTGGATCGTCTCGACTACGGCGTCGACATCGGCAGGCGGGCGCCCCCGCGCCCCGCCCAGCAGCGGCGACGCCCGGATCTCGCCGACCATCTCGCGGGCCTCGCGCTCGCTCACGGGCGCGACGCGGAAGGACGTGTCCTCGAAGATCTGCACGAAGATGCCCCCCAGCCCGAACATGAGCAGGGGACCGAACTGGGGGTCCCGCGCCGCGCCCACGATGGTCTCGGTGCTGGCCTCCGCTCGGACGAACTCCTGGACGTAGACGCCGACGATCTCCGCGTCCGGCTCGTGGTCGGTGACGCGCTCGACGATCCGTTCGTAGGTCGCCCCGGCCTCCCCCGCGGGGACGCCGGTGGCGACGCCCCCGACGTCGGACTTGTGGCTGACGTCCGGACTGACCACCTTCATCACGACCTCCCCGTCGATCTCCCGGGCCGCCGCCTCCGCCGCCTCCGGGTCGGCGACGAGCTCCCCGGCGGGCGTCGGCACGCCGTAGGCGTCGAGCAACTCCATCGCCTCGAGCCCGAGGAGGTCGACCTCACGGTCGGCGGCCTGCCGGAGGACGGCCGCGGCGCGGTCGCGGTCGACGTCGAACGCCCTCGGCGACTCGTACGCGCGCTCCGTGACGGCGCGGTGGGCGGCGAGCGCCTCGAGGCTGGCGACGGCCTGCGCCGGATCGAAGTAGTTCGGAATCTCCCGCTCCTGGAGCAGTTCCGCGGCGCGCTCGACCCGTGCTCCCCCCATCAGGCAGGCGACGACGGGCTTGGCGTGGCGCTCGCGGACCTCGCCGACCGCCTCGGCCAGGGCCGCGAAGTCGAGGGGGGCCGTGGGCACGCAGAGCACGACGGCGGCGCCCACCCCCTCGTCGGCGAGCACCAACTCCAGCGCCCGGGCGACCCGCTCGGCGTCGGCGTCGCCGACGACGTCCAGGGGGTTGCGCGCCTCGACCGCCGCCGGCAGGAGCGCCCGGAGTTCGGCGCGGACGTCCTCGCCGAACGAGGCGAGGCCGAGGTCGGACTCCCCGACGAGGTCCGCGGTCAACACGCCCGGGCCGCCGCCGTTGGTGACGATGGCCACGTCGTCGCGCTCGAGGGCGGGCTGGGTCGCCAGCACCTGCCCGTAGTCGAAGACCTCCTGGACGGTCCGGGCCTCGAGGACCCCCGCCTGGCCGAACGCCGCCTGGTAGGCGCGGTACTGCCCGGCGAGCGATCCCGTGTGGGAGGCCGCCGCCTCGGCGCCGGCGCTGGTCCGCCCGGACTTGATGGCCACGACCGGCGTCTCCCCGGTCACCTCGCGGGCGGTCTCGACGAACTCCCGACCGCGCTCGACGTCCTCGAGGTAGGCGAGGACGACGTCCGTCTCCGGGTCGTCGCCCCACTCGGCGAGGAAGTCGCACTCGTCGAGGACGGCCTCGTTGCCCAGCGAGACGACGTCCTTGAAGCCGATGCCGTGCTGGCCCGCCCAGTCGAGGACCGCCGCGATGAACGCCCCCGACTGGCTCAGCAGCGAGATGGACCCCGCCGGCGGCGTCCCCTGGGAGAAGGTCGCGTTCAGACCGACCGGGGTGCTGATGACGCCGAAGCAGTTGGGTCCGACCAGCGTGAGGTCGTACCGCTCGACGACCTCGACCAGTTCGCGCTCGCGCTGGGCGCCCTCTTCGCCGGCCTCCCGGAAGCCCGCGCTGAGCAGGACCACGTGTTCGATACCGACCTCGCCCGCCTGCCGGACCACGTCGACGGCGACGGTCGCCGGGACCGCCACCACCGCCAGATCGATCGACGCCGCGTCCGGGACGGCACGGAGTTCGGGGTAACACCTGGTGCCCATGACCGACTCGCGACTCGGGTTGACGGCCACCACCTCCCCCTCGAAGGCGGCGAGGTTCGACAGCAGCGCCCGCCCGACGGATCCCTCGCGGTCGGTCGCACCGACGACGGCCACGCGCGACGGCGTGAACAGGCCTTCCAGGTCGCTCATGCGCTGGACCTCCGGGTCGCTCCCGACCCGAGGGCGTCGAGCGCGCGAGGGTCGGGGGATCGGTCGCGGATCTGTGGGGCAGTCATCGTCGCTAGTCCACGCGGGGGGCCGGTAAAACAGTCAGCCCCCGCGCGCCCACCCCGTCGCACTCGCCCCGTCGCGCCCGCCCCGTCACCCGCGGAGCCACCACCAGATGCCCCCCAGGAGGACGACCGCCACGAACCCCGCGATGGCCAGGACGTTGAAGTCGGTCGGCCCGGCCTGCTCCTCGCGGACGCCGAGCGAGAGGAGGTACGGGCCGTCGGTGACGGCGTCCCGGTCGGGCGTGTCGGCGGTCACGTTCAGCCAGAGGGGATAGGACCCCTCGACGGCATCCTCGTCGACCGAGAGCGAGAACGCGATGCGGGCGGTCTGCCCCGGCGCGAGTTTCGCGCGCGTCGCCGTCGGCGTCGGCGTCGTGATCGGCGGGCCGGTCCGCAGCGCCAGCACCACGTCTGACCGGGGCACGTCGCCGACGTTCGTCACCTCGACCACGAAGCGGTAGCCGTCGACGTCGGGCGCGGTCGTCCCGTTGACCACGCGCACGCGGAAGGGGTCGCGCTCCTCGACGATGGTCGCTCGGACGGTCGCGGGGTCGCTCACCCGCGGCGGGCCGCGCTCGGCGTCGTAGCCCGCGGTCAGCGCCAGGCGGCGCTCGCCGGCGCTGACGCCCTTCGCGACGTCGACCGGGAGGGAGAACTCGGCTGACTCGCCGGGTTCGAGGTCGCCCACGGGCCGCTCCGCCACGACGGGGGTCACGCCGGGGGTCTCCGGATCGAGGCGGACCACGACGTTGCGGGCGGTCGACTCGCCGTCGTTGACGACGGTGCCCGTGACGGCCCCGCGCTCGCCGACCCGGAGGTCGGTCGAGACGTCACGGAACGCGAACGTCGGCGTCGGCTCGGGCGCCACCCCTGTCGTCAGCGACTCGGACTGGCGCTGGCGTCCCTCGGGGTCGCGGTAACGCACCTGGGCGTCGAGCGCGTAGGTCTGGCGCGTCGTCGCCGGCGCGGTCTGGACGCCGTAGGTGAGCGTGCGGCGCTCGCCGGGCGCCCACGCCCCGACGAAGCGCTCGCCCCGGGTGGCGCCGCCGGGGCCGAACTGCACGTCGGCGTTCGGCGACGTCAGCGCCACCGAGGCGTTCCGGGCCGTCGCCGTCCCGACGTTCTCCAGGGTCAGGGTCACGTCGCCGGACTCGCCCGCGCGGGCGTCGGTCCCGGCCGAGACCACCGCGAACCGCGGCGCCTCGCGGACCCTGACCCGCACCGTGGTCCGGAGGTAGCCCGTCTCGTCGTCGACGAACCCGGTGTCGGCGACGTAGTCGTCGTAGGCGTACTCGAGGACCACCGGCAGGCGGTACGTCCCGGGTTCGGCGTCGGGGTCGACCCGGACGCGGAACGGGACCCCCGCCGACCCGCCCTCGGGGACGCTCCCCAGGAGCCGGTCGGCGGTCTCGACCGTGAGGGGGGTGTCGCCCGAGCGGAGGCTGACGCTGACGGCCCGGGCGGTCGTCACGCGCTGGGTGAACGCCGGGTTCGTCGCCGAGGCCCACTCCAGGTCGCCCTCGTTGGCGACGGTGAGCTCCAGCGTCGTGGTCTCGCCCGCCTCGACGGTCCGCTCGGCGAGCGAGACCCGCATCGCCGGTTCCCCGGAGGCGTCGGCGCCCGCGACGCCCGCACCCACGAGCGAGAGCACGAGCACGCAGGCGAGCAGCCGCCCCTTCATCCCTCACCGCCACCGCGGTTTCGGGGCGCAGGTGCGCTCGGAGGGCGGACAGAAGACCGTGAGAAGTGCATGGCTGTAGAGAGGCGTGACGGGTGCAAGAATCTATCCCCGATTGCAGGCCCGCGAGAACACCGCTCCCGGGTGGTTGCCCAGCGTGGGCCGCCGGATCAGGGGACGTCGCGACGCTGGAAGTACGCCGCGCTGAGCAGGACCAGCGCCACCGTCCCCGTGAGCAGGATCAGCGACCCGGCCAGGTCGTAGGTGCCGTCGACGAGGATCTCCGCCGGATCGTAGTACCGCGTCGGGCTGATCGCACCGAGCCAGTCGTAGTCGGCGGTGCTGGAGACGGTCTCGACGAGGAACAGCATGAAGACGGCGACGATCCCGCCACGCTGGGCGACGCTGGCGCGGTCGGCCCAGACCGACAGCAGCAGGCCGACGCTCCCGCAGGCCAGCAGGTAGGGGATCGAGAGCAGGTGGACCGCGAGGAGGTCGACCGTCGAGATCGACTCCCCGATGGCGGCCACGCCAGCGACGACGGCGAACGGGATCAGCGCGTTCGCCACGAGGATCGGGACGCCCAGCGAGGCGAACTTCTCGAAGACGATCCGCGTCCGGGAGACGGGCGTCGCCAGCAACAGCTCGATCCGGTCGTCCTCGACGTCCTCGGCGACGAGCCCGCCGGCGGTGTAGGCCATGTAGATCCCGAACAGCAGCAGCCAGAGGAACTGGTAGAGCTCGATGGCCAGAAAGCCCTCGATGGTCGAGATGCTCTCGACGGCGAACGCCGACTGGAACCCCTCCGGCAGGGTCTCGAGGTACTGGGCGAAGTCCACGCCGGACTGCTCGATCGAGGGGAACAGCCAGATGTAGAGCGCGGCGAGTCCGACGAACCCGACCGTCAGCAGGATCGACGCCCGGAGCTTCTGGCGGCCCTCGTACCGCGTGATCTCAAGCACGCGGCTCACCCGATCCCTCGGTCGCGTCGGACTCCGGAGCCGCGTCGGCGTCTCCCCCGTCGTCCCGATCGTCGTCCGACCGCGCCACGCCAGGGTCGGGGGTCGCGTTCGATTCGGTCTCGTCCCCGTAGAACCGCAGGAACAGCTCGTCGAGCGGGGGGTCCTCGATGGTCAGGTCCAGCACCTCGTACGACGAGACCAGCTCGAGCAGGGCGTCGTACTCGCCCGTGTAGGTGAACTGGACGCCGCCGTCGAAGACGGCGAGGTCGGTGACGCCCTCGATGTCGAAGGCGGCCCGGTCGACCGACCCGCCGACGTGGAGGTCGACGTGTTTGCCCCCCCGACCCAGCAGGTCGCTCACGTCCTCCAGCGCCACCAGCGAGCCGTTCCGGATGATGGCGACGCGATCGCAGACGCGCTGGACCTCGCTCAGGACGTGCGAGGAGAAAAAGACCGTCACGCCCCGGTCGCGCTCCTCGCGCAGGAAGGCGTTGAACCGGGACTGCTTGAGGGGGTCCAGCCCCGAGGTCGGTTCGTCCATCACGACCAGGTCCGGGTCGTGCATGAACGCCTGGACGATGCCGAGCATCTGCCGGTTGCCGGTGGAGTACTCGCGGATCTTCCGGTCGAGGGGCGGGTCGAACAGCTCCAGCAACTCCTCGCGGCGCTCGTCGCCCTTCAGCGCCGCCTGGTAGTCGAGGAACTCCTGCCCGGTGACGCTGCCGTCGAAGGAGGGGTTGCCGGGCAGGTACCCCATCTCCGCCTTGGCCGTGCGGAGCGCCCGCTCGTCTCGGACGTCCTGGCCGAGCACGGTCGCGGTACCCGCGGTCGGCGACTGGAACCCCATCAGCATCCGGATCGTCGTCGTCTTGCCCGCGCCGTTCGGCCCGAGGTAGCCGAACACCTCGCCGGCGTCGACCTCGAAGGAGAGGTCGTCGTTGGCGACCACCTCCCCGTAGTCTTTCGTCAGTCCGTCGACGCTGATGACTGCCATACCCCTCCCTCGGGGGGCGAACACGAAAGTAGGTGGGGTGGCTCTCGCCGCCCGGGACTGCGCGGTCGAGGGCGCTCCCGGTCGCGTCGTCGAACACGATCCTGCGACCCGCGGGCGCCCTCGTTCCCGTCGTCGAACACCGTCCTCCGACCCGCGGTTTATTTTGCGCCCACGGCTGTCAGGAGGGGTATGGAACTCACCGCGCGGGAGATCGACATCGGCACGCCGTCGCCGACGGTCATCCTGCACACGGCCGACGCCGAGGAACTCGGGGCCCACCCGCTGGACCGCATCCAGATCCACCGCGACGGGCGGACCTACACGGGCATCGTCGAGACGACGACGGAACTCGTCGACGCGGGGACCCTCGCGGTGACGAGCCGACTCGGCCACGTGACCGGCCCCGTCACGGTCTCGCTGGCGCCCCGGCCCGACTCGGTGGCGTACATCCGCGACAAGCTCCTGGATCACGAACTCGAGCGCCCCGAGATCGACACGATCGTCCGGGACATCGACCGCTACCGACTGAACGACGTCGAACTCGGCGCCTACGTCTCGGCGCTGTACGCCAACGGACTGACCCACGAGGAGACGCGCCACCTCACCGAGTCGATGACCGACGCCGGCGAGACCCTCGAGTGGGACCGCGAGATCGTCGCCGACAAACACTCGATCGGCGGCGTCGCCGGCAACCGCGTCACGCCGGTCGTCGTCCCCATCGTCGCGGCGGCGGGGGTCACCATCCCGAAGACCTCCTCGCGGGCGATCACCTCGCCCGCGGGGACCGCCGACACCATGGCGGTGTTCTGCGAGGTGGAGTTCGGGGTCGAGGAGATCCGCGAGATCGTCGACGAGACCGGCGGCTGTCTCGTCTGGGGCGGCGGCGTCGACCTCTCGCCGGTCGACGACAAGATCATCCGCGCGGAGAACCCCCTCTCGGTGGACCCGCCGGGACAGATCGTGGCGTCGGTGCTCTCGAAGAAGAAGAGCTCGGGCGCCAACCGGGTGCTGATCGACCTCCCCTACGGCGAGAACGCGAAGGTGACCAGCCTCTCGGAGGCCCGCGACCTGGCGCGGGACTTCCGCCGCGTGGCCGACCACCTCGACCTCGAGCTCGCCTGCACCATCACCCGCGGGAGCCAGCCCATCGGCGAGGGCATCGGCCCCGTGCTCGAGGCCCGCGACGTGCTCGACGTGCTGGAGGGCGGCGGGCCCGAGGAACTCCGACTCAAGAGCGTCCGCCTCGCGGACATCCTGCTGGAGCTGTGCGGCGTCGACGCCGACGCCAGGAGCATCCTCGACTCGGGGGAGGCCCTCGCGAAGTTCCGCGAGATCGTCGCCGCCCAGGGCGGCGACCCCGACGTCACCCGGTCGGACCTCACCCCGGGGGCGCACCGCCACGTCCTCGCCGCCGAACAGGGCGGCGTGGTCACGAGCGTCCAGAACCGCCACGTCAGCGAGATCGCGCGGCGGGCCGGCGCGCCACGGGACGCCGGGGCCGGCGTCGTCCTCCACTGCCGCGAGGGCGACGCCGTGCTCGCCGGCGACGAACTCTGCACGATCTACGCGGAGAACGCCGAGAAACTCGAGGACGCCGTCGACTTCCAGTCGGAGATCCGCGCGATCCGCGTCGGCGATCCGGACGAGGCGCTGATCGAGCAGGTCTGAGGCGCCGCCGCCCGTCTCGCACGCGGGTCGTCCAGGTCGCCGTGGCGCCCCGTCACGGATCGGCGGGCAACGCTTTCCACGGACCGGCGGGCAACGCTTTCCACGGATCGGCGGGCAACGCTTTCCACCGACCGCCACCAAGGGGAGCTATGACCGATGACGACCCAGAGTCGGCGCCCCCCGACGACCGCTCGCTCGACCCGACGGTCGAGGAGACCGCCGACGCCATCGCCTCGATGGAGATCCGGGGCGCCGCCACCATCGCCGACGCCGCCGCCGCTGCGCTGGCGGCCCAGGCGGAGGCCAGCACCGCCGAGACGCCGGCGGCGTTCCGCGCGGACCTCCGGGCGGCGGCCGGGCGGCTCTACGAGACGCGGCCGAGCGCGGTCAGTCTCCCGAACGCGCTCAAGTACGTCCTGGGATCGATGGCCGGCGAGGACGTCCCGGCGATGCGGGCGAACGTGGTCGCGGCAGTCGAGCAGTTCCGCGACCGCCTCGACCGCTCGCTCGACGACCTCGGGGAGGTGGGCGCCAACCGCCTCCGCGACGGCGACACGGTGATGACCCACTGCCACTCGACGTCCGTGGTCGCGTGCATCCGCGCCGCCGTCGAGCAGGGCAAGGAGATCTCCGCCGTCGTCAAGGAGACCCGCCCGCGCAACCAGGGCCACGTCACCGCCCGCGAACTGGCCGCCCTCGGCGTCGACGTGACGCTGATCGTCGACAGCGCGGCCCGCCGCTACCTCAACGACGTCGACCACGTCCTCGTCGGCGCCGACAGCGTCGCCGCCGACGGTTCGGTCATCAACAAGATCGGGACGAGCGGCCTGGCGGTCAACGCCCGCGACCGCGGGACGCCAATCGTCGTCGCCGCCCAGACGATCAAGCTCCACCCGGCGACGCTCACCGGCCACACCGTCGAGATCGAGATGCGCGACGAGTCGGAAGTGCTCCCGGAGGCCGAGCGCGCGGAGTTGGGCGACGTCGACGTCGCCAACCCCGCCTTCGACGTGACCCCGCCGCGCTACGTCGACGCCATCGTCACCGAACTCGGCCAGTTCCCTCCCGAGAGCATCGTGGTCCTCATCCGGGAGCTGTTCGGCGACGAGACGAGCGAACCCTGGAGCGAGGGGTGAGCGGGCCCTGGAGCGAGGGTTCAACGGGCCGGTCGGCGTCGCTCGCGAACTCTCCTACCGCGGCGTCGACGTCCCCCACTCCTCCAGCGCGGTCGCGAGTTCGGGCACGCGCTCGGCGCGCGCCTTGAGTGACTCGTCGTCGAGCCACGCCTCCACGGCCGCCCGGAGGGCCCGCGCGCCGGCCCGGGTCCCGCCGGGGTGACCGTGGATGCCGCCGCCGGCCTGCACGCAGATGGTGGTCCCGAGCCGGTCGAGCAGTTCCGGGACCAGGCCGGGGTGGAGCCCGCCCGACGCGACGGGGAGGACGTCCCGGAGGCCGTGGCAGTCCGAGCGGAGCCACTCGTTGATGCCGGCGGTGTCCTCGTTCTCCAGTTTGCCGAGGTCGGCGGTCCCGGTGTGGATTTGGTCGACGCCGCAGAGCCGGGCCACCTGCGCGAGCGCCCGCATCGAGACGCCGTGGTCCGGGACGCGGTCGAAAGCGGCGTGCATCGCCCGGTGGGCGTGGATCGCCAGCCCCCGTTTTTCGCAGCGCTCCCGCAGGCTCTGGACCGCCGACCAGCCCGCGGTCACGACGTCGACCATGACGTACTCGCCGCCCTGGTCGGCCACCTCGTCGGCGCGCTCGAGCATGTCGGTCGCGGTCCCGGTGACGTTGATCAGGTAGCTCTTGGCCTCGCCCGTCTCCTCGGCGGCGCGGTCCCGGGCGGCCAGGCTCTCGGTCAGCCGGTCGCCGAAGGGGTTGAACGCCTGGTCGGTGAGGTTCTCGTCGTCCTTCAGGAGGTCGATCCCGCCGACCCAGGCCTCGTAGCCCACCTCGGCGTGGCTCGCCGTCGAGAGGCCGACCTTCGGCTTCGGCACCGTCGCCAGCAGCGGGCGGTCGTCGACGTCGAAGACCGCCTCGCGGACGGCGGAGCCGAACTGCGGCCCCGGGAAGCTCGTCGCCAGCGGGGCCGGCCACTCGCAGTCGAGCAGGCGGAGCCGGTCGACGGCCTTCATGCCGAAGATGTTGCCGGCGATGCACGAGAGCACCTGCGCGGCGTTGCCGTCCTCGAACAGCGCGGCGGGGTAGGCGATGCGGACGCGGTCGCCGTCGATCTCGAAGGCCGTCGCGCGCAGGTCGGTGAATCCCTCGCCTGTCTGGAGTTCGGTCCACGTCCCGTTGGAGCTCTCGGCGGCGACGCGGCTGGCCGCCCCCTCCATCGAGACGTCGGCGGCGGGCGACACCCGGAAGGTGCAGACGAGGTCGCGGTCGGTCGGGCGGTACGAGCGGTCGAGGAAGTCGGCGTAGCTGAGTCCGGGCATACTCGGACGTCGACCAGCACCGACATAAACGCAGTCCCGTCGCTCTGCGGGCCGATTCTCCGTCCAACGTTTATCACGGGAGGCTGTGAACGACGGTCCATGCCCGACAGTCGCATCCCCCTCGTCCAGGACCACCCCGTCGCGGCGTTCTTCGTCGGGGCGTACCTGTACACCTGGCTGATCTCCGCGCCGGCGGCCCTGATGGACCCGAGCTGGACCGCGGCCATCCTCGTGTACCTCGGGAGCTTCGGGCCCACCGTGAGCGCCGCCGCGGTCACGTGGCTGCGCGGCGAGGACGTCCGCGCGTGGGCGGCCCAGCTCACCGACTGGCGCGTCGGCTGGCGGTGGTGGGCCGTCGCGCTCGGGCTCCCGATCGTCGCGGCCGCGGCGATCACGCTCGTGGTCCTGGCCGTCGGGGGCCCGGTGGACCTCGCGCGGGACCCGCCGTCGCCCCTGCTGTTCGTCGGGCTGTTCGTGTTCGCGTTGATCCTCAGCGGTGGCCTGAACGAGGAGCCGGGGTGGCGCGGGTTCGCCCAGGCCCGGCTCAACGAGCGCTACGGCGCGCTGCGCGCGAGCCTCCTGGTCGGCGTCGTCTGGGCGGGCTGGCACCTCCCGTACTTCGTCATCCCCGTGACGCCGCACTCGAGCTTCCCGCTGGTCAACCAGGTCGGCTGGGTCGGCGGCATCCTGCTGCTGTCGGTCGTGCTCGCGTGGGTCTACAACGGCACCGGCAGCGTCCTGCTCGCGATGGTCCTCCACGCCATGGCCAACACGGCGGACGTGATCATCCCGCTGGCGCCCGAGCGGATTCTGGTCGACGGCGTCATCGACCAGGGGGCTGTGGCCGTCGTCACGGGCGTCCACCTCGGCGTGTACCTGCTGATCGTCCTGGGGATCGTCGCGGCCTACGGCGGGGCGAAACTCGCGCGCGGGTCGGTCCCGACCGCCGTCGACGTGGGCGGACGGGTCGGCGACTAACGGCGACCGGACTCCCCCGTGTCGGCGTCGGCACGCTCGTCCACCCCGTCGCGCGCGCCTTCATCGTCGCGATCG
>JBDGUA010000042.1:22208-31803 GCA_042216345.1 Haloferacaceae archaeon
TCGTCCACCCCGTCGCGCGCGCCTTCATCGTCGCGATCGGTTACATCGCCTCGCCTACTCAGCCGGAACGCCAGACTGTACATCTCGCCCACGTCTTCCCGTCCGATCGACTCGACCAGGCGCTCGGCCTCGGCCACGAGGGGAGCGCCGATGTCCGGTTCGAGACGCGCGGCGGCGGCGCGGACGAGCGCCGCGTGGGCGTCGAGGTGGCTCCGCGTCCAGGGGACCGGCTCCAGCAGCGTGCGCTCGCGCTCGAACGCCCACCCTCGCGCGGCGAAGCAGTCCCGCAGCGACTCCGCCGGATAGAACGTCGTGCCGGGCCGCCCGTCGACCAGCTCGCTGGCCGCGTTCACCACCGCGAAGAGGTCGCGCATGGCGGCGTCCGGGGGCAGCGGCGCGTAGTCGTCGACGACGAGATGACACCCGGGGGCGGCCACCCGGGTCAGTTCGGCCGCGACCGTCGCCAGCGCCTCAGGCGAGAGCAGATTACAGAGGGCGTGGGCGGTGACGACCTCGACCGAGTCCGCCGGCAACGGGATCGCCCGCAGGTCCGCCCGCAGGACCCGCGTCCGCGGGAGGTGCTGCCGTCGGAGGTCCCGCGCGTGCTCCCGGTCGTTCGTGACCGCGTAGACCCGCTCGGCGCCGGCCGCGAGGAGGCCGCGGGTAGCGTTGCCGCGGCCGGCGCCGGCCTCGAGACAGACCGCGCCCGCGACGGGGACGTCGGCGAGGGCGGTCTCGACGGTCGTCGGGACGGACACGCTCGGCACCGTCGCTCAGTGGTGCAGTTGCTCGGGGACCGGGCTCTGCTCGTGGCGGAGCCGCTCGACCAGGGCCCGCTGTTCTGCCTCGGGCATCCCGTCGTAGTTCGAGGCCGCGTCCAGCACCATCGCCACGAGCTTCGGATCGCCCGGCGTGACGACGCTCGTCAGGCCCTGGGCGGCGGCGAAGTCGAAGCGCTCGCGGATCTCCTCGGGCCGGTCGACCGGTTCGTACCAGTTCGCGTACGGGCGGTCGCCCTCGGGGAGTTCATCGGTCGGCGGCCACGGCCCGCGCGCGAAGGCCTTGATCCCGAGCGTCCCCAGCCCCGCCTCGTTCGCCCGCTCCAGGACCCGCTCGTAGTCGTACTTCGGGTCGTCCTTGCCGACGACGACGGGGTTCATCGGGAACATCAGGGTCTCCAGGTCGTCGATGCGGTCGATGGCGTCGAGCACGAGCCGGGGGTCGCCGTGGCTCGTCAGCCCGATGTGGTCGATCAGCCCCTCCTCGCGGGCGTCCCGGAAGGCCTCCAGGGCGCCGCCCTCGCCGGTGATGGTGTCCAGCTCGGACTCGTACTCGAGGCCGTGGACCTGGTAGAGGTCGATCGAGTCCACCTCGAGGCGCTCGAGGGACTGCTCGAGCTTCTCCCGGGCCCCCTCGTACTCGCGGGCCTGGGTCTTGCAGCCGAGGAAGATCTCCTCGCGGTACTGGCCCAGCTTCGGCGCCAGTTTGCGCTCGGCGTCGCCGTAGGTCGGCGCGACGTCGAAGTGGTTCACGCCGTGGTCGAGCACGAGTTCGACCAGCTGGTTCGCGCCCTCCTGTTCCAGCCAGTTCAGCGCGATGGTGCCGAAGGTCGTGACGGTGCTGTCCTGGCCCGTCGCTCCGAGCGGTCGCGTCTCCATACTTGCCGTTTCGCGATCCAGGGCAAAAACGTTCGTTCGAGCAGGCCGGCAGGGGCCACCCGGCCGGCGCGTCCGGAATCGTCTCAGTGCGAGGCGTACGACTCGGCGGGCGGGTACCACGGCTCGCCGTCGAGTCCATTGCGCGCCAGCAGCGACACCCGGGGGTCGCGGTTCGGCGTCCCGTCCTCGCCCTCGCTCACCTTCGTCCACTCGCGGTACTCCAGGACGGTCAGGTCGAGACAGGCGCGGAGGAGCGCGTTCGACCGGAAGCGAAAGCGGTCGGTGCGCGGGCCGCTGTCGGCGATCGCCGCAGGCCCGAGGTGGTGCTCGTAGACCAGGACGCCGCCGGGGGCGAGCGCCGCCTTGAGGTCCTCGAGCAGGTCCAGATCCTTGTAGCCGACGACGCAGACCACCGCGTAGGTCTCCTCGGGGAGCGGGAACTCGTTCAGGTCGGCCTGGATCCAGTTCACGTCGACGCCGGCCTCCCGCGCCTTCCGGCGGGCGATGGCGAGCCCCTCGTCGGCGACGTCGACCGCGTCGACCTCGTACCCCTGCCCCGCGAGGAAGCGGGCGTTGCGCCCCGTCCCCGTCGCGACGTCGAGGGCCCGACCCGCCGGGAGCCACTCGACGTTCGCCGTGAGGATCTCTGCCGGGTCCCCGCCGTGGTGGTGCTCGCGCTCGCGGTACCGCTCGTTCCAGAGTTCCCGATCCGTACGGCTCCCTTCGGACATGGATATCGGGACCTCGGGCCGGGGGCGTATAAACCCGGGATCCGGTCGCGTCGTGGACCTCGACAGAAGTTCGGGACGGGATCAGGCGTGGCCTCAAATTCACAGAATATATAAGAATAAATAGTAGTTAGAAATTCTAGTAATAATGGCAGTTCGGCCTGTCGTCCGGGGTGACGAACCGAGGACGGGATCGCCGTTCGAGTGAGAGCTCGAAATTCAGGAGGCTGTCGTCCGGAAGAACCGCGAGAGGCGGATATTCTGCCCTTTCAGGCATCGAAGTGGGAAAATCTCGGTCCAATAGCGTCGACATCCAGGTAGACCAGGTGGTGAACGATCCATCGGAAGACTGCGTCGCGATACGCCGTGCCATATTCATCCGTCGCTTGCCACGGGGGCCTCTCCGTGCAGACAGTCCAGGGGTGTTCCTTCGAGCGTCGGACCCGCCTGTGTTAGTAGACAGAAATCTTATCGATAGTAAAAATAGTCAGAAGTATTATCTTTCTTCCTCGACGAGAACCGCGTCGAAGTCACCCGCGCCCCGGCGAGGTCGTCACTTCTCGAAGGAGTTCTCGTCGATCGTGACGTACTCGTCGCGGACGTTGTCGAAGTCGACGCCGACCCGGAAGTCCTTGGGGTTCTCGACCTCCTTCGGGACGATGCCCGTGAGCTGTTCGACCCGCGGGACGCGGACCCGGGGGTACGAGCCGATGTGGATGTGCTCCTCGTCGCCGATGACCTCGACGTAGTTCTCGGCGCCGCCGGGGAGGTACAGGACGTCGCCCGGCCCCGCCTCCATGGACTTCTCGTTGCCGTCGTTGTCCTTGTAGGTCCAGCGACAGCGGCCCTTGATGGTGGTGAGGATCTGGTACATCTCGGGCATGTGCGAGTGGTACGGGAAGATGTCCCCGGGTTCGCCGGTCGTCCAGGTGATGTACATGTCGTTGGTGAGCATCACCGAGTGGACCTGCTGGAGGTTCTCACCGGCCCCCTCGACGAGGGTCGGGGCGTCGGGGGCGTGGACTTTGAACGCTTCTTGCTGCGGCAGTACTGAGTAGTCCTTCTCGGCGACAGGATTGTCCGCCATGGTCGGGGGTCACACTGACCAAAGATAAAACTACTCCCGGCGGCGGTGGAGCACCGCGGGCTACGCGCCGCCCTCGACGTGGGCGTCGACGTTGTCCTCGAGCGACCGGGCGACGACGTAGAGGCTCCAGATGAACAGCCACAGCGAGAACGCCGGCGGGATCACCCACCACCAGGCGCGCGTCAGGACGCCCTGGCTGAACGCGTTGTGGAGCATCACCCCCCAGCTGATCGCGTTGGGATCGCCCAGCCCGATGAAGCTCAGGCTGGCCTCGAGGAGGATCCCCCAGGTGATCCCGAACACGAAGTAGATCAGGATCAGCGGGATGAGGTTCGGGAGGATGTGGACGTACATGATCTTCAGGTCGGAGGTCCCGACCGCGCGGGCGCTCTTGATGTAGGTCCGCTCCTTCAGCGAGAGGGTCTCCGAGCGCGTCACCCGGGCGATCTCCCGCCAGAAGATGAGCGCGATGACGAACGCGATGTTCACCATGCTGGACCCCAGGATGGTGATCAGGACGATGGCGAACGGGTAGAACGGGAGGCCGAACATCAGGTCGGTCAGCCCCATGAGCACGTCCTCGACCCGGCCGCCGAAGTAGCCCGCGACGAGGCCGATGTTGACCCCGACGCCGACGACGAGGACCGCGGAGAGCAGTCCCACCATCAGCGACGTCTGGAAGGCGTGGATCGTCCGGCTGAGGACGCTGTAGCCGACGTAGGTGGTCCCGAGGGGGAACCGCAGGCTGGGCGACTGCAACTGCGCGTAGTCGCCGGCGGGCGTCTGGAGGTTCTCGAAGGGGGGCGCCAGCGGGAAGTACGGCCCGAACAGGCCGACGAAGACGTAGATCGCCAGGATGTAGAGCCCGAATCGACTCCACCGGTTCTCCAGGGCGGGCTGGAGGAACTCCGACGCCTGGGCGCCGAACCGCGAGAGCGCCTTGCGATACTTCGTCGTCTTGGAGGTCACGTCGATTCCGGCCATCACTGTTCACCGTAGCTGATCCGCGGATCGAAGTAGCCGTACGCCAGGTCGACGATCAGGTTCGTCGCCAGCACCGCCGCCGCGATGATGAAGAACGCGGCCTGCGCGACCGGGAAGTCCTGGCGCTGGGCCGCCAGCACCAGCTCGCGGCCGATCCCGGGCCAGGAGAAGACGACCTCGATGAGGATCTGCCCGCCGAAGGCGACCCCGACCATCGGGGTCAACCAGGTGAGCAGCGGCAGCAGGCTGTTCCTGGCGGCGTGTTCGCGAACCCGCCGCTCGGAGAGGCCCTTCAGCTCGTGCAGGTGGATGTACTCCTTGTTCTTCTCGCTGATGATGTTCCCGCGCATGAGCAGCAGCGGGTCGCCGATGTAGTGGAACAGCGCCGTCGCGAACGGGAGCGCGGCGTACCTGTAGAACGTCGGCGAGGTGACCGTCTCCCAGACGCCGAGGTCCTTCCCGCCGATGGGGCCCATCCCTCCGGTCGGGAACCAGCCCAGCCAGTAGGAGAACACCATCAGGAGGAACAGCCCCAGCACGAAGTGCGGGAGCGCCCGGAACGACAGGGGCAGGTAGGTGCCGATCCGCTCGGCGACGCTGCCCTTGTTCCACCCCAGGTACGAGCCGGTGTAGTAGGCGTTGATCATCACGATGGTGAGCGCCGGCCCCATGATCAACAGCGTGTTGACCATGCGCGGGACGATTACCTCGAGGACGGGTTCCTTGTAGAAGAACGACCGCCCGAAGTTCCCGGCGAACGCCTGCTCGAAGAAGATGAGGTACTGCTTCCAGAGCGGTTGCGTGAGCCCGAAGTTCTCGAGCATCGACTGCCGGGCCGCCTCCGAGAAGGCGCCGCTGACGAGCATCGCCGTGGGATCGCCGGGCATCACCCGGAACAGGAAGAAGATGATCGTCAGCAGGGCCCACATCATGAAGACGAATCGGCCGACGCGCTTCGCGAGGTAGACTGAAACGTTGTCACTCATTGGTTCTCACGTGAGCAAGAGGGTTCGGTCCGTGGCCTGTACACGAAGAACATGGTAAGGGCGAAGTCAGGAGGGGTATTGAAGGTTCCCCTGATTGTCGAAGGAGTAGCCGGCGTCGATCAGGGTCTGCTTGGCCTTCTCGACGTTCGCGGTGCCGACGGACTCCAGGTCGTTCCGCCCCCACTGCAGCTCGGGGTGGACGAGCGTCCCGTCCGCCTCGTTGACCTCGCCGTTGTAGAAGATCTGGCCGATCTTCTTCGCGTCGGTCGCCTGGAAGAGCGCGCGCCGGAAGGCGCGGTCCTGGAACGGCTTCGAGGAGAGGTCGAAGCTGAACTTCATCTGGAGCACCGAGGGCGCCTTCGACTTCTTGATGTAGTCTTTCTTCGCCAGCTCGTTGGTCACCGACGGCGGCGGCGAGGACGTCGTCATGTGGATGTTCTGCTCGACGAAGTCCGCCCGGACGGCCTCCATGCTGGCCCGGTTGACGAAGATGAACTCCTCGAACGCCGGGGGCTCGAAGTGGTCGTCGAAGCGCTCCATCTGGAGCTCGTCGGTCGTCTTGTCCGTGATCTGCAGCGGTCCGCTCCCGACCATCTCCTCGACGGGCATGTTGTAGTTGACCGGCTTGTCGACCTTGTCCGGGACCGACTCCCAGATGTGCTTCGGCAGGATGTTCATGAACGTCATCGCCGACGTCAGGAACGCGACGTTCGGGCCGGCCAGTTTCACCCGGACCGTCCGGTCGTTCTGGATCGTCGCGCTCTCGACGTCGGACATGTACGGGTCGTACTTCGGGAACGAGTACTCCGTGAGGAAGTCGAAGGTGAACTTCAGGTCCTCCGCCGTGAGGTCCTCGCCGTCGTGCCAGGTCATCCCGTCGCGGAGGGTCATGTCGATGGTCTTCTCGTCGACGTTCTCGAACTCCTCGACCGCCCAGTTCTGGGCGGTCCCGTCGAGGCCGACGCGGCGGGGGGTGTCGTACGCCAGTTTGAACAGGTACTGGACGTCGTTCGAGCCGGGCGCCAGCGGGTTCGGAGCCGTGAGTTCCTGCTGCGCGCCGACGACCAGTCGCTGGGTGTCGCCGGTCGGCTCCGCGGTCAGGACGGTCATCGTGCCCGTCGTCCGGGCCCCGATGAACTTCGTGGGCTTGATGTTCCACTGCCCGTCGTTCACCGGGAGGGTCGCCTTCGGCCAGACCATCACGATCTCCGGGAGGTCCTCCCGGAGCATGGTCTGTAGCTCGCGGATGTGCTTGTCGCGTTCGTCGTCGTCGTAGGCCGCTTGCTGTTTCTTGAACGTCTCGTCGTAGTCGGCGTTCTCGTAGCCGGAGATGTTGAGCGAGGAGTCGGACGTGTACGTCGAGAGGTGGAAGTTCGGATCGATCCGGTCCGGCGAGGACCCCCACGGCGAGTGGGCGACGTCCTCGAACTTGTTGTCGACGTAGATCCGGGGGACGTACGGGCCCCAGGTCGAGGTCTTGATCTCGAAGTCGACCCCGATCTCCCCCCACTGCTTGGAGACCTCCCTGGCGATGTCGGGGAAGTTGGTCAGTTTCCCGACCTCGATGGTCTGCTTCCCCACCGTCTCGCCGCCACCGCCCCCGCCGGATCCGCCGTCGGATCCGCCGGACGAGCCGTCGCTCCCGCCCGAACTGCCCGACTGCTGTGAGCCGTCCGATCCACCGCCGCCACAGCCTGCGAGCAGGGCCACCGTGGAGGCCCCGCCCGCGGTGAGGAGCTTACGCCTGTTCACCAACCTGTCGGTTGACGATCGCTTACCATTCATGCGCCACCCAGCCATGGTAGCTAATCGCATATATAATTTTGGTATAAAAGGCCAAAATACTCGGGGACTACCGTGAAGTGGGAGCCCGGGTCGACGGGTCTCCCTCCGATGGCATTGGAGCAACCACCGGGTCGTCGCTCGGGTGCGAGCCTGGCGGTTCGTCGTGGCAGGCGTCCGCTAAAGACGGGAACCGGTCGGGGTACTGCGTGCGACCGTCTACTGCGTGCGACGGTCTACTGCGTGCGAAGGTCTACCGCGTGCGAACCAGTTGTGCGATCAAAAATCTCAGTCGGGCGGTGGCTACACCTGCTCAGCTGACTCCGCGTCGCTCCCGGCGGGGGCGGCCCCGCGCGAGCCGTCGGCGGAATCGATCGAATCCGCGTCGACGTCGTGGTGGAGGAAACACGCGACCGGTTGGTCGGCGTCGCCGGCCAGTGCGGGGACGCGTTCGCTGCACTCGGCCATCGCGTCGGGACAGCGCGGGTGGAACCGGCAGCCGGACGGCAACTGGTCGTCGTCGCCGTCGTCGTCGGGGAGCCGCACCCGCGAGCGGTTCCCCTCGAGGTCCGGGAGGCTCTGGACCAGCGCCCTGGTGTAGGGGTGTTTGGGCTCCTCGATGACCGTGGCGGCGGGGCCGCGCTCGACGAACCGCCCCCGGTACATGACACTGACCTGGTTCGAGACCAGGCGGACGACCGAGAGGTTGTGCGAGACGTAGAGCATGGAGAAGCCGATCTCCTCCTGGAGCCGGTTCATCATCTTGATGATCCCCGCCTGCAGGGAGACGTCGAGCATCGAGACCGGCTCGTCGGCGACGAGCAGATCCGGTTCCAGCACCACCGCGCGGGCGATGTTGACCCGCTGGCGCTGCCCGCCGCTCAGCTGGTCGGGGTAGGTGTCGAGGAACTCCTCGGGCGGTCGGAGGCCGACGTCGTGGAGCATCTCGACGACCCGCTCGCGCAGCTCCGACTCCGAGAGCGACCGGAAGTTCCGGAGCGGTTCGGCGACCGACTGGAACACGGTCCGCCGGGGGTTGAGCGTCTCGTAGGGGTCCTGGAAGATGATCTGTGCGTTCTCGCGGAAGGCCCTGAGATCCGCCGCGGAGAGATCGCTCACGTCGGTTCCCCGGAATCTGATCTCCCCCTCGGTCGGCTCCTCGAGGCGGAGCAGCGTCTCGACCAGCGTGGACTTGCCAGATCCGCTCTCGCCGATGATCCCGTGGGTCTCGCCCCTGCCGAGGGTGAGGTCAACGTCGTCGACGGCGCGGATGTACCGGTCGTCGCCGAAGAGGTTGTCCAGCAGCCCGGTCGAGACCGGGTAGTACTTCTTCAGGCCCCGGATCTCGAGGAGCGGCTCACTCGTCATGGGCCCAGTTCACCTCCGTCGCCTGCGCGCGCAGTTCGGCGGCCTCGTCCGCCCGGTAACAGGCGGTCTGCACGCCGCCGCCCATCTCCGCGAACCCGGGGTGGGAGTCGCGGCACTCCTCGACGGCGTACGGACACTTCTCGACGAACCGGCACCCGTCCGGCGGATCCCGCAGGTCCGGCGGGTTCATGCTCATCGAGACCATCTCGTCGGGGTCGGAGTGGAGCTCTGGCAGGGAGTTCTTCAGCCCGATCGTGTACGGGTGGATCGGCTCCTCGAACAGCGACCGGCTCGGCCCCCGCTCGACGATCTTGCCCCCGTACATCACGAGCAACTCGTCGGAGGTCTCGACCAGGTCCGCGATGTCGTGGGAGACGAAGATCACGGAGATGTCGAACTCGTCGCGGTAGCGCTCGATGTCCGCGAGCACCTTGTCCCGGATCAGGACGTCCAGGCCGGTGGTCGGCTCGTCAGCGATGATCAGGTCCGGCTCGAGCAGCAGCGACATGGCGAGGATGACCCGCTGGCGCATCCCGCCGCTGAGCTGGTGGGGGTAGTCGTCCAGGCGCGACGGGCTGATGCCGACGGTCTCGAGGACCTCCTCGGCCCGCGCGTTGGCCTCGCGCTTCGAGACGTCCGTCCGGTGGGCGTCGATGGTTTCGAGGAGCTGCTGGCGCACGGTGTAGACCGGGTCCAGGCTCCCCATCGCGCTCTGAGGCACGTAGGCGATCGTGTCCCACCGGAGTTCCCGGAGGCGCTTCTCGGAGACGGACGCGATGTCCTCGCCGTCGAGGACGACCGAGCCGCCCGGGATGCGCGCGTTGTCGGGGAGCCCGCGGACGAGCGACTTCGCCAGCGTCGACTTGCCGCAGCCCGACTCGCCGAGGACCCCGACGATCGAGCGGGAATCGACGTCCAGAGAGACGCCGTCGACCGCCCGGACCGGCCCGTCGGCGGTGGCGTACTCCACGGCCAGATTTTCCACGGAGAGTAGCGACATGG
>JBDGUA010000002.1:0-31718 GCA_042216345.1 Haloferacaceae archaeon
AGCACGTCAACGTCCAGCCCCACTCGGGCTCGCAGGCGAACCTCGGGGTCTACCTCGCCGTGCTTGACCCCGGCGACAAGATCCTCTCGCTGGACCTGACCCACGGCGGCCACCTCAGCCACGGCCACCCCGCGAACTTCGCCGGCCAGGTCTACGACGTGCAGCAGTACGAGGTCGACCCCGAGACGGGCTACGTCGACTACGACGGCCTGCGCGAGATGGCCGAGTCGTTCGAGCCGGACATCATCGTCTCGGGCTACTCGGCGTACCCCCGCGAGATCGAGTGGGAGCGCATCCAGGAGGCCGCCGACGCCGTCGGCGCCTACCACATGGCCGACATCGCCCACATCACCGGCCTGGTCGCCGCCGGCGTCCACTCCTCGCCGGTCGGCATCGCCGACTTCGTCACGGGCAGCACCCACAAGACCATCCGCGCCGGCCGCGGCGGCATCATCATGTGCGACGAGGAGTACGCCGACGACGTCGACAGCGCGGTCTTCCCCGGCGCCCAGGGCGGCCCCCTGATGCACAACATCGCCGGCAAGGCCGTCGGCTTCGGGGAGGCGCTCGAACCCGAGTTCGAAGAGTACGCCCAGCAGGTCGTCGACAACGCACAGGCACTGGCGGACACCTTCGAGGACCACGGCCTCTCGCTGGTCTCCGGCGGCACCGACAACCACCTCGTGCTGGTCGACCTCCGGCCCTCCCACCCCGACACGACCGGCAAGACCGTCGAATCTGCGCTCGAGCGGGCCGGCGTCATCCTCAACGCCAACACCGTCCCCGGCGAGACGCGCTCGGCGTTCAACCCCAGCGGCATCCGCGCCGGCACGCCCGCGCTGACGACCCGCGGCCTCGACGAGGCGGCCACCCGCGAGGTCGGCGAACTCATCTGCCGCGTCGTCGACGCCCCCGAGGACGACGACGTCGTCGCGGCCGTGAGCGAGCGGGTTCAGGAGATCTGCGACGCGCACCCGCTGTACGAGTAACTCCTCCGTAGCTCGCGGCGGTCCCCGATCCACCCTCTCGGCGACGCGCGCTTCCTGCGTCCGTCACGCACCGCCAGCGACCGCCACGCTCGTGAATAGCCGTCCGACCGCACCCGACAGAGACAGCACGTCCGTGGATACCTGTCGCCTGTCGGTCGGTCATCTGTACACGGATCCGAGGGTTGAAGGGGCCAGCCGCCCCCAGCGTCGACCATGACGGAGATCATCGACGGGAACGCGGTCGCAGCGGAGATCCGCGCCGGCGTCGCCGACGCCATCGACCAGCTCGAGGACCGGGGCGTCACGCCCGGCCTCGCGACGGTGTTGATGAGCGAGGACCCCGCGAGCGAGACGTACGTTTCGATGAAACAGCGCGACTGCGAGGAGGTCGGCATCGAGGCCATCGACGTCGAACTCGACCCCGAGACGCCCGCAGACGACCTCTACGCCCGGCTGGACGAACTCAACGCCGATCCCGGGGTCAACGGCATCCTCGTGCAGATGCCGGTCCCCGACCACGTCGACGAGCGGGAGGTTGTCCGCCGCGTCGACCCGATCAAGGACGTCGACGGCTTCCACCCCGAGAACGTCGGGCGACTCGTCCGCGGCGACGCCCGCTACCGACCCTGTACGCCCCACGGCGTCCAGAAGCTGCTCGCGGCGGCCGACGTCGACACCGAGGGCAAGGACGTCGTCGTCGTGGGCCGGTCGAACATCGTCGGCAAGCCCCTGGCGAACCTCCTGATCCAGAAGGCCGACGACGGCAACGCGACGGTGACGGTCTGTCACTCCCGCACCGACGACCTCGCGGCGAAGACGCGGGCGGCAGACGTCGTCGTCGCCGCCGTGGGCGTCCCCGAACTCGTCGACGGCTCGATGCTCTCGGACGGCGCGGTCGTGATCGACGTGGGCGTCAACCGCGTCGACGCCGACACCGAGAAGGGGTACGAACTCGTCGGCGACGTCGACTTCGAGAGCGCGAAGGAGAAGGCCAGCGCCATCACGCCCGTCCCCGGCGGCGTCGGGCCGATGACCCGCGCGATGCTGCTGTACAACACAGTCAAGGCCGCCGGCCTCCAGGAGGGCGTCGACGTCGACCTGCCCTGAACGACCGTCGAACGCGGTCGCCGCCGACCTGCGCGAGCAGGGCGTCGCCGACCCCGTGTTACGCCAGTGACTCGTCGGCGACTCGCCGGAGTTCCTCCTCCGCCCGGGCGAGCGCGGCCTCGTCCCCGTCGGCGAGGTACGAGCCGACGTCGCAGGCGGCAGTCACCAGTCGCTCCACCACCGCCGGGGGAACGTCGCCCTGTAGCGCCGCGACGCGCTTGCGCTCCTCGCCCAGGGTTCCGAGGACCCGCCGGGCCTCCGGGTCGGGGTGGTCCTCCAGCCACGTGAGCAGTTCGCGGCGGTACTCGTCGAGCGCCGCTGCGTAGCCCAGTCCGCGGGCCTCCCGCATCGACGTCGGGACCGCGTCCACCGGCGGGCGGTTCGCGTGGTCGCGCTCGCCCGCGCCAACGCTCGCGGCGGCCAGCAGCGCCAGGACGTAGCGCTCCTCGGCGTCGCCCGTTTCCCGCAGGCGCTCGTAGACGTCCAGCGCCTGGCGGAGTTCGTACGCGAGCAGGAACTGGTCGTCGAGGGGCCGGAGGTCGCCGCCGTTGATGAACCCCCGCTTGCGGGCGTACGTCCGACAGGCGGACTTCACGTCGTCGGCGACGTCCGCGACGGACTGCTGGTCCAGGCTGGCGAGCAGTCCCGAGACGTCGAGGGTCGCCGGCGCGTCCGTGTGGCGCTCGCGCTCGGCCACCCCGACGCTCCGGAGGGCCCCGCAGTTCGGACAGGCGACGCTCCCGCTGTCGTAGTAGGACCACCGCTGGCCGCAGGACTGGCACTCGCGCTCGCCCCTGATCTCCATGGCTCAGCCTTCGGCGTCCCCGCGCAAAAGCGCGGCGTTCCGGGGTCCGATCGGGACGCGTTCCGGGCCCCGGTCCGATCGCCGACTGGTATGGAGTCGGCATCTTTAAGTCGTGTCACGCGATATCAAGGTATGACGCTTCGCTTTGGAGGGCCGAAGCGTCAGCGGGGACCAATTCAGGGCGGCAAGCCGCCACGCGGTTTCCGCGTGGCGTCTTTCCTTTCGGAACCGAATACGCGAGCGGCGGCCACGTCGACGGCGAGTCTCCCTCGACGGCGAGTCCCCTCCGACAGCGAGTGACTCGTCCCCTCCGACGTCCACCGACTCGTCCGGCTCGTCGCGGTCCGCTCCGGGAACTGATTCCTCTGTCACCGGCCCGGGTTCGCCCGCCGCGATCCCCGAGCGAGGACCGGGGTCCCCTCAACAGTTCGTCTCTCCCGAGGACGTACCTTTCGGATTTGCTTATACGAAGGCGGAAAACTGACTCGAAGTTTTCGACCCACGAGCCGCGGAACCGGCGCGAGACGATACATTTATTCCAATATAACATATACGTTCATCCGTAAATTACCAATGTACGACCTGACAGGATTTCAGCGTGACTTACTCTTCGTCATCGCCGGGCTCGAAGAACCGCACGGACTCGCCATCAAGGACGAGCTAGAAGACTACTACGAGAAGGAGATTCACCACGGGCGACTCTACCCCAACCTCGACACCCTCGTCGAGAAGGGACTGGTCGAGAAGGGCCAGCGTGATCGCCGGACGAACTTCTACACCCTCACGCGTCGCGGGCGACGCGAGATCGAGGCGCGCCGGGAGTGGGAGGACCAGTACGTCGACGACCTAGTCTGACTCCTCGCCGTACCACTCGAAGCTCTCCTCGGTGAGGTGCGTCGGATCGACCGAGAACGGTCGAATCGTCGTCGTCCCGATCAGTTCGGGCAGCGTGATCCGGGCGAAGTGGACCGTCAGCACCAACACCAGGGGGAGCAGGAACAGTCCGTACCAGCCGAACAGCAGCGGCCCCAGCACGTAGGCGATCATGATGCTGCCGACGTGGAGGTTCCGCCCGGAGACGTACGGGCGCAGCACGAAGTCGGGGATGGAGTCGACGATGAGGAAGGAGACGACGACGAACGTCCCGACGAACCACAGCGCCCCGGCGTCGTTGGCCACGACCGCACGGGCGAACATGTACGCCGCGACGGGGACGTAGACGAGCTTCATGCCGACGACCGGGATCAGGCTCGCCACCCCTGCGAGCAGGCCGACCAGCGCCGCGGCGGGGATCTTCGACCCGGGCGGCGCCCACACGTTCAACACCGAGAAGGCGATGACGCCGATCGTCCCCGTCAGCACCGCGTTCAGGATGTTGCCGAAGAAGATGCTGTTGAGGTCCCGGTCGACGGCGGCGGTGTAGGCCCGCAGCACGCCGGCCTGGTCGTCGAACTGGCTGTGGACCCACCGGGCGATCCGCTGGTCGTCGCGCAGCAGGTAGAACGCCAGCGCGATCATCACGAACAGGTGGACCCCGCCGATGCCGATCTGGCTGAGCGTGTCAGCCGCAGAGGCCAGCGACCGGAACAGCGAACCGATCCGGTCGACGGTGACGTACTGCTCCCAGTCGATGGCCACGAGCGCCGCGGGGTCGACGACCTTCGCGAGCAGGTCGCTCTGGATGCCCAGGAGCGCCGCCGGATCGACGGTCGTCGACTGGCTGAGCCGGAAGGCCTCGCGGACCGCGACCAGCAGGGCGTAGCCCACCAGCGCCAGCGCCGGGAGCGCGAGCGCGAACAGCGAGACGGCAGCGGCGACGCTCGGCTGGCTGATCCGCCGGGAGATCCGGCGGTGGATGGGGCGGGTCGCGTAGTAGAGGAAGACCCCGAGCGCGAAGGTGCCGATGAACGACGTGACGACGTAGGCGACGATTCCGGCCAGCAGGAGGCCGAGCGCCCACCAGCCGACGTTCGCCCGGTTCCCGAACAGTGCCATACGGGCAACGTGCCGTGGCGGGGCAAAAAGGTGTCGCGGGTACCGGGCCGGGGCGACCGGCGCGCACGACGCTCAGGACGACAGACAAAACCGACTGCGGGGACCAAAGACGGGCTCCGCGTCGGGGACCACAGACGGACTCCCCAGCGCAGACCACAGCCGGCCTTCGCGTCGGGGACCACAGCCCGACCCGCGGCGGAAGGACCGTCGCGACCGCTCTGGGGTGATCGAGGTCGACGCCGTCTCGGAGAACCCGTTCAGGCCGACGCGGCGGTCGCGGCCTTCTTGCGCGTGATGTAGCCGGCGATGCGGTTGCGGACGCCCTTGGACTCGACGTTGGTCAGTTTCTCGACGTTCTCCTTGTTCGTCTCGAACTGGTCGTTGAACGCCTCCGGGTAGCGCTCCAGGAGCACGTTCCCGAGCTGCTTGACGTACTTCGGCTTGATCGGCATGCCCGTGGCTTCGCCGCAGCGCCACAAAAGCGATTCGTTCCGCGTCGCCGGCGTGTCCGCGGTCGGCACCGGGCGGCGGCCGCCTCAGCGCCGGTCGCGCCACCCGGTCTCTTCGTCCAGCGTGGCCATCGCCGACCGCTCCGCCGGGCCGCCGGCGGCCTCGACGACGCTCGCGAGGTGCGCCAGGCGGTCGAGCAGTTGGGCCTCGTCGTAGCCGGGCACGTCCAGTCGCGAGACCGCGACCGTCGCCTCGATCACGGCGTTGAACCCGCGGTTGATCGTCGGGACGGTCCGCTCGCGCACCTCGCTGGCCAGCGGGCGCACCGCCCAGTCGACCCACTCGGTGCCGCCCGCCTCGCCGCCGGCGAGGCGCTCGACCGCCACGTCGACCCAGGCCGCCGCTCCCGGGAGGACCGGGTCGTCGACCTCGTGGACCGTCACCGCGGCGGCGACGAACTCCCGCGGGTCGGTCGTGAACTGGACGACGCCGTCGACCGCGCGGTCGCCGTGGGCGGCGGTGGGGCCCCGCTCGAAGTTCCGGCGCGTGCGCGTTCGCCCCCACGTGCGCGCGGTGACGGCGTCCCGCCCGGCAGCGGCCTCGCTTCCGGGCGAGCGCGCCGGCGCGTGCAGGCCCAGGGCGGCGACGTTCCAGCGCCCGTTCGGTCCGAGCGTCGCCACGACGGACTCGGTGACCCCCCGGAGGGCGACCGGCCACTCCCCGCCCGCGTCGTCGCGGCTCACACCGGAAGCCCCCGTTCGAGCGCGACGTACGTCGCCGCGGCGGTCACGTCGGCGGTCGTCCCCGGGTTGATGCCCTCGGCGGCGAGATCCTCGGCCAGCGTCTCCGCGGCCTCGAGGTCGCCGGCGACGGCGGCGGCCCGCTCGCGGACGTGTTCGGCGGTCCGGGCGCCGTGGCGCGTCTCGACGAGCGAGTCCGGTTCCTCGGCGAGCAGTTCGAGGAAGGCGCGGGCGACCCGGTCGGGCGCGGGACCCTCGTCCGCCAGCATCGCCTCGGCGGCGCCGAAGGTGCGCTCGAAGCCGCCGGCCCACTCGCGGGCGTTGCCGTCGCGCTCGGCGCTCAACTCCATCACGTCGGCGAGCGTGACCTCCCGTTCTCGCACCGCCGGGATCGCGTCGGCCCCGCGGCGCACGTCGAGCGCGGCGATCTCCTCGTCGCCGGGGTCGGGGACCGCCACGTCGACGTGTTCGAACGCCCGGTAGAAGTCCGCCGCGTCCTCGACGGTCGTGTCCGCGACGACGGCGGCGACGCCCGCCGGCGAGAGGTCGCCCGCGGCGCGGGCCGCCACCAGCGGGACGAGCAGCAGCAGGCAGCCGAACTGGGTGTTGCCGCCGCGCTGGCGGGCCATCCCGTCGACCGCGCGCTCGAACGCCCGTCCCACGGGCGCGCCCGCGGCGGCCATACGCAGGCCCTCGCCCGCGCCGACCGCGCCCGCGAGGAAGTGCTCGAAGCGGAGGTCGCCCAGGTCCCGGCGGCGGTCGACGTTGCCGGGCTTGGGCGTGCCGGCCACCTCCAGCAGCAGGGCCAGCTGGGCCGTCTCGGCGGGGGTGCGGTCGGCCGCTTCGTCGTCCGCCCCAGGTGCGTCGCTCACGGCGATTCCCCCGCGTCGGCGGTCGAATCGATCGCCCCCGCTCGCTCGTCGAACCACTCGTCGACCGCCCGCCGGACGCGACGCAGGACCGCCGGCGAGTCGCTCGGGCGGCCCACGCTGACCGCGTCGGCGCCGTAGTCCAGGTACTCGCGGACGCTCTCGCAGCCCCGGACCTCGTTGTTGGCGAGGACGAACAGGTCGCTCGCCGCGACGTCTCGGACGACGGCTTCGGTGTCCATGGCGTCCACGTGGATCGCGTCGGCCCCGGCGTCCCTAACCCTGTGGGCCGTCTCGGCCAGATCGACCCCGGGAACCTCCGCGCGAACCTTCACGGACACCGTCGCGCCGGCGCCGCTCGCGGCGGCGACGTACTCGCAGAGGCGGTCGGTGTCGGCCAGCAGCGACTCGCCGCAGCCCACCGCGCAGAGTTCGGGCTGGCGGCAGTGGGCGTTGACCTCCAGGACGGCGTCGTGGTCGGCGGCGACGCGGGCGGCCTCCCGAACCGGGTCGACGGTCGCCGAGCGGACGTTGATCGCCGGGACCAGCGGGGCGTCGGCCAGCGCCGCGAGTTCGCGGTCGACGAACGCCAGGGGGTCGTCGGGCAGGAACTCGGAGCGGTCGCGCTCGACCAGCCGACGGGCCGCCTCGCGCGAGTCGGCGTCGAGGGCGATGCCGCCGAGGAAGGCCAGGTCGGCGAACGCGTCGCCGCGGCGCGCCCAGGCGGCGTCCGACTCGCCCGAGAGGCTCGCCAGCGCGAGGCGCACACCGTCGAACGGGGCCGCCGACTTTCCGGACGCGTCGTCGGATTTCCCGGACGCGTCGCCGCCCCCTGGCCGGGTCACGTCGCCACCCCCCATCAGGCGGCCACCTCCAGCGCCTCGGCGACCGCCTCGGCGACGCGGGCGGCGTCGTCGGGGCCGTCGATCCGCGTGTCGGTCCGGACGACCGGTCGGTCGAGGGCGGTCCCGTCGGCCTCGTCGAGCACGAAGGCGTCGGCGAAGGGGTAGGCCTCGGCGACGCCGGCGGTCGAGGCCGCGTAGCCGACCCCCGCCATCAGCGCCCCGGCGGGTCCGGAGAACACCGTGTCCTCGACGAACGGCGAGACCGCGACGACCGTCGTCTCGTGAAGGGCCTCGCGGACGCCCGGGAGCGCCAGCATCGGGCCGATGCTCGTCACCGGGTTGGAGGGCCCGATCACCACCGGGTCGGCCAGCGCGTCCAGGGTCTCCGGCGTCGGCGCCGCCGACTCGAGCGTCTCGTCGGTGCCCGCGCGGGCGCTCGTGCGGTCCTCGTCGCTGGTCCGCCCCGGCCCCCGGAACTCGACGGCCTCGACCGCGGGCTCGGCCCGCCGGCCGACCCAGAACTCCTGGAAGTGCAGCTCGCCCGCGTCGGTGTGGACGACCGTGGCGACGGGGTCGTCCGACATCGGCAGGAGGTCGACCGCGAGGTCGAACGCGTCGGCCAGGGTCGCGGTCACCTCGGTCAGCGATTCCCCCTCGTCGAGCAGGCTCGTGCGGGTGATGTGGACCGCGCGGTCGCGGTCGCCGATCGTCATGAACTCGGCGACGCCCGAGAAGCGCCGCCAGGTCGCGATGTCGCGGCCGGCGGTCTGGCGTTCGGCGGGGAGGTAGCGCGGCCCGGTCCCCAGGTCTGCCGCCGCGGCCAGCCGGAACAGCTCCTCGTCGGTTTCGTGGCTGTCGCCGTCGATGCCCCACCACGTCTCCCGGTCGAGGACGCCGCCGCCGTGGAACAGCACCGTGTCGAGGTCCGGACAGACGAGCAGCCCCCCGAGCTCGACGTCGTCGCCGGTGTTGCCGACGACCGTCGTCGACGCCGGGTCGAAGACCGCGTCGGCGCCGTCCAGCAGTTTCGGCGTGCCCGTCCCGCCGGCGAGGAACGTCACCATGGGCGTTCCTGCGACCGGGAGTCGTATCCCTGTTTCGCTCGTCGGCGTCGACGCCGCGTTCGTGTCACTCGTCCGTACGGTGCCCTACATAGTTAGGGACAAATACAAAACCCCTCGCCGTCGAACCAGATAGTACGGTCGTGCAGGGCGGCCCCTGTGCCGGAACACACGGACCTGGTCCCTGACGACCGGCCCGGATCGCCTCGTCCGGGTTGCCGGGGTGCCTCTGACATCACCCTTTCGCGACGTTCTGTGCCGGATCCATCCGCCCAGTGACGGCTGCAATCGGACCAGCCAGGGACGGAGAGTACCGAACCGACCCTCCAGGAACGGGAGGCGCGACCGACCCACTGCACGGGAACGGGACGGCCAATTTAAGAGCGTCCGCGCCAAGTGACGAACATGAGCGAGCAGCACCGCCGTCGCGACGACAGGCGCTTCGAACATCCGGAGAAGGACCCGGATCTGCCGAGCAACGAGGTCACCGAGGGCCCCGACCGCGCCCCCCACCGGGCGATGTTCCGGGCGATGGGCTACGACGACAAGGACCTCGGCTCGCCGATGGTCGGCGTCGCCAACCCCGCCGCGGACATCACCCCCTGCAACGTCCACCTCGACGGCGTCGCCGCCGCCGCGGTCGACGGCGTCGACGAGACAGGCGGCATGCCCATCGAGTTCGGCACGATCACCATCTCGGACGCCATCTCGATGGGCACCGAGGGGATGAAGGCCTCGCTCATCTCCCGGGAGGTCATCGCCGACTCGGTCGAACTGGTCAGCTTCGGCGAGCGCATGGACGCGCTCGTGACCGTCGCCGGGTGCGACAAGAACCTCCCCGGCATGATGATGGCGGCCATCCGGACGGACCTCCCCTCGGTGTTCCTCTACGGGGGGTCGATCCTGCCGGGCCAGCACGAGGGCCGCGACGTCACCGTCCAGGACGTCTTCGAGGGCGTCGGCACCTACGCCGAGGGCGACATGTCCGCCGACGAGCTCGACGACCTCGAACGCCACGCCTGCCCCGGCGCCGGCTCCTGCGGGGGGATGTTCACCGCCAACACGATGGCGTCGATCTCGGAGGCCATCGGCCTCGCCCCGCTGGGTGCGGCGTCGCCGCCGGCGGAGTCCGACGAGCGACTCGACGTCGCCTACCGGGCCGGCCAGCTCGCCCTCGAGTGCGTCCGCGAGGACCGCCGCCCCTCGGAGATCCTGACCAAGGAGTCCTTCGAGAACGCCATCGCCGTCCAGGTCGCGATGGGCGGGTCGACCAACGCCGTCCTCCACCTGCTGGCGATGGCCGCCGAGGCCGGCGTCGACCTCGACATCGAGGAGTTCGACGAGATCTCCCGGCGGACCCCGAAGATCGCCAACCTCCAGCCCGGCGGCAGCCGCGTCATGCTCGACCTCCACGAGGTCGGGGGCGTGCCGGTCGTGATGCGCCGCCTGCTGGAGGCCGACCTGATCCACGGCGACGCCATGACCGTCACCGGGCGGACGATCGCCGAGGAGCTCGACCACCTCGAGGAGACCGGCGCCATCCCCGACGACGAGTTCATCGACGCCGACTTCCTCTACACCGTCGACGAGCCCTACCAGGAGGAGGGCGCCATCAAGATCCTCACCGGCAACCTCGCGCCCGACGGCGGCGTCCTGAAGGTGACCGGCGACGACGCGTTCCACCACACCGGCCCCGCGCGCGTCTTCGAGAACGAGGAGGCGGCGATGCAGTACGTCCAGGAGGGCGGCATCTCCTCGGGCGACGTCATCGTCATCCGCAACGAGGGCCCGCAGGGCGGCCCCGGTATGCGCGAGATGCTCGGCGTCACCGCGGCGGTCGTCGGCCAGGGCCACGAGGACGACGTCGCGCTCCTGACCGACGGCCGGTTCTCCGGCGCGACCCGGGGTCCGATGATCGGCCACGTCGCCCCGGAAGCCGCCGCCGGCGGCCCCATCGCGCTGCTTGAGGACGGCGACGAGATCACCATCGACATCCCCGACCGGACGATGGAGGCCGACGTCTCGCCCGAGGAGTTCGAGGCTCGCCGCGCCGACTGGGAGCCCCCGGAACCGAACTACACGACCGGCGTGCTCGCGAAGTACGGCGAGGCCTTCGGCTCGGCGGCCAACGGCGCGGTCTCGAACCCCGGCGCCAAGCGCCAGGACTAGCCTCGACCGGAGTCGACGGATCTCCTCACGGCTTCGATCGAACCCCACGAGTACCGTCGAGCGAGCGAGTACCGTCGAACCCCCACGAGTACCGTCGACCGGGTGAGTCCCCGTCGCGGTCGTCTCCCCGCACCGAGGGGAGCCGGGGGGAGCGAGGGATCTCCGGGCGGTCGCCACCTGGCGGTCGCGTGGGGCGAGCCCGGGTTTTTACTACGTAGAGACCGTTGAAGCGCCCATGTCCAGACAGGGGGGAAACCGTGCCGATGGCGACGTGGCCGGCGCGAAACCCGGGGTGGCCTCCGGGGAGGTCCTCGAGCGGATCACGGACGGCTTCTTCGCGGTCGACGAGCAGTGGCGGTTCACCTACGTCAACGGGCGGGCCGAGGAACTGCTCGGTCTGACCGCCGAGGAGCTGATCGGCGAGAACGTCTGGGACCGCTTCACGGAGGCGACGGACCTGGCGTTCTACGAGGAGTACCACGCGGCGATGGAGACCCAGGAACCGGTGTCGTTCACCGAGTACTTCCCCCCGCTCGGGTCGTGGTTCCGGGTGAAGGCGTACCCCTCGGCGTCGGGGTTGTCGGTCTTCTTCGAGGACGTGACCGAACAGAAGCAGTACGAGCAGGTCCTCGACACGCTCCAGGACGGCGTCTACGTGCTCGACCCCGACGACGAGTTCGTGATGGTCAACGACGCGTTCGCGGAGCTGACCGGCTACGAGCGCGAGGAGCTCGTCGGCGCGGACGCGTCGCTGATCCGGAGCGAACTGCTCGGCGAGCGGGCCCGCGAGGCGGCCCGGCGCATCGCCGCTGGCGAGCAGTCCTACGAGACCCTCGAGACCGAGATCGAGCGCAAGTCCGGCGAGGCCCTCCAGATCGAGTCGCGGTTCACCACCTACGAGTACGGCGACGGCTCGTACGGGCGGGTCGGCGTGATGCGCGACGTCAGCGATCGGGTGCGGCGCGAGCAGGCGCTCACCCGGCTCCAGGAGGCGACCCAGCGGCTCCCTCACGCCACCTCGCGGGAGGCGATCGCCGACGAGCTCGTCGCGGCGGCGACCGACGCCCTGAGGCTGCCGGGCGTGGCGGTGTACCTCCACGACCGGGACCGCGACGAACTGCTCCCTGCCGCCTCGGACGGCGCCCTGTCGGCCGACCGGCGGGAGCTCCCGGCGATCGGCGCGACCGAGGCCGACAGCGTCGTCGGGCGGGCGTTCGTCGACGGGGAGACCGTCGTCGGCGAGGCACCGGCGCCGCTGGCGAACGCCCCCTTGCTCGACGTCCGCCGGGGGCTGGCGGTCCCGCTGGGGCGGGAGGGGGTCCTCGTCGCCGGCGACCCCGACGACGGGGCGTTCGAGGAGTACACCGTCGAGTTCGCGGAGCTGCTGGCGGCCACCGCCGAGTCCGAACTCGCCCGCCTGGAGCGCGAGTCGACGCTGCGCGAGCGCGAGCGGGACCTCGAACGCTACAAGCGGATCGTCGAGACCGTCGACGACGGGGTCTACGTGGTCGACGAGGACGGGCGCTTCCAGATCGTCAACGACGCGTTCCTCCGGACGCTCAACCGCTCGCGCGAGGAGCTGCTCGGAGCCCCCACGAGCAGCGTCTTCGGCGAGGCGTTCGTCGACCGCGCCGACCGGCTGCTGGACCGGGGCGGCCCCGACGAGCGCGACGAGGCCACCCTGGAGTACGAACGGGAGACCGGCGACGGGCCGCAGTTCCTGGAGTGCCGGTTCGCCGCGATCCCGGAGCAGGTTCGCGGCCTCGCGGGGCGGGTCTGTGTCGTCCGGGACATCACCGAGGAGAAGGAGCGCGAGTCGCGGCTCCGCGACCGGGTGCGCCAGCAGCGGGTCGCCGCGGCGTTCGGGCGCCGGGCGCTGCAGGACACCGACGTCGACGACCTGCTGGAGACCGCCGTGACGGTCGTCGCCGACGCCCTGGACGTGGAGTACGCGAAGGCGCTGGACCTCCAGCCCGGGGGCACGGAGTTCCACCTGCGCGCGGGCGTCGGCTGGGACGACGGCACCGTCGGCTCGGCGACCGTCGGGACCCGGGAGAGTTCCCAGGCGGGGTTCACCCTCGTCTCGGACGGCCCGGTCATCGTCGAGGACCTGGCGGCGGAGACGCGGTTCGACGGGTCAGACCTGCTGACCGACCACGACGTGACCAGCGGGATCAGCGTCGTGGTGGGCTCGGCGGAGAACCCCTGGGGCGTGCTGGGGGCCCACACGACCCAGGCCAGGGAGTTCGACCGCCACGACGCGAACTTCCTCCAGAGCGTCGCCAACACGCTCTCGAGCGCGATCGAGCGCAACCACCACGAGTGGGCACTCAAACACCAGGGCGAACGCCTGGCGGCGCTCAACCACCTCAACACCATCGTCCGCGAGATCAACCACGCACTCGCCCAGCAGTCCTCCCGCGAGGAGATCGAGTCGCTGGTCTGCAGTCGGCTGGCCTCCTCCTCCTCGTACGAGTTCGCCTGGATCGGCGACGTCGACTGGTCGCGCGAGGTGATCCGGTCGCGCGAGGAGGTGGGCGTCGAAGGCTACCTCGAGGGCGTCACGCTCCCGATCGATGAGAGCGAGCAGCGGCACGCGCCCGCCCCGCAGGCGATCCGGACCAACGAGGTGCAGGTCGCCCGGGACTTCGTCCACGACGACCGGTACGAGCGGTGGCACGACCTCGCCGAGGAGCACGGCTTCACGTCGCTCGCGGCCATCCCGATCCACTACGAGGGCACCAACCACGGCGTCCTCTGTGTCTACTCCGAACGCACGGACGCCTTCCAGGGCGAGGAACTGGACGTCCTCGAGGACCCCGGGGAGATCATCGGCCACGCCATCCAGTCGCTGGAACGCAAGCGCATCCTCCTCAGCGACGAGGTGATCGAACTAGACGTGATCATCGAGAACGCCCTCGCGGACGTGGAGGGCCTCGAACTCGGGGAGACGTCGCTCCAGGTCGATCGGATCGTCCCCACGGCCGAGGACAGCTACCTCAACTACGGGACGCTCAGCGACCCCGAGCGCCTCGAGGAGATCGTCGACGCCCACCCCCAGATCGTCGACGGGGACCTCCTCGAGGGGTCCTCGGGGCGGTTCGTGATCGAGGTTCAGAATCCGCCCGCGGTGTCGGCGGTCACCGCCCACGGCGGGCGCCTCCGGTCGGTCGAGATGGCGGGATCGGACTACCGGCTGTCGATCGAACTCCCGCCGAACGTCGAGGCCCGGACGGTGCTGGAACCGCTTCGGGAGACCTACTCCGAGGTCGAGACGGTGGCCCAGCAGCACGTCACCCGGGACAAGCACCGCCCCACGTCGGCGGTGGTCTCGCTGGGCGAGGAGTTGACCGACCGCCAGCGGGCGATGCTGGAGGCGGCCTACTTCGGGGGCTACTTCGAGTGGCCGCGGATCAGCAGCGCCGAGGAGGTCGCCGACCGGATGGACGTCAGCGCACCCACCTTCCACGAACACCTCCGGCGGGCCCAGCGGAAGGTCTTCGAGGCGATGCTCGAGGACGCCTGAGGAGCGACGCGAGGCGGGGGGTCGCTGGCCGACGAAACCGTTCGACAGCTGACGGCGCGCGTTCGCTGGCCGACGAACCAGTTCGACCAAACTGACTTCGGTCGGTAGTCCATAGGGAGGGCATGGACGAGCGCGCCACCCGCCTCTCGGTCGAGGAGTTCGTCGACTACTGCCGCACACAGGCGGGGTTGCTCGCGGGGAAGGTCGACCTCCTCGGCGAGGAGGTCGACGGGCTCCTCGACGAACTCGACGAGGGGGTCGCGGAGGTCAACTCGCGGCTCCGCGGCGACGTCGGCGGCGTCGACGTCGAGGCGGTCGAGGAGCTGGAGTCGGACCTCGAGCGGACGCAGGCGATCGTCGAGGCGAAGGAGGCCCGGATGAACGCGTTCCAGGAACTGGCCGCCGGCTACACCGACCTCGCCGCGGAGCTCCAGTCCGACGTCGACGACGGGCAGGTCGCCCTCGAGCGCGTCGTCGAGTTCGAGGTCGAGCACGACGCAGCGGCGTACTTCCCGGACCGGCAGACGGTCGCCGCAGCCGCCGCGCAGGCGGGTGCGGTCGGGGAGTCGGACGCGCCAGGGCCGGAGACCGACCGTCCGGAGTGACGTCGCGCCCGCTGCCCTCTCACCGGGTGATCGTTTTTCCCTCCTGGCGCCCGTAGAGTGGGCCATGGTCGAACTCGCCGGCGCCTGGAGCGAGGGGCAGCTCGAGACGTTCCTCGAAACGTCGACCATCCCCATCCGCATCGCGACCCAGCGCGGTGACGGATCGCTGTGGCTGGTGACGCTGTGGTACCGCTATCGGGACGGGGCCTTCGATTGCGCGACGTGGGCGAACGCCGACGTGGTGCGGTTCCTCCGTAACGACTCCGAGGTCGCCTTCGAGGTCTCGACGAACAGCCCGCCGTACCGCGGCGTCAGGGGGAACGGCACCGCGGCCATGTCGCGCGACGGCGGCAAGGAGACGCTGCGCGCCCTGATGGAACGCTACCTCGGCGGGACCGACTCCTCGCTCGGCCGCTGGCTGCTGGACGACGCCCGCGAGGAGATCCACATCCGGATCCACCCGGACGAGCTGTACACGTGGGACTACTCCGACCGGATGGAGGGACTCGAGAGCCCGACGGCCTGAGCTGATCTCCGGGCGTCCGGTTCGGAGACCCGTTCACTCGTCGTGGAGGTCCGAACCCCGGCTCACTCGGCGTCCGCCACGGCCACCTCGACCTCGTTCGTGCGCATGAACGGCGGCGTCCAGGGGTCGTCGTACTGGAGCAACACGGGCTCGCCCCGCACCCGGACCTCCCGGTCGGCGAGTTCCTCGAGGAGCCGGCGCCGCTCGCGGGTGACCCGGCCCTCCGTGGCGTACCACGAGAACCGTCGGACGGCGACCGTCCGCGGGGGTTCGACGACCAGGCGAACCGCCGGGTCGGTCGGCACCGGGGCGTTCTCGGGCGCGTACTCCGGCGGCAGGTAGAACGCCATCGTGACCGCCCCCTCCACGCGGTCGGTGCGGACCGGCCCACTCGTGGAGACGCGGCCGCCGCCGCGCAGCGTGCGGACCGGGGCGGTCATCGAGATCGACTCGCCGCGCACGGACACCGGTGCCGTCATGGCGATCTCGGCGTCGCCCTGGTTCGCCCCCGAGATGTAGCGGAAGAGCCGGCGGAAGGCCGTCACCTGATCGCTCGCGGTCGTCTCGACCAGCACCGACCGCGGGTAGCGGCGGAGCTCGACGCCGTCGAATCGATCGAGGGTCTCGTAGGGGACGCGTTCGGTCTTCGTGCGGACGTACGCGCCCCAGCCGACCCACAGCGTCGCCAGACCGGCGAGGGCGCCGAGGGCGGCTTTCGTCGGGGATCGCATACTCCCCGGTACGGACGCCAACACGAAAAGCGCGACTGCCGACGAGTACGGGTCGGCGCCCCCTTGCGGTGAGTAGGGCTTGGCGCCCCCGCTAGCGGCGAGTACCGCCTGGTTCCCCCGCTAGCGGCGGGTATCGTCCGGACCTCCCGTCGCTAGTAGACCCCCGGGACGAGCCGGTGCGGCGTGCGCTCGCAGTACTCGTCGTAGCCGTCGAGTTCGCGCCGGAGCGCGCGCTCCTCGACCCCGATGCGGTAGGCGTACCCGAGGCCGGCCACGGGCGGGCAGACCACCAGCCCGGGCCAGGTCCCCAGGGCCAGGGCGAGGCCGACGAACGTGAGCAGGCTGCCGGCGTAGGAGGGGTGACGGACGACCGCGTACGGGCCGGTGTCGACCACGCCCTGGGACCCGGAGACGGTCACGGACCGCGCGAACGCGTCGCCCAGGACGCCGACGCTGTACCAGCGGAGGGCCACGCCGACGAGCATCAGCAAGACGCCGATCCAGAAGGCCGGGACCGCGAGCGCCCCGAGCGTCGCCCACGCCGGCGCGAGGAAGCCCAGTCCGATCGCGGTCCCGACGGCGACCCCGATGGCCGCGTAGAGGACGGACCTCGAGTTCGCGTCCAGGTCGGGGCCGTCGTCGTCGCGGCGGAGCGCGTCGGCGACCTCCGGGACGACCCAGGCCGCGTAGGCGACGGTGAGGACGGACGTGTACGGGGACCGGAGAAATGGCGGGTGCATTCGTGTCGCCTCCGTCTCTCACTTGACCCGGAGGGGACCGTAGGTGTTCCCCTTCGAACTGGGACCGCGACGTACGCCGGCCGTACCCTGCGGCGTTCCTCCGGTCGCCTGGCCACGGCCTTCGCATCCGGCCCCCGGAGGTCGAACCCGGCAGGCGTCGGGAACGACTCCAGGAAGCGACACGCCCCGGGACGAACCCCCCGCCGTCAGTGGTGCGGCGGCGGGTGGGTCACGGCCTCGTAGATCGCGAAGGCGAAGACGGCGAGCACGATGGCCGTCGCCACGAAGAACTCCACGCCGGGGAGCGTCCCCGCCCGCATCCAGACGAGGATGTCCTCGAGCCCGAGCAGCAAGAACAGGATCACGAGGAGGACGACGCCGTGCTTGCCGATCCGGAACTCGACCATGCGCAACGATTGGGCTGGCGAACCTTCCGTCTGTCGGCACTGCTGTCCTGGCTCGCCGACGGATTCCGTGCTGCGCCTGACGATGGCGCCGCGATGGCACCTCGACGGCTATAGCGCGGAGGGACCTCGCGCCCGGACGACGCCTCGGCTCGGACGACGCCCCGGCCCGAACGGCGCCCCGGCCCGGACGACGGTCACCTCAGTAGTACATCGCGTCCCAGACCCACTCCGGGGGTCGACGCTCTCGGATCGGTTCGGGGCGCCGCAGGTCCGCGCTCCCGACGTCGCGGTACACCAGTCGGTACCGGACGTTCCGACCGGTCTCCAGCGAGTGGAGGTGGATGCGGGCCCTCTCGACCACGCCCCGGTCGCGGTCGACGACCACCGTCACCCGACTCTCGGCCGCCAGCGGCTCCGTCTCGCCGGCCAGGGTCCGCTCGCCCAGGGCGTCCTGAATCGCGTCGGCCTCCGTCACCCGGAGGACGAGCGTCGACTCGTTGCTCGAGACGACCGACCAGCCGCTGCTCGGGCCCGCGGGCACGAACGACGATTCGAGTTCCTCTCCGCCCCCGGTGAGTCCGGTCGCCGGTACCATCAGCACGCTCCAGTTCCCGGCCTCGTAGGCCAGCGGCCCGGAGGCCCTCCCGCCCGAACGGAGCATCGCCAGCGTGCCCTCGCCGTAGAAGCCGCCGAAGCGCACCCCGTCGGGCTTGTGGAAGTAGACGGACAGTTGCCTGTCCCGGTAGTCGACCGCCGACCGCCTGAACGCGCGGAAGGAACTGTTCGGGTCGCTCGCGTTCCTGACGTAGAGGACGCGTCGGTGGTTCGATCTGGCCGTGTTGCTCACCGCGGCCTGGAGCGCCGCGTCTGGGTCGTCCGTGGCGATCCGCCCCCGATCCGGGGCGTCGTAGACGCCCGCGTCTGCCGTGCGGACCGCAACGGCTCCTCCCACCGTCGCGAGAACCAGGAGGATGGCCAGCGTCCACTGGCCCCGCGACCAGGACCCGGCGACGGCTCGCATCGACGCCGTGCGCGGACGGGGGTTCGCCGACCGGTGGGACTCGACGAACGTCGCGTGAACCACGCCCGTCAGCGTGACGGCGACTCCGTCGACGATCACTGCGGCCAGGAGGACCCCGAGCGACGCGGTGGCCGTCTGTCCCGCGGTCGTGAGAACCTCGTTTGCCGAGGCGACGACGCCGAGCGAGAGCAGTTGCATCACCGTCAGCAGCGCCGCCAGGCCGGCGATCGGGAGGCGGTTCCGGCGGGCCAGTTCGACGCTCGCGGCCACGGCGGCGACCGGGCGTCGCTCGTGGAAGGCCGTCTCGACGTCCGCGAACCGGAACGCGACGTTCGTGGTCAGCGTCCCGAGTACGAAGGCGGCGCCGAGGAGATAGACCGTCTCGAACGCCGCGGGTGCGCCCGGGTCGCCAGCGACGTATCGCGCGTACCGCCCGCCGGTCGCGACGACGTACCACCCCGCGGCGACGAGGGCCCCACCGCCGAAGCTCACCGCGGTGACCCCGAGGTCGGTCAAGATCACGCGGGGGTACTTTCGGGCGGCAGTCGCGGTCGCCCGCCGGAGGGAGGCGACCGCGGACTCCCCGGGGGCCGGGTGCAGCGCCAGCTCGTAGAGCGCGACGAACAGCGGGAGGACCGGGACCAGCGAGACGAACGGGGCGACGGTCGCGAACCCGCGAACGGGTACCGTCGCGGCCACCAGCGCCGCGGTGGCGACGTACGCGACCGTCTGGGCGACGCCCAGCGCACCCCCGAGGACGAACAGTTCGGGGTGCGTCCGCAACCGGGCGAACGCGAGCGCGAGGCCCTCGCGGAGGGACATCCTACCAGGGCGTCACGCCGGACGGGTAAAAAACGGTTCGTGGACGGAGACGCGGCGGACGGACCGCCAATTCGGGAGTAGTCGGTCTGTGGCGGCTGTCCGGTCTCAGGCGGTCTGTGGGGGTGTCCGGTCTCAGTCGGTCTGTGGCGGCTGTCCGGTCTCAGGCGGTCTGTGGCGGCTGTACGCTCTCAGACTGCCGGTTCCTCGACGCCGGTCGTCTCGTGGCCGTCGCCCTCGATGGCGGCGGCGAATCCCTCGCCCCACAGCTTGGCCGCGACGACCTCGGCGTAGAAGAACACGAACACGCCGACGATGGCCCCGAGGAAGGGAACGACGTTGAGCACGCCCGCGATCACGCTCGCGACGATGAACACGACGATCGAGAGCAGCCAGGGGACGAAGTAGTCCCGGTCGAGCGCCACCGTGCGGATGATCCCGAAGTCGAACGCGGCGCCGAACTCGTCGGTCCGGGCGAAGTTCACCAGCGCGACCACCGCGAAGTAGCCGAACACCAGCGACAGCAGGAACGTCAGCCCGAGCCCGCCGAGCATCCCGGCGAACCCGGCTGCCGCGCCCGACCGCGACCCGGTCGCCATCGCCATCGCCGCCCCGCCGATCGTGACGCCGCCCACGATGACCGGCACGAGCATGTAGATGAGCCCGATGATCCACGCGAAGACGCCCTTCCGGAGGAGTTCCCCCCAGTCAGTGAACACGGGCGGTTCCGGGTTCCCCTCGAGGCTGTCCCTGACCGCGTTGATGAGGTAGCCGTACACTGCGATCGCCGGGATCAGCAGGAACGAGAACAGCATCAGGACGCCGCCGATCAGGATCGTCTTGATCCAGTCGTCGCTGTTCATCGGGTATCGCAAGGTATCTTCGAAGCTTGCCATACTCCCTGTGTCAATCGGAATACCTTAATCATTGTTGATAGTGGCAATTTACCAACATGAGCGCGCTCGCCAGCGTAGATGGCGGTGAACGGGCCTCTGTCTCGATTCGTCGACTACTCTCGGTTCGACACCCGTCAGAGAACTAGTCGTTCTCGGCCACGACGACCCGGCCGGGCCCGGCCAGGGAGGGGTGGCCGCCTCCGCCGTGCAGGGCGGTTCGTTTCCGACCGTGGAGGAGCGGCCCTACCCGCAGTAGCCCGTCGACGCCACCCCGACAGAACCGGTGGAGTGTCCCGCGAACTCGGGCACCGCCGGCACCACGAGACGGTTCCGGCGGGTTATCGCTCCTCGACCGGCGTCCACGTCCGACCGGTCTCGCCGACGTAGACGCCGCGGGGGCGGACGATCCGGTTGTCGGCCTTCTGTTCGAGGCTGTGGGCCATCCACCCACCGACCCGGGACACCGCGAACGTCGTGGTGAACAGCTCCTTCGGCACGCCGACGCCGTGGAGCAGCGCCGCGGTGTAGAACTCAACGTTGGTGTCCAGGCGGCGGTCGGGTTTGTGCTCGGCAAGCAGGTCGACCGCGACGTCCTCGAACGCCTGGACCGTCTGGAAGAAGTCGGCGTCGCCGTCGGCCTCGTAGAAGCGCTCCGCCGCGCTCGAGAGGACGGCGGCTCGCGGGTCGCGAACCCGGTAGACGCGGTGGCCGAACCCCATCAGGCGCTTGCCCGAGGTCAGCTTCTCCCGGACGTAGCCCTCGGGATCTCCCGTCTCGTACACCTCCTGCAGCATCTCGAGGACTGGCCCCGGGGCGCCGCCGTGGAGGGGTCCCTTCAGGGTGCCGACGGCGGCGGTCGCCGCGGAGAAGACGTCGGACTCGGTCGAGACCACGACCCGTGCGGTGAACGTCGAGGCGTTCAGCCCGTGGTCGACGACGGTGTTCAGGTAGGTCTCCATCCCGCGGACTGCCGCCCCGGCGGGCTCCTCGCCCGTCAGCATGTAGAGGTAGTTCGCGGCGTGGCCGAGGTCCTCGCGCGGCGCGACGGGCTCGTCGCCCTGTCGGTACCGCCAGTAGGTCGCCACGATCGTCGGGAAGACCGCGATCACGCGCTGAACCGCCGTCCGGATCGGCTCCTCCTCGGCGCCGAGGTTCGCCGCGGCGGCGCCCATCCGGAGAGCGTCCATCGGGTCTTTCCCCTCCGCGGCGGCCCGTCGCAGTACCGCTCGGACCTCGTCGCCGATCTGGCGGCGCTGGGCGAGCGCGTCCCGGAACGCGGCCAGCTCGTCGCCGGTCGGCAGGCGGTCGTTCAGCAGCAGGTAGACGCTCTCCTCGTAGGTCGCGTTGCCCGCCAGCTCCTCGATCGGGAAGCCGCCGACGATCAGCTCCCCCTCCTCCCCGTCGATGCTGCTCAGCCGCGTCTCGGCGACTGCGATGCCTTCCAGTCCGGGATTGAGTTCCTCCTCGCGCATAACACGTGGCAACTCGGTGGGAACGAATAGCCTTTGTGTTGGACCGCCGCGACTGGCGTTCGGGCCCACGCGGGGACCATCTCCGGATTCTGGTTTGTTTCGGGTGTGTCAGTAGAGTAAAATGGACAGACAGACCCAGAGCTTCCAACTGTGTGACGTCGACAAAATTCGAAGTGGGACCGCCGAGAGTCGAACTCGGGTCATACGGACCCCATCCGCATAGGATACCACTACCCCACGGTCCCGCACGTGAGACGACGCCCGTCCCGCAATTAAGGCCTTCGTTTCGGGGGCGCCGCGAACCTCCGGCCGACGCAGGACCAGTCGGCACGCACGACGGCCTACACCAGCACGCGTTCGAGTTCGACGACGGTCCCCTGGTCGGCGTCGGGGTCCCCGACGAGCGTCCCCAGGCAGACCGCGGCGTCGTCGGGTGTGAAACACGCCACGAGGCCGCCCCGCTCGGCCGCCTCGGCGTCGATAACGCCCGGGGCGTAGACGGGCGCACCCTCGGCGATCTGCTCGGCGGCGGAGGGAGCGACGGTGACCCGCGGGAGGTGCGTCAGCGCCCGCTCGGCCGGGGCGACGACCTCCCGGAGGGACTCGGGGTCGCCGTCCTCGGCCCACGCGAGCGCGTCGACGAGGTCCTGCATCGTCACCAGGTCGCGGTCGTCGAAGGGGTCCGTGGCGGTCCGCCGGAGGTCGCCCATGTGCGCGCCCGTCCCGACTGCCAACCCGAGGTCGTGACAGAGCTTCCGAATGTAGGTCCCGCTCTCACAGCGGATCCGCAACAGCGCCTGGCGCCCCTGGACCTCAAGCAGGTCGAGGTCGTAGATCTCGCGGGTGCGCAGCCGCCGCGAGACGGCGCTCTTGCGTGGCGGCTTCTGGTAGAGGTCGCCCTCGAAGGTGGCGACTGTGGCCTCGAGGTCGTCCGGCGCGGGGCCGTGCAGTTCCAGCACGGCGACGTACTCCTTGGCCCCCTCGAGGAACACCTGCGCGAGGCGGGTCGCGTCGCCCAGCAAAACGGGGAGACAGCCAGTCACCTTCGGGTCGAGCGTGCCCGCGTGGGCGGCGCCGTCGAGGCCGACCGCGGGGTCGTCGGCGAGCGTCGCCAGCGACTCGTCGACGGCGTCGCGCACCCAGCCGGTCACCTGGTGGGCCGAGGGCCCCGGCGGCTTGTCGAGGTTGACGACGCCGAACGTCAGGAGGGCGGACAGGTCGCGATCCGCGGGCGGGCCACGCATGGGTCAGAAGTCGTAGTCGACGCCCTCGACCGGGAACTTGCCCTCGTCCTCCGCGGGGCGGTAGCCCCCGGCGGCGATCTTGACGATCTCGAGGGTGTCGGCTGGCCCCCAGCGTGCGGTGTTGAGGACCATGTCGTAGATGCCCAGGTCGTCGATGTCGATGTTGTAGTACTCCCGGTAGCGTCGCCCCTCGCTCGCCTCGCGCTCGACGGTCTCCTCGCGGGCGCGGGCGACCGGCTTGTCCTCGCGCTCGGCGATCCGGCGGGCGCGGATGTCGACCGGCGCGTCCAGCCAGTAGCGGATGTCCGCGTGGTCGCCGGCGAGCCAGCCGGCCAGCCGGGACTCCAGCACGACGTCGTCGCGGTCGGCGGCGATCCCGTAGAGCCGGCGGTCGAGGTCGCGGTCGATCTGGTCGTCCTCCTCGGCCAGCCTGTTGAACTCCACGGCGGTGTAGCCGCGCTCGGCGGCCAGCTCGCGGAAGATGTCGCCGCCGCTGATGTGTTCGAGGTCGAAGGCGTCGGCCAGGCTGGCGGCGGTCGTGCTCTTCCCGCTGCCAGGCGGGCCGGAGACGGTCAGTAACATACCGACCCTCCGTGCGACGCGTTGAAAGACGTTACTCTCTCCGTCGCCGGCGCCGCGGGGGCTCGCCCCGCGCATCTGACGAGGCTGGAACGTACGTTTTATAACCGCGACCGCAGTAGAGTGGCCCACGACCATGCCGAACTCCAACGGGCCACTCCAGGGATCACGAGGCAAGCTTTCGAACGATCCGCGCGAGCGCGGGACCTCCCCGCCGCAGCGCTCCATCGCCGAGTTCGACGAGGGCCAGAAGGTCCACCTCCGACTCGACCCCAGCGTCCCCAAGGGCCGCTTCCACCCGCGGTTCAACGGCCAGACGGGCGAGGTCGTCGGCGAGCAGGGCCGGGCGTACAAGGTCCTGATCACCGACGGCGGCAAGGAGAAGACGATCATCGCCCGTCCCGCCCACCTGCGAGCACAGCAGTAGACGGATGACGATCTTCAAGGAGAAGCTTGACGAGGAGTTCCTGACCGTCAGCGAGGTCAAGGAGATCCTCGAAGAGGTCGAGGAAGAACGCGCACTCGACGAGGAGCGCGAGATGCGCTACGAGCTGACCCGCGCGATCGAACACGTCAACCGCTTCGCGCTCCTCGATCCCGAGGAGTCCCGCGAACTCGTCGCGCGGCTGCAGGAACTGGAGAAGGTCGACGAACCCACCGCGTTCAAGATCGCCGACCTGCTCCCCCGCAATCGCACCGAGCTCCGCGCCGTCTTCGCCCAGCAGCGCTACGCGCTCGACGGCGACGAACTCGACGAGATTCTCAACGTCGTCGCCGAGTACGCCTGAGACCGCCGCGACTCCGCCGTTCGGATTCTCCGGTCTGGGTCTTCGGCGTTCGAATCCGTGGCTATTCGGCGTTCGAATCCGTCGCTATTCGGCGGTCCAGTAATCGGATCGCTGGCGTACCGATCCCCGTCGTCTCGAGGGCGGCGTCGACGGGCGGGAGACGACCCCCTCGCGGGCCCGGATTTTCGACGCCAGTCGCGCGAGTCCTTTCCCGTGACCGACAAACTGTTTAAGTGACTCGTCACCCTACGGATGGGGTATGACTACGAGCGAGCGCGACGAGGCCGCGGCTGGCGAGGGGACGGAGACCGAGCGGGCCGTCGTCCTCGACTACCTCCCCCACGGGCGGCCGGGCGACGACCGGCCCCAGTACAAGAAGTCGCCGCTCGCGTACGCGGTCGGGGAGCGGACACTGCGGCTCGTCGAGCTCACCGTCTCGGCGGACGCCGGCGTGAGCATCGGCGACCGGGTCGTCGTCTCGCCCGAGGCCGACCGGGAGGCGGTCGAGCGGGTCCGCGACGTCGACTACGACGACCTCTCCCAGGGCGCGCGCAACGAGCTCGAGTACGTCGTCGAGGAACTCGTCGAGGACGACGAGCAGCGCTTCGTCGACTTCTACAACGACGCCCAGCCGATCACCCTCCGGCTCCACCAGCTCAACCTCCTGCCCGGGATCGGCAAGAAGCTCCGGAACAACATCCTCGACGAGCGCAAGCGCGGACGCTTCGAGAGCTTCGAGGACCTCACGGACCGCGTCTCCGGGCTGCACAGCCCCGAGGAGAAGCTCGTGGAGCGAATCATCGAGGAGCTCCGCGACGAGGACCTCAAGTACAAGACCTTCGTGGGCCGCGAGGGCAAGTTCGTCGCCGGGGAGTGAGCCCTCGTCGCGACCCGGCCCGCGGTGGTGTGAGCGACCGGGGTGGGTGCTGGCGTGTGACTCCGTACGGGGCGAGTGTCACGGAGCGAGACATTTACGCCGCGGCCGCTCCTACGGCGACCAATGACCGAGTCGGACTCCCGACCTACCCGGGAGCTGCGTGACCCCGACGCCCTGATTCGTCGGGCCGGAATCGGCGGCGACCCGAACCAGGACCAGCACTTTCTCGTCGACGACCGCGTGCTCGACCGGGTGCCGACGTACCTGCCCGCGGAGGCGGACACGAGCCACCTGCTGGAGATCGGCGCCGGCACCGGCGCGCTCACCGACCGACTGCTCGCCCGCGCCGAGGCCGACCACGGCGCCGACGCCCGGGTGACGGTCGTCGAGCGCGACCGGCGGCTGGCCGAGTTCCTGCGCGGGGAGTTCGCCGACGACGTCGCGGCCGGCAAGCTGTCGATCCTCGAGGGCGACGCCCTCGAGGTGGAGCTTCCGGCGTTCACGGCCTGCGTCTCGAACCTCCCGTACGGCATCTCCAGCGAGATCGCCTTCCGGCTCCTGCCCGCGGAGCGCCCCCTGGTGTTGATGTTCCAGAAGGAGTTCGCCGATCGGATGGCCGCCGAACCCGGCGGCGACGACTACGGGCGCCTCTCCGTGAGCGCCCAGCACTACGCCGACGTCGAGGTCGTCGAGACGGTCCCACCGGCGGCGTTCTCGCCGCCGCCGGCGGTCGAGAGCGCGGTCGTCCGCACGACGCCGCAGCAGCCCGACTACGTCGTCGACGACGAGGCGTTCTTCCTCCGGTTCGTGAAGGCGCTGTTCACCCAGCGACGCAAGACCATCCGGAACGCGATCCGCAACACCGTCCACATCTCGGGGCTCGACGACGGCGACGCCGTGGTCGAGGCCGCGCCCGAGGAGCTGCTGGGCAAGCGCGCGGGGTCGGTCACGCCCGCCGAGTTCGCGCGGCTGGCCCGCATCGCCGCCGAGCACGGGCTCGACGGGGGGGCAGACACCGAGGTCGACGTGGAGGGGTGACATGCTCGGGGTGAGCCAGCTGATCGCGCAGGTCCAGCAGTTCTCGGCGACCCTGGAGTCACAGCTGCTCGCCACCGGGGCGGTGCTGGCGGGGCTGTTCGTCCTGAGCGAGCTGGTCCGCCGGGTCGGCCCCCCGCTGAAGGCGCGGTCGTCGGACCTCGCCGTCGAGACCGCCCAGGCGATGACGACGGCGCTGCTGTGGCTGCTCGGCGCGGGCGCGCTGGTCGTGGTCTGGCGGGCGACGCCGCAGGTGCTGCTGGTGATGGACGTGCTGAACTTCACCCGCACGGACCTGATCAAGCTCGCGCTGTCGGTCGCGCTGCTGGCCGGCTCGTACACGCTCACGCGGGCGACCAAGCGCGTGATCCGCCGGCTGGCGACCGACCGCGGCGCCATCTCCCGCCACCAGCAGGAGGTCGCCCACCACCTCGTCCAGATCGGCATCTTCCTGGTCGTCTTCTTCGCCATCCTCTCGCTGTGGAAGGTCCCGATCGGGAACCTCCTGCTGGGGGCGGGCTTCCTGGGCGTGGTCGTCGGACTGGCCGCCCGGCAGACGCTGGGGGCGGTCCTGGCGGGGTTCGTGGTCCTGTTCTCCCGACCGTTCGAACTCGGCGACTGGATCGAGGTCGCCGACCGGGAGGGGATCGTCCAGGACATCTCCATCGTCAACACGGAGCTCAAGACCTTCGACGACGAGGTCGTGATGATCCCGAACGACATCGTCACCGCCACGGAGGTCGTCAACCGCTCGCGGTCCGGGCGCTACCGGACCCACGTCGACGTGGGCGTCGACTACGACACCGACCTCGACGTCGCCGCCGGCGTCGCCGAGGACGTCCTGGCCGACGCCGAACTCCCGATGGAGAAGCCGACCCCCCACGTCGTCCTCACGGAGTTCGGCGACTCCGCGGTCGGCCTGCGGCTGCGCTTCTGGATCTCGAACCCGACCGCCGGCCGCGAGTGGCGCGCCAAGACCGAGGTGATCCAGGGGGTCAAGGAGGCCTTCGAGGCCGAGGGCATCGAGATCCCCTTCCCGCAGCGCGAACTCATGGCCCGGCAGGCCGAGGGCGGCTTCCGGATCTCCGGCGACCTCGACGGCGACGTCACCGCCCTGGCCGGCCAGCAGGCCGCGGCCCACGACGGCGAGGAAGCGGACGACGGCGGGTCCGACGGCGGCGGGGAGGCGGACGAACGCTCCAAGGACGCCGACGGTGACGACGACCAGTCCGACGAGGCCGAGGCGGCCGACGAACGCTCCGACGGCGGCCAGGGGGACGGCTCGTGACCCGCGACTCCACGCGGGACCTCGCCGAGCGCCGGGGCGTCGAGACCGCCGTCTACCAGCCGGCGGAGGACTCGGCGCTGCTGGCGGAGGCGGCCCTGGAGCACGCTCGCGGGCGGGCGCTGGAGGTCGGCACCGGCTCGGGCTGGGTGGCCGAGCGGGTCGCCGTCGAGACGGACTGTTCGGTCGTCGCCAGCGACGTCAACCCACACGCCTGTCGGCAGGCGCGCGCCCGCGGGATCACGGTCGTGCGCGGGAACCTCGTCGATCCCTTCCGCGCGGGCGCGTTCGACATCGTCCTGTTCAACCCGCCCTACCTCCCGACCGACCCCGACAACGAGTGGGGCGACTGGATGGAGGCGGCCCTCTCGGGCGGCGAGACCGGTCGGGCGCTGATCGAGCCCTTCCTGGCCGACGTGGGCCGGGTGCTCGCCCCCGGGGGGCAGGTGCTCCTGCTGGTCTCCAGCCTCACGGGCTACGAGGCGGTCCTGGAGCTGGTCGCCGCGGCGGGCCTCGACCACGAACCGGTCCGCGAGGAGTCGTTCCCCTTCGAGACGCTGACCGTGCTGCGGCTGACCCGGGACTGATCGCGGGTCCGAGGCGTCGTCCCCCGCCCGATGGAGATAACTACGGGGCATTATTCACTATAGCAAATATTAAGCGGCGTCATTTCCTAGCCGGGAACGATGACCGAACTGGTTGCGACGACGCCGGGCCTGTATCCACTGCCCGACTGGGCGAAAGAGGAACTGTCCGATCTGAAGGGCCACCAGAAGGCCGACCTGATCAGCGGCGACGAGGGCGCCGAGATCGCCGACACCTACGGGGAGGTGCGCGAGGAGTTCGTCGACGCCCAGACGGCGGCTGACCTCGACCTGGTCGTCGAGGGCCAGGGGCGCTGGGACGACATGATCGCCCACCCGCTGACCGTCCACGACAACGTCGAGACCGGCGGCATCGTCCGCTACTACGACAACAACAACTTCTACCGCGACCCCCAGGTCGTCGGCGACCTGGAGTTCTCCGGCGACGTCGCCGAGGAACTCTCCGCCGCCGCCGACCTGCTCGGCGACGACGCCGACGCGCTCCAGGCGGTCCTGCCCGGCCCCTACTCGCTGGCGGACCTGGCGACCGACGACCACTACGGCGACGAGGCCGACTTCCTGGCCGCCGTCGCGGAGTTCCTCGCCGGCGAGGTCGAGGCCTTCCCCGAGCACGACACGCTGTTCCTGCTCGAACCGTCGCTGACGGAGAACCCGCCGGGCGACGGCCTTGACGAGCGCGTCAGCGACGCCGTCGACGAGGTCGCCGCCGCGACCGACGCCGAGGTCGTCGTCCACACCTACTGGGGCGCCCTCGGGGAGAAGCTCTACGCCCACCTGATGGACGCCGACGTCGACGCCTTCGGCCTGGACTTCGTCACCGCCGACCGCGAGGCCCAGCTCTACAACGTCAACGAGTACGGCACCAAGGACGCCGTCGCCCTGGGGCTGGTCGACGGCCAGAACACGCTGGTCGAGGACGCCGAGACCGTCGCCGAGCGCGTCGAGTGGGTCGCCGACCAGATCCCGGTGGCCGACTTCGAGCGCGTCTACGTGAGTTCGAACACCGAGCTGTTCTACCTGCCCGTGAACAAGTACGAGGCCAAACTCGAGACCCTCGGCGAGGCCGTCGCCCTCGCGGAGGTGGACCGATGAGCGACCGTCCCGCGAACAACCGCGAGCAGTTCCGCCCACCGAACCACCCCAACGAGCACTTCCTGCTCACCACCGTCGTCGGCTCCTACCCCAAGCCCAAGTGGGTCGACCGCATGCGCGAACTGTTCGAGCGCGACCTTGACGACCCCGAGCTGAAGGTCGACGAGGACGCCTGGGCGGAGGCCAAGGACGACGCCGCCCGCCTCATCACCGAGGAGCACGAGCGCGCCGGCATCGACGTGGTCGCCGACGGCGAGATGCGCCGCAACGAGATGGTCGAGTACTTCGCCGACCTCATCGAGGGCTACGAGTTCAACGGCCCCGTGAAGGTCTGGGGCCACAACTACTTCAACAAGCCCTCGGTCGTCGACGAGGTCGCCTACGGCGAGGAGTGGCTCGTCGACGAGTTCGCGTTCACCGACGACGTCGCCACCCGCCCGGTGAAGGTGCCAATCACGGGGCCGTACACCCTGGCGAGCTGGTCGTTCAACGAGGCCTACGCCGACGACGAGGCGCTCTCGTACGACCTGGCGGACCTGGTCAACGAGGAGATCGAGCGCCTGGTCGACGCCGGCGCCCGCTACATCCAGATCGACGAGCCCGCGCTGGCGACGACGCCCGACGACTACGCCATCGTCGGCGAGTGCCTCGACCGCATCGTCGCGGGCATCCCCGAGGAGGTCCGCATCGGGCTGCACGTCTGTTACGGCGACTACTCGCGGATCTACCCCGAGATCAACGACTACCCGATCGACGAGTTCGACGTCGAACTCTGCAACGGCGACTACGAGCAGATCGACGTGTTCACCGACCCCGAATTCGAGCCGGACCTGGCGCTCGGCGTCACCGACGTCCACGTCGCCGAGGTCGAGTCCGTCGAGCAGATCAAGGCCAACATCAAGCAGGGCCTGAAGGTGGTCCCGCCGGAGAAGCTCACCGTCTCGCCCGACTGCGGGCTGAAGCTGCTGCCCCGCGACGTGGCCTACGGCAAGATGGAGAACATGGTCGAGGCCGCCCGCGAGGTCGAGGCCGAACTCGACGCCGGCGAGATCGACCTCGACTGGTAGGCCCTCCCGCCGTCGGCGAGCGTTAGAACAGCCGGTCGGTGGCGATCGCGGCGCCCTCGACCATCGCGGCCAGTTTCTCCCAGACGATCTCCCGTTCGACCGTGTGCCAGCCGACGAGCGTCCCGAACCCGCAGTCCGGGGCGGCCAGCACCCTCGTCGGGTCGCCGACGGCGTCGGCCACGCGCTCGATGCGGTCGGCGACGGTCTCGGGGTGTTCGACGACGTTGGTCTTCACGTCGATCACGCCGGGGACGACCACCCAGTCGTCGGGCAGCGGGTGCTCGGCGAACGCGCGGAACTCCTGCTGGTGGCGGGGCTGGGCCTGCTCGAGCAGGAGTCCGCCGACGTCCAGGTCGTACAGCAGCGGCAGGATCTCCTCGAGTGGGACGTCGTGGGTGTGGGGGCCCTGGTAGTTGCCCCAGCAGGCGTGCAGCCGGATCTGCTCGGCGTCGACGTTCCGGGTCGCCTCGTTGATCGCCCGGACGTGCCGGCGGACCCGATCTTTGAACTCGTCGAGCGAGCGGTCCTGGTAGTGGCGGTGGCGGTAGCCCAGCATGTCCGTGGCGTCGATCTGGAGGACCGACCCGGACGCGGCGACGAGTTCGTACTCCTGGCGGAGGGCCTCGGTCATCGCCTCGAGGTACGCCTCGTCGGTGTCGTAGTATCGGTTCCGCAGGGTCTGGGTCGCGACGCCGGGCGAGGCGGCGGTGACGAACGTCTCCACGGGGTCGACGTCGAGTTCCTCCAGCAGCGTCCCGAAGCTCGCCAGTTCCCGCTCGGCGCGCGCGGGATCGTACGCGATCGGACCGACGGCGGCGGGGCGGTCCTGGGGGTCGAGTTCGGTCCCCTCGTAGGCGCGCTCGGCGAAGCCGGGAAACTCCTTGACGTCGGACCAGAGCTTCCGGGTCACCTCCCGGTCGCCGAAGCCGTCCAGTCGGTCCCGGAGGTAGACATTGTAGCCGACGCGGGCCTGTTCCCCGTCGTTGACGACGTCGATGCCGACATCGTCCTGGCGCCTGATGACCTCCCGGCGGGCGGCCTCCGCCGCGGTCGCGAGCTCCGACTCGTCGATCGCCTCCCCCTCGGCGCGGCGGTTGAGCAACTCGATCACGTCGTCGGGCCGGGGCAGGCTCCCGACGTGGGTCGTCAGGATACGTTCGTCACTCGTTCGCATGGTGTCCATGTGAGGGGTGCGCCCCGGGATAAAGGTTCGTCGCTCCCCGCGGAGCCCTCTGCGCGTGCGGTCGCCCGAACGGAGCCGTCGGGGGCGACACAGTTTTCCCGAGTTCGGGCCATTGCTGGTCCATGTCGGACCGAACGGTCGTCGACCTCATCGAGGACTGGCAGACAGGCTTTTTCATCGTTCTCGGAAC